>NZ_JAUZMY010000025.1:0-110091 GCF_036327455.1 Nocardiopsis codii | reverse complement strand
CCCCGACACCCAACTCACCCCCTCAGCCGCCGCCCGCGTCGCAGACGGCTGGACCACCTCCACCCGCACCGGCTACACCCGCGACTGGACCACCTTCACCACCTGGTGCACACACGCAGGCCGCACCCCCCTCCCCGCCACCGCCGAAACCCTCGCCTCCTACGTCGACCACCTCGCCACCACCGCCCTCGCCCCCGCCACCATCGACCGCGCCCTCGGCGCCATCGCCTCCCGCCACGCCGCCGACGGACACGCCGTCTCCACCAAAGCCGCCCGCATGGCACTGCGCTCCTACAACCGCCAATGGGCACGCCAAGGAGGACGACGACGCCAAGCCCCCGCACTCACCGTCCACGACCTCCGCCGCATGCTCGAAACCACCGACGACACCCTCGTCGGCCTCCGCGACCGAACCCTCCTCCTCCTCGGCTACGCCATGATGGCCCGCCGCTCCGAACTCGCCGCCCTCGACATCACCGACCTACGCCACGTACCCGACGGCCTCGAAGTCTTCGTCGCCACCTCCAAAACCGACAAAGACGCAGCAGGCGCCACCGTCGCCGTCCCCTACGGCACACTCCTCCTCACCTGCCCCGTCCGCACCACAACCGCCTACCTCCAAGCCCTCACCGACACCGGAATCACCCAAGGACCACTCCTGCGCTCAGTTGACAGACACGGCCGCCCCGCCGGCACCACCGACGCCGCCGGACGAGGCACCGGACGCATGTCCGGAGCCGGAATCAACCTCGTGGTCAAACGCCTCGCATTCAACGCCGACCTCCAGAACATCACCGCCCACTCCCTCCGAGCCGGCCCCGCCACCGCCGCCGCAGCCGCCGGCGCCCCCCGCGCCTGGATCGCCCGCCAAGGCCGCTGGTCCGAAAAATCCACCGCCGTCGACACCTACATCCGCCCCGCCGACGCCTGGCGCGACAACCCCATCCGCAAAGTCGGCCTCTGACCCCCACGACCCACAGGAGAGAACAAGGACTCCGGGAGGACCACCACAGGACCCGCCACCGCGACAGCGCCACACGGGCGCGTTCGACGCGCGGTGCATGAAGCCGAGGCAGACACACTCGGCGAGAGGCGACAGCACACGCCGGGCCCGCCGACGAAGAACCGGCCACCGTCCCGGACATCGCCCGCGCCCCCGCAGCGGATCCACAGGTGGCGTGTCGCCACAAGGCGGTTCACCGCGGAGCGGGCCCATCGGAGCACATGGGCGGCGAGCGCGCACCGTCAGGCGCTACAGGCGCCCTTCTTCAGCGCACACGCCACCCGCGCCACCACTGCTCACGGCACAGCGGGATCACACCCACACGTAGTCCTCGTCCGTCACCGCACCCCACCCGGCGTCCGCCACCACCGCACGAGGAGAGGACAACGCGGCCAACGCCGCACCCACCGGAGGGAAGAGCGGCAGCCCCGCAGCCGCACGGAAGTCCACCCACTCGACGACACCGACCTCGAAACCGCCGTCACGCTGCTCGTCGTACTCCTCCACCGCCAGCACGTCCCGTACCGCCGGACTCACATGCAACCGGTACACCAGGTGCAGCTTGCGCGGCGACGGGGTGGGACCGGGCCGCGTCACCCGCTGGTCCACCACCCACAACAGCTCCGGCGCACCGGCCTGCGCCGCGCCCAGGTCCAACTCCTCACCGAGCTCGCGCCACAGCGCGACCAACAGGTCCTCACCCGGTTCGACGTTCCCGCCAGGAGGCGTGTAGTGAACCGAACCGGGCCGGTCCCTGCGTATCAGAGCAACCTCGTCACCGCAGAACACCAGGGCGCCGACACGGATCTTGACACGGGAGAACGGCACGGGCGCCGAGTGGTCGGAAGACTCCATGCGGACCAGTATCGCCCCGCACCGGGACGCCGGACCGCCCGCCCCCCGGGGATCCCCGGGGTTCTTCAGGGGACGAGCTCGTCGATGCGGGCGGCCAGGGCCATGTCCTGCTCGGTGACGGCGCCCTCGGAGTGGGTGCTCAGGGTCAGGTGGAGTGTGTTGTAGCGGATGTCGATGTCGGGGTGGTGGTCGACCTGTTCCGCCGCCTGGGCGATCTCGTTGACCAGGGAGACGGCCGCCAGGAAGTCGGCCAGGCGCACGGTGCGGCGGATGGCGGGGACGGCGGGATCCAGCTCCCAGTCGGTCAGCCGGGTCAGGCCGTCCTGGATCTGGTTCTCGGTGAGATTCATGTGGGTCCTCTCCCCCGTGTGCCCGGCTTCTGCGGGCGGGTCTGTTGCAACCGGTAACGGTGTGACAGGAGTGGTCGGTTGCGGCCGCCCCGGTTCCGTGCCGGTCATGGTGCCAATACGTGAGTGGACGGTCGCGGCCCGTGGGTTCGGACGCGTTCGCAGGAGGCTACGTACCCGCCATGAGGGACGAAATCACGCATGGTTTCCTGCATCCACGTCCGTTTCTGGTATTCGGTGCGACGAAGTCGCTCCTTTGTTCTTTTTGTCTTTTTTGTCAGTATTTTTTGAGAGACGCGCCCGCCTTTACTATGTAGATTTTTTAGAACCGCCCGCGTTACCAAGCTGAGGCCCAGACCCTGACCTGCGGCAATCACCCCAACCCCGCCCCCATCAGCCGTTTCAGGCTTGCGCAATCCCCCTCGGAGCGGTTCACTCAGGGCAACCCCGGTCCTCCCCCACCTCGGCGGACGCTTCCCCAGCCTCGCCCGCCTCTCCCCCCGGAAGCGAGCCCATGCCCCACGAGAAGCGCCGATCGCTTCGCGCCCGCATGATCACGCTGGTCCTGATCCCCAGTACCGCGCTCCTGGTCCTGTGGTCGGCGTTCACCGCCGTCCTGGTCACCGACATCCGCGAACTGCGCACCACGGCGGCCCTCACCGAGCAGGTCGCCACGCCCGTCATCACGGTCATCGGCGGGCTCCAGCGCGAACGGCGCGCCACCATGGACTCCGCCAACGGGACCGAGCGCACCGCCAACCGCCTGGAGTTCACCCGCCAGGAGACCTCCAGGGCCGTGGAAACCCTCCACCAGCGCCTCCACGCCTTCGACGAGGACGACCTGCCCGAGCAGGCCATGGACTTCCAGCGCTCCCTCAACCGGCTCGAGGCCCACCGCCAGAAGGTGGACGGCCTCTCCCCCGCCGAACGCACGCTGGAGGAGGCCTCCACCGCCTACACCGAGATCATCGAGAGCGGACTGCGCGTCTGGGACGCCCAGGTCGAGCGCGCCGACTCCGCACAGGTCCCCGCCCTGCGCTCGCTGACCACACTGGTCCGCACCCGCGAACTCCTCAACCAGCAGGACGCCGTCCTCGCCCACGCCGTGGCCGTCAACGCCTTCCCTGCCGAGGCCCACTCCCAGTTCGCCGCGGCCGCCGGAGCCCAGCACTACACCTGGGGCCGCGTCGGCGCCGAACTCAGCGACGAGGACAGCCAGGACTACGTCCTCCTGGAGTCCTACTCCGCCCTGCAGAGCGTGTACCAGCTCCAGGAGAGCATCATCAGCATGCCCATCCGGGGCGAGAACACCGTCCCGGTCAACGCCACCGCCTGGCGGGGCGCCGCCGAGGCCGTGGACCTGCGCATGCGCGGGGTGGAGGAGACCCAGGCCGAGCAGGTCACCGCCTTCAGCCACACCCAGTCCGCCGAACTGCGCAACAGCGTCCTGCTCATGAGCGTGCCCGCCCTCGTGGCGGCCCTGGCCTCCTCGGCCGTGGCCGTGGGCGGCACCCAGCGCCTGGGGCGGCGGCTGCAGCACCTGCGCATCCTCACCCTGGAACACGCGCGCGTGCGGCTGCCCGAGGTGACCGCCCGGCTCCGCGCGGGCGGAAGCGTCGACGTGGACACCGAGGTGCCCGAACTGCGGGTACAGGTGCGCGACGAGATCGGCCAGATGGCCGAGGCGTTCAACGACGCCCAACGGGCCGCGGTCGCCGCCGCGGTGGAGGAGGCCCAGGTCCGCGCGGGGGTGCGGGCCATGTTCCGCAACATCGCGCGCCGCACGCAGTCGCTCGTGCACCGGCAGCTGGGGCTGCTGGACACCCTGGAGCGGGGCGAGACCGACCCCGCGGTGCTGGAGGCGCTGTTCCGCATCGACCACTTCAGCACCCAGCTGCGGCGCAACGCCGAGAACCTGATGCTGCTGAGCGGCGACGATCCGGTGCGGCGCGGCCTGGGTCCGGTACGCCTGCACGAGGCGGTGCGGGCTGCCGCCAGCGAGATCGAGGACTACGCCCGCGTGCGGATCCTGGGGATGCCCCCCGTCGCGCTGCGCGGCGACGTGGGGACCGACACCGTCCGCCTGCTCGCCGAGCTGCTGGAGAACGCGACCTCGTTCTCCGCGCCGGGCACGGAGGTGACGGTGCGGGGCAGGGAGGCCGAACACGGCGGCCACGTCCTGGAGGTGGAGGACCACGGGCTGGGCATGACCGACGCCCAGCTGAGCTCGGCCAACGTCCTCCTGGCCGAACCGCCCCGGTTCGACCTGGCGCGCATGCGCGAGGACTCGAACCTGGGCCTGTTCGTGGTCGCCACGATCGCGGCACGGCACGGCTTCGAGGTGACGCTCCGGGCCGCGCCCCACCGGGGGACGCTCGCGGTGGTGGCCATCCCCCGCGAGGCGGTGGCCGCCCCCGAGGAGGTCCCCTCGCCGTGGGAGGCGACCGGGCCGCACCGGCGCCTGGACGTCGGCGCCCCCGGACCGGCGGTCCCGGCGGCAGAACCCGCAGGGGTGCGGGCGGCGTCCGCGGGGTCGCTCACGGAGGTGGCGGACGGCCCCGCGCCGGCCGCGACGCGGGCCCCGGGCGCCGCGGTCCTGGCGGTGGCGCGGCCCGACGGCGACCCCGCGGACGGTGACGCCCTCCCCGCCGGAGCGGAGGAGGACACCTACATGGGCCTGCCCCGACGGCGACGCAAGCACGTGGCCGCCCCCGAGGAGGCGCCGGTCGTGACGGCGCAGGCCACGGGCGGGCAGCGCTCGCTGTCGGACATCCGGTCCATGATGAGTGCCTTCCAGTCCGGGACACTGCGCGGGCGCGCGGAGTCCGAGGAACTGGATGAGGGTGGCGCGCGCGGTGCGCGCCCGGGTGAGAGGTCGGAAGGGTGATGTCGATGTCGGCGGGCACTACGGCGGGAGACCGGGTCACCGGTGGCGACGAGGCGGGCGGGGAAACCCCGGCCAGAACCTTGGACTGGCTGCTGGGGGACCTGGTGGACAGAGTTGCGGGCGCACGGGACGCACTGCTGCTGTCGGCGGACGGGCTCCTGCTGTCCTCCTCCCCCGGCCTGGGCCGGGAGGAGGGTGAACGCCTCGCCGCGATCGCGTCGGGGTTCGCCAGCCTGGCGCGCGGGGCGCGTTCGCAACTGGGCGCCTCGGAGGTGCGCCAGACCGTGGTGGAGATGGACAACGTGTTCTTCTTCGTGCTGGCAGCGGGCCGGGGCGCCTCGTTGGCCGTGGTCGCCGAGTCCACCTGCGACATGGGCCAGGCGGCGTTCGAGGTGAACCGCCTGGTGCGCCAGGTGGGGCCGCACCTGTCGGCGCTGCCCAGGCGCGGGCACGGGAGGTCGTGAGGCAGGGGCCGCGGCGTCCGTCGGACGCGCGGCCCGCGGGCCATGAGCGGGTGAGGGAGTGAGCGCGGTGCCGCCTGGCGAAGAGACCCCGCAGGGGTGGTCGTTCGAGTCGAGTCTGATCAGGCCCTACTCGTTGACGGGCGGGCGCACACGGCCCTCACGCTCGGACTTCTCGATCACGTCGCAGGTGGTGACGGTTCCGTCGGCGGCTCCGGAGGTGGACCCCGAACTGGAGCTGATCCTGGCGCTGTGCGCGCGTCCGCTGTCGGTGGCGGAGGTCGCCTCGCGGACGGGTTTCCCGCTGGGCGTGACGAGGATCCTGCTGGCCGACCTGTTGGACCAGGGGTACGTGACAGTGCATACCTCGAACTGGGAGCGGAACCGGCCCGACGCGGCGACGCTGCGCACGGTGCTGGACCGCATCCGCGAGTTGTGAGGTGGAACGAATGGGCCCGAGAGGCCGGATGGGGTGGATGGGGCGTTGGTCGTAATCGAGGCCGAGGGGGCAGGTCCTGTTCCCGACACCCTGAAGATCGTGGTGGCCGGGGGATTCGGAGCGGGCAAGACCACCCTGGTGTCGGCGCTGAGCGAGGTCGAGGCTCTCCACACGGAGGAGGTCATGACCTCCGAGAGTGTGGGCGTGGACGACCTGGAGGGCGTGGAGGGCAAGTCCACGACGACGGTGGCGCTGGACTTCGGCCGCATCACGTTGGACGCGTCGACGGTGGTGTACCTGTTCGGGACCCCCGGACAGCGCCGGTTCTCGTTCATGTGGGAGGAGTTGACCGAAGGGGCTCTGGGAGCGGTGGTGGTGGCCGACACGCGCCGCCTGGCGGACTCCTTCGACGCGATCGACTTCTTCGAGTCGCGCGGGGTGCCGTTCGTGGTGGCGGTGAACTGCTTCGACGGGCAGCGCACGCACCGGGCCGACGACGTGCGGGTCGCGTTGGACCTGGAGGAGCGGGTGCCGCTGCTGCTGTGCGACGCGCGGGACCGGGAATCGGTCAAGGAGGTGTTGCTGGAGTTGGTGTCGCTGGTGTTGCGGCTGGAGCTCTCGGGCGCCTGAGGCGCCGCGCTCCCGACGTGTGCGGGGCGGTACAGGAGTCGCGGCGGGTCCGGGTGTGCGCCGGGCCCGCCGCGAGGCGGTGCAACCCGCCGATGTCGGTGCCCCGTGATGGGGTGGTGGGATGAGCGATGTCCTGTCCCCTCCCCCGCACCCCCTCCTGTACGACCTCCTGCGCCGCTGGCAGCGCGGCTGGGTCCTGGCGCGGGACCTGGGGGTCCCCGAGGAGGTCGGGGGCGCGCTGCGCGTTCCCGTGCACGGCCACGGGCGGCGCTGGGAGTTCCTCGTCGCCGACCCCGACGGGACCTCCGCCGCGGTGCGCCGCCTGGCCGGGGAGGTCTCCGCGGCGCCGCGACGCGACTGGCTGACGGTGGTGACCGGCGCCCCGGACACGGTGGCGCTGACGATGCACCGTGCCGGCCTGCGCCTGAGCGACGGGGAGGAGTTCCTCATGGCCTGCCGCCTGGACGGGCAGCCGGTCGTGCCGGCGGCGGCGCCCTACCGTGTGCGCACGCGCGTGGAGGGCGCTGTGGTGCGGGTCCGGGTGCTGGCCCCCGACGGTGGGGAGGCCGCGAGCGGTGCGATGGCGGTCGCGGGCGCCGACGCCGTCGCGGACCGGATCACGACCGCTCCCGCGCACCGGCGCCGGGGGCTGGGCCGCACGGTGATGGGCGCGCTGGCGGAGCGGGCCCGGGACCTGGGCGCCCGCGAGGGGCTGCTGGTCGCCTCCGAGCAGGGCCGCCACCTCTACGGGTCCCTGGGGTGGCGCGAGCACGCGCACGTGGTCATCGGCGCGACCCCGCACGGCATGGCCGCGGGGGAGGCCGACGGCTCCCCTGCGGCCTGACCCCGGCGGGAGACGTCCCTACCTGGCCGCGGCCCGACGGTCCACGGGCACGATCATCGGCGTGTGGGTCTCGGGGTCGGGGATGATCCGCACCGGCAGCCCGAACACCTCCTCCACGAGTTCGGCGGTGACCACCGTCGCCGGGTCCCCCTCCGCGACGATGGCGCCCTCCTTCATCACGATGAGGTGGCTGGCGTAGCGGCACGCGTGGTTGAGGTCGTGCAGGACCGCCACCAGCGTGTAACCGCGCTCGGCGTGCAGGTCGGCGCACAGGTCGAGCATGTCCATCTGGTGGGCGATGTCCAGGTAGGTGGTGGGCTCGTCCAACAGCAGCAACGGGGTCTGCTGGGCCAGGACCATGGCGAGCCACACGCGCTGGCGCTGGCCCCCGGACAGCTCGTCCACCGACCGGTCGGCCAGGGCCGTGACCCCCGTGGCGTCCATGGCCTCGGCGACCACCGCCTCGTCCTGGGCCGACCACTGGCGCAGGAAGCCCTGGTGCGGGAACCGGCCCCGGGCCACCAGGTCGGCGACGCCGATGCCGTCGGGCGCGATGGAGGTCTGCGGGAGCAGACCCAGCCGGCGCGCGACCTCCTTGGCCGGGTAGGAGCCGATGACCTGCCCGTCCAGGTTGACGTGCCCGCCCGCCGGTTTGAGCGTGCGCGACAAAGCACGCAGCAGGGTGGACTTGCCGCACGCGTTGGGGCCCACGATCACCGTGAAGGAGTTGTCGGGGATCGTGACGGCCAGGTTCTCGGAGATGACACGCTGCTCGTAGGCAAGGGTGAGGTCCTGGCCGTTGAGGCGGGAACCGGCGTCGGCTGGAGTGGTCATCGTTCTCTCTCGGTCTCGCTCAGGCACGTCCGCCGCGCCATTCGGTGTACAGCAGCCAGATCAGGTAGCTCCCGCCGATGACGGCGGTGACCACGCCGACGGGAAGCTGGGTGGGGGCCAGGGCGCGCAGCGCCACCAGGTCCGCGACCACCAGCAGGGTCGCGCCCATGAGCGCGGACCCCACCAGTGTGGTGCCGCCGGTGCGGGTCAGGCGCCGCGCGATCTGGGGCGCGGCCAGGGCCACGAAGCCGACGGGGCCGGCCACCGCGATGGCGGCGCCGGTCAGTGCGCTGGCGGCGGCCAGGGCCAGGATCTGGGTGGACCGGGTGGAGACGCCGAGGCCCTGCGCCGTGTCGTCGCCCAGTTCCATGAAGCGCAGGCGCTGCCCCAGGGCGATGAGCACGGGCGCCAGGACGGCCAGGGAGATCCACACGGCGGCGACCTCGGCCCACCCGCGCGCGTTGAGGCTGCCGATCATCCAGATCTGGGCGCCCAGGGCGTCGGTGAGTTCGGCACGGGTCAGCAGGTAGTCGCGGACCGACCCGAGCATCGCGGACACGCCGATGCCCACCAGGACCAGCCGGTAGCCCTGCACGCCGTTCTTCATGGCCAGGAGGTAGACGATCGCCGCGGTGACCAGTCCGCCGGCGATGGCCCCCAGGGACACCGCCAGGCGGCCGGCGCCCAGGACGAGGATGACCAGGACGGCGCCGGTGGCGGCCCCGGACGTGAATCCGATGATGTCGGGGCTGCCCAGGGCGTTGCGGGACAGGCTCTGGAAGACCGCTCCCGCGATGCCCAGGGCCGCGCCCACGCCGATCGCGGTCAGCGCGCGGGGCAGGCGCACCCCCTGGACGAAGAAGACGTCGAGGCGTTCGCCGTAGCCGAGGATCGCCCCGGGCACGGCGGCCAGGGGGATCTCGTAGTCGCCCACCGCCACCGTCACGGCCAGGGTGAGGACGCTGACCACGGCCAGGACCAGGCACACCAACACGGTGCGGGGGCGGACCAGGAGGGAGAGCCGTTCACCGAACAGGCGGACGGCCAGGGCGCCGCGCGGGGTGGCGCGGCCGGTCGCGGGGCGGCGCGGGGGCGCCAGGGTCTCGCTCAAAGCTGGGCCATCCTTCTGCTGCGGACCAGGGCGATGAACAGGGGCGCCCCGACGAAAGCGGTGATGATGCCGACCTCCAGTTCGGAGTTGGGCAGGACGATCCGGCCGACGACATCCGCCGCGGTGAGCAGGATCGCGCCCAGGACGGCGGCGTAGGGCAGCAGCCAGCGCTGGTCGGGGCCGGTGATCACGCGGGCGGCGTGGGGGATGATCAGGCCCACGAACCAGATGGGCCCCGCCGAGGCGGTGGCCGCCCCGCACAGCAGGATGACGGCGAGGGCGGTGGCGGCGCGGATGAGGGGGATCCTGGCGCCGAGCGTGGCCGCCAGGTCGTCGCCCAGGGCTATCGCGTTGAGGGAGGGGCCCAGGCACAGGGTCAGGACGACTCCGGCGACGAGGAAGGGGGCGACCTGCCAGAAGACGTCGAGGTCGCGCCCGGAGAGGGAGCCCACCTGCCAGAAGCGGATGCGGTCGAAAACGAAGTCGTTGAGGACGATCACACCGTAGATGAGCCCCTGCAGGACGACGGCGACCGCGGTCCCGGCCAGTGCCAGTCGCACCGGGGTGGCGCTGGAGCGCCCGCGCGAGCCCAGGGCGTAGACGACCACGGCCGCGACGGCGGCGCCGGCGAACGCGGGCCACACGAACGCGGCCCCGCCCGCACCGAACGCGAACACGGCGATGACGACGGCCGCCGCCGCTCCGGAGTTGATGCCGAGGATGCCGGGTTCGGCCAGGGGGTTGCGGGTCAGGGCCTGCATGAGGGCCCCGGCCAGGCCCAGGGCGGCGCCGACGAAGATGCCGATGACGGTGCGGGGCACGCGCAGGCTGCGGATGACGTCGTGGTCGTAGGTGCCGTTGTAGGCGGTCAGCGCGGCCCAGACGTCGGCGACGGGGATGGGTTTGGCTCCGACGGTAACGCTGAGCAGGGCGCACACGGCGAGGACGCCGAGGGCGATGAGCAGGCCCGTGGGTCGTATGACGCGCCTGGTGAGAGTGGGGCGCGTGAGGGTGGGCGCGCGCAAGGCCACGGCTTCCCCGTTCGTTGTGGCGTGGGTGGTGGGGTGGGACCGCCCGGAAGGGGGTGCGGCCGCCCGGGGCGCGGTCGCGAAACCGAAAACCCCACGGGACAGGTTAGCCTTACCTTCATCCTGTTCGCACGGAAGGGCCCCCATGGTTTCGCTCCCGCGCAGCACACGCGCCCTGGTCACAGTAGCCGCCCTCGCGCGCTCCTCGCCTGCGGGTGCTCCCCGCAGCCCGCGGACCCGCGGGAGCCTGAGGGCGGGACCCGCACGGTGGAGGCGGCCAACGGGTCGGTGGAGATCCCCGCCACACCGCAGAGGATCGCGGTGCTGTGGCGCCCGACCCTGGCGGCGGTCACCCTCCTGGGCCACGACGTGGTCGCGACGATGGGCACGCCCGGCGGCGACGACCAGGGCCTGGCGCCGTTCCTGCCCGGGGACGCCGACGGCGGCGACCTGACGCTGGTCACCAACTCCCCCTCCGAGGAGGACGTCAACATCGAGGCGCTCGCCACCGCCGCGCCGGACCTGATCATCGGCGTCAGCACCCAGGTGGGGGCGCAGGCCGACATGCTCGGGAGCTTGGAGGCGATCGCGCCGACGGTGCTGCTGGAGTGGGAGGGCACCGGGTCCTGGCGCGGGCACCTGGACGAGGTGGCCGATGTCCTGGACGCCCGGGCCGAGGCCGGGGACGCCCTGGCCGGGTACGAGGAGGCGGTGGCCTCCGCCCGCGGGGAGATCGAGGCCGCAGGCGTGGACCCCGCCGCCACGGAGCTGTCGCTGGTGCGGTTGCAGAGCGAGAGCGAGATCCGTCTGGAGACTCCGGAGTCCTTCCCCGGCCAGGTGGTGGCCGACCTGGGCTTCGCCAGGCCCGACGGCCAACAGGAGGGGGACGGCTCGACGGACTTCATCGCCCAGAGCTACGAGAACCTGGACCGGGCGGACGGGGACGCCGTGTTCGTCATGGCCGGATCGGGCTACCCCGACGCGCCCCGGACGTTCTCCGAGGGCGTGTGGGCGAGTCTGGACGCCGTGCGCGGGGAGTCGGCGTACCGGGTGGACCACGACCACTGGGGTGCGGCCAACCACTATGCGGCGCTGCGCATCGTGGAGGACGTCAGGTCCGCGCTGACCGGGGGTTCCGAACCGGCGGTGTGAGACCGCGGGGGCACCGTTCCGCCCTTCGGCCACGGGTCCCGCACCGGTCCTGACGCGTGACGTGCTCCCAGGCGCCGCCTGCGGCTCCCCGGCGCACACCGGTGACGGGGAGGCGGGGACACGACCCGGTCGGGCCCCATCGGCGGGGCGCGGCTCACACGTGGAACGGGGGGCGCCGGTCCCCCCAGGGGACGGCCTGTTCGAGCTGGGCGGCCACCGCCAGCAGCAGGTCCTCGCGTCCGTGCGCCGCCACCAACTGCACCCCGATGGGCAGCCCCTCCGGGCTCTGGGCCAGGGGCAGGCTGATCGCGGGCTGGCCCGCGACGTTGAACGGCGCGGTGAAGGGCCCGTAGGCCAGCAGGGCGCGCAGCCAGGAGCGCACGCTGTGCCCGGGTGCGTCGTAGTCCAGGGCGCCGTGCGGTGCCGGCAGCCGCCCCAGGGTCGGGGTCACCAGCAGGTCGTACCGATCCAGGAAGGCGCCCAGGGGGTGGGTCACCCGGTGCTGTGCGTCCAGCATGGCCGCCACCTCCAGGGCCGTGCACCGCCGGGCCTCGGAGAGCACCGCCCGGGAGACGTCCTCCATCAGGGCGGGGCCGGGGCGGCGCGGAGCGCGCAGCAGGGCCGTCCCCGCGGCCAGGGCGGCCAGGGCGGTGCCCTCGACCACGTCCTCGGGGTCCAGGTGCGGGTGGTCCTCCTCCACGGTGTGGCCGATCCACTCCAGGACGCGGGCCGCGTCCAGGGCGGCCTCGGCGACGGTCGTGTCGACGCGGGTGTCGGCCCAGGGGGTCGTGGTCACCGCGATCCGCAGCCGCCCGGGGTCGGTGCGCGCCGCCTCGGCGTAGGGGCGATGGGGGGCGGGGACCACGAACTTCTCCCCCACCGGCGGTGCGCAGACCGCGTCCAGCAGCCGGGCGGTGTCGCGGACGGTGCGGGTGAGGCCGAACTCCGTGATCAGCCCGAACCCCGCCTCCCCCGCCAGGCGCCCGCAGGGGGTGCGCCCGCGGGTCGGTTTGAGTCCGATGACGCCGCAGGCGGAGGCGGGCACACGCAGCGATCCCGCGCCGTCGTTGCCGTGGGCCAGGGGCACCGCCCCGGCTGCCACCAGTGCGGCCGAACCTCCGCTGGAGCCGCCCGCGCCGCGGCCGAGGTTCCAGGGGTTGCGGGTGATCCCGTGGCGCGCGGACTCGGTGGCGAAGTGCAGCCCCAACTCGGGGGCGGTGCTCTGGCCCAGCGGGACCAGACCCGCCGCGCGGAACCGCGACATCAGGGTGTGGTCGGCAGTGGCGACGGCGTCGACGGCACGGCTGCCCAGGGTGAACCGTACGCCGCGTGCGAAGGGGCCGCTGTCCTTGACCACGAACGGGACCCCGCCCAGGGGTCCGGCGGCCGACGGGAGGGGGACGGACTCGAACAGGGGGCCGGTGAGCGCATTGAGGTCGTCGTGGGCGCGCTCCAGGGCGAGGCGGGCGACCCGTTCGACCTCGTCGGCGCGGACCTGGCCGGTACGGACGAGATCGGCGAGGGCGACGGCGTCCCTCTCGGCGTACTCGTGGATCTCCAGTGCTGCTCCTCGGGGCGTCGGGCCGCGGGGTGCGGGCCGACGGGTCAGGGTAGCGGCGGGGCGGGCCGAGCGCCGCCCGTTTTTCCGGCCCCGGCGGTAGGCGCCGGGGCGCGTCCGGCCTCCGCCCGGTCGCGGACACCGTCGCCGCCTGGGCTGCCTTTACCGGCGCACCGCTCGGCGTTTGCCGTGTCCGACGCACACTGGAAGCCGGGAGGTGGCAGTCGTGGCAAGCGCCGTATGGACGGGGACCCTGGCGTTCGGCCTGGTCAGCGTGGGGGTGAAGATGTTCGCCGCGCGGGAGAGGCACGGGCCCACCACGCACCAGTTCGTGCGCGGCACCAGCTCACGGGTGCGCTACCAGCGCGTGAACGAGGACACCGGCAAACCCGTCGACCTCGCCGACGTCGTCAAGGGTGTGCAGCACGGGCCCGACGAGGACGAGTACGTCTTCCTGGAACCGGAGGACCTGGAGCGCATCCAGCCGGGCCGGTCGAAGACCCTGGAGATCGAGGGGTTCATCCGCGCCGGCGACGTGGCCCCGCTCTGGTTCGCCAACACCTACTACCTGGGGCCCGACAAGAGCTCGGCCAAGCCGTACCGGCTTCTGCTCAGGGCCCTGGGCGAGTCGGGCCGGGCGGGGCTCGGCAGGATGATCATGCGGGACAGGGAGCACCTCGTGCTCGTCACCCCTCAGGAGGGGGTTCTCACCGCGAGCACCCTGTACTGGCACGACGAGGTCCGCGAACCCGAGGACGTGATGCGGCCCCCCGCCGTCGACGAGGTCGACGGCGGCGATCTGGAGCTCGCCTCGCAGCTGATCGACGCGATGGTCATCGACTGGGATCCCGTCTCGTACCACGACGAGTACGACCGGCGCCTGGAACAGCTGGTCGAGGCGCAGGCCACGGGGTCGACGGTCTCCTACAAGCAGAGGACGGCGGACGAGGCCGGGAACGTGGTCGCCCTGGACGACGCCCTGCGCCAGTCGATCAGGCGGCGCCGCGAGGACCGCCGCACGAAGGGCCGCGACCGGGCTCCCGCCCCCCGGCGCTCGCGGGAGTCCACCCGGCGGACCAAGGCGGAGCTGTTGGAGAGGGCGCGCGACCTGGGGGTGCAGGGGCGGTCGAAGATGTCCAGGGACCAGCTCGCCGAGGCCGTCGACCGCGCGGGGTGAGCTACTCCACGTCCAGTCCCGTGGGCACGTCCTCCGGGCGCAGGTCGGGGCGGGCCCGCACGTACCTGATCAGGTGCCTCCAGCGGCCCGAGACCACCGCGGTGTCCGGTGCCACCTCCACGACCACCTCGGGGGCCACCTGTGTGTAGGCCTGGCGGCCCGACTGCCCCCAGGACGCCGCGAGGGTGCGCGGCCACGGGTGGTCGGGGCCGGCCTTGACCAGCATCCGGCCCAGTTCCTCGGACTGCTCGTAGGACAGCTCGCCCGTCCGGCCGGCGACGCGGAGTTCCCCGGTCCCGGGGTCGGTGCGGCCGAGGACGAGGGCGCGGGGGGCGCTCGCGTGGCCGACGCATCCGCCCACGACGGCCTCGGTGGTCGTCGTGTGCTTGAGTTTGCGCCAGTCCCTGCGTCCGGGCCTGTAGGAGCGGCGCGCGTCCTTGACCATGATCCCCTCGACGCCCACCGTCGGCATCTCCTCCCACCACTGCATGGCCACCTGCGCGTTGTCGGTCTGCCACCCCAGTGTCAGCGGGCAGGGTTGGACGACCTGGGCCATCAGGTGTTCGAGCTCCTCGCGGCGGTGGGCCAGGGCCCGGTGCGCCAGATCCCGGCCGCCGAGGGCGAGCAGGTCGAAGACGATGAGGTGGCAGGGCTCGGTCCGGCTGAGCGAGCGCACGCGCCGGGCCGAGGCGGCGTTGCGGCGCAGGAGTGCTCCGAAGTCGAGCTGTCCGTCGTGGGACCAGCGGATGATCTCGCCGTCGACCGTGACCCCGGCGGGGAGTCGTTCGGTGAGCGCCTCGGCGATCTCGGGGAACCGGTGGAGGAGCGAGCGGCCGGACCTCGAGGTCATGCGTACCGGACCGGTGGATCCCACGCACCGGAAGCCGTCCCACTTCGGTTCGTAGAGCATGCCCGGACCGGTGGGCAGGCGGTCGATGGTTCTGGCCAGCATGGGATCCATGTCCAGTGCCAGTACCCGAGGCCGTCCCATGGGGAGCTCAACCGCGAGTCTTGTCTGCGGCTCCGGGCCGGGGGGCGGGGGTTCGCCGCCGCGGCTGGCCAGGAGGTGTTTCCAGGAGGCTCACAGAGGTGCAGCGAGGAAGCCCGGTGGACGCGAGCCCGGAAGGAGGCGGAGAACACGGCTCAGGCGAGCAGGTCCCAGGCCATGCGCAGGAGGAGGGCCAGGACGACGACGAGCAGGACCGCTCGGACGAATCCGGAACCGCGCCGCAGCGCCATGCGTGCTCCGATCTGGGCACCGGTGATGGTGCAGACGGCCAGGGTCAGTCCCAGGAGCCAGTCGACGTGGCCGCCGAAGGCGAACACGGTGAGCGCTCCGAGGTTGGTGCACACGTTGACGATCTTGGCCGAGGCGGAGGCGGCGACGAAGTCCATGCCGACGACGGCGGTGAAGGCGATGATGAGGAAGACGCCGGTGCCGGGGCCGATGAGGCCGTCGTAGAGGCTGACGCCGAGCCCGGCCAGGGCGGTGACGGCCAGCAGCCTGTTGCGGGTGCGCAGGCGCGGGTCGGGGACCGTCCCCATGGCGGGGCGGAAGTAGACGAGCAGCGCGACTCCGGCCAGGACGACCATGATGACGGGCTTGAGGACGTCGGCGGTGAGCGCGGCGGCCATGGCGGCGCCGATCCCGGACCCGATCAGGGCGAGCGCGGCGGTGGGCAGGACGACGCGGCGGTCGATGCGCACCCTGCGGCTGTAGGCGATGGCGGCGGAGACGGTGCCGAAGACGGCGCCGAGCTTGTTGGTGCCCAGCAGGGTGGCCAGGGGTGTGGTGGGGGCGGCGACGAGGAGGGCGGGCAGCAGGAGGAGCCCGCCTCCTCCGACGACGGCGTCCACCCAGCCCGCGGCGACGGCGACGGCCATGACCGCGGCGAGGATCTCGAGGTCCATCTACCGCACGCGTTCGAGGAGAGAGATGATCATGGGTTCATTTCGGTGGATCGGGTGGGAACGTGGTGAGTTTATCCAGCCCGTTTCGGTGCTTTTCAGGTGGTCAGCTACCGTGAACCCCTTACAGGAACTGCGCCTTTACTACGTAGATTCGTAGGAGGGAAAAGCGGCGGCGCCCGGGATCAGGGGGCGCCGCCGCAGTCTGTGGGGTCTGGTCAGAACAGGGAGCGGTCGAACCAGGCGCGGGCGTCCGCCAGTACGTCGGGGGCCAACCGGTGTCCCCCCGGGTGCTCGCGCGTCTCCACGTCCGCTCCCCTGGCGCCGAGCTGGTCGGCCAGCAGTCGCGCCTGGTCGATGGTGGTGATGGGATCGGCCACACCCGCACCCACGAACACCTTGACCCCCGACAGGTCCACCGGGTCGGGCTCGCGCCCCTGGAGCGGCGCCCCTGCCGCGAAGAGGGCCGCTCCGCTGAGCAGGCTCGGGTGGAGCAGCAGCAGGGCCGCGCCGGTGTTGGCCCCGTTGGAGAACCCGCTGACCACGATCCGGTCGGGGTCCAGGTCGTAGTCCCGGGCGGCGGCGGTGACGAACTCCGCGAGCTCGGCGCTGCGCCGGACCACGTCGTCGACGTCGAAGACGCCCTCGCGCAGGCGGCGGAACCAGCGGTTCATGCCGTTCTCGGTCACCCGGCCGCGCGGTGAGAGCAGGGCCGCGCCGGGCGCGAGGGCCCGACCCAGCGGCAGCAGGTCGTGCTCGTCGGCGCCGGTGCCGTGGAGCAGCAGGAGTGTGGGCGCTCCCGGCACGGTGGCGGGTTCGAAGACGTGGACGAAGTCCTGGGTGGCGGTCACCGGGGGACCTCCAGCGCGGGCAGGCCGCGGGTGATCTGCTCGCGGCTGGGCTCCAGCCACGGCGGGAGCCTGAGCGCCCGGCCCAGCTCCAGCAGCGGCTCGTCGTAGTCGAAGCCGGGGCCGTCGGTGGCGATCTCCAGCAGGACGCCGCCGGGCTCCCGGAAGTAGATGGACGTGAAGTAGCAGCGGTCGCGGATCTCGGTGACGCCCACGCCGTCGTTCTCCAGGGTCTGGCGCCAGGCCTCCTGGACGGGCCCGTCGGGGGCGCGGTAGGCGACGTGGTGGACGGTGCCCGCCGCGACCAGGCCGCGCGGGGCCCCGGGGTCGGCCAGGACGTCGACGATGGTGCCCACCCCGTCACCGGAGGCGCCGGTGCGGAACCGGAGCCGGTCCCCGTCCTCGCCCACCAGCTGGAAGCCGAGCTGTCCGCTCAGCATCTCCACGGTGCCCTCGACGTCCTGCTCGGTCAGGGTGACCGCGCGGATGCCCCGGATGGCGTGTTCGGCCGGCACCGCTCCCCCGTCCCAGGGGTCGGTGTCGTGGGCGTCGGCGCTGGCGGCGAGTTCGATGACCAGGCCGTCGGGGTCGCGCAGCGTGAGCACGTCCTCCTCGCCCCTCTCGGCCGGTCGGGTGGCGTGCACGTCCAGCGAGGCCAGGTGCTCCGCCCACCAGCCCAGGGACCCCTCGGGTACGGAGAAGGTCGTGGTGGTGGCCTGACCCGCGCCGATCGTCCCCCGGGGGGCGTCGGGCCAGGGGAAGAAGGTCATGATCGTGCCGGGGTTGCCGGCGCGGTCCCCGTAGTAGAGGTGGTAGGTCTCGGGCGAGTCGAAGTTGACCGTGCGCTTGACCAGGCGCATGCCCAGCGCGTTGAGGTAGAAGTCCGCGTTGGCCTGCGGATCGCTGGCGATCGCGGTCACGTGGTGGATTCCCGAAGGACGCACGTCCATGTCGTCACCTTCCGTCGAAGTCGCCGGTGTCCTCGGACCAAGGTAGTTGAATTTTAAACTAACCCGGCCGATGTGTCTCCCCCACACTCCCCCGGCACGGGGCGCGCGGCGCGCAGGGACACGTGCCGGGCGCGCTCGGAGCCGGTCAGAGGGGCGCACCGGTCCGGGCGGGACGCGGCGTCAGGCCCGTGGCACCGGAGAACGGGAGGCGGGAGGCCTCCGCCCGGACCGTCCTCAGCCGGAGGGGACGGGGGGAAGCCGGCGCAGCCGCAGCCCCACCAGGGCCGCCGCCGCGCACAGGCCCGCAGCGAACGCCACGGCGCCGCCCCAGCCCACCGCGTCGTAGACCAGGCCCCCGCACCACCCGAAGAGGCTGGAGCCGAGGTAGTAGGCGAGCGTGTACAGGGCCATCGCCTGGGCGCGGCCGGTCACCGCCCGTGCGCCGACCCAGGCCGAGGCGGTGGCGTGGGCGCAGAAGAAGGCGAAGGTCAGTACCAGGAGGGCGGCCATGAGCCCGACCAGGGCGGTGCTGAGCAGTCCGCCCAGACCGGCGGCCATCAGCACCGTGGAGACGATCAGCACGGGGTAGCCGCCCCAGCGCAGGGAGACGTTCCCCGAGACCGCCGAGCCGACCATCCCCGCGGTATAGGAGAGGAAGAGCAGGGACGCGGCGGACTGGGAGAGCCCGAAGGGCTCCCCCATGAGGCGGAAGCCGAGCAGGTTGTACACGGTCATGAACGCGCCCATGAGCAGGAGTGCCTGGGCGTAGAGGGCGGGCAGGCCGCGCGTGGTGAGCGCGGCGGCCAGGCGCCGGCCCATCCCCGGACCCGTGGCCGGGGCGGCGCCCGCGGGCCCCGGCGGCCCGGTGGGGGCCACCCGGCCCGTACCGTGCTCCCCCGCCCCCGCCGCGGGCGCGGCAGGACCAGGACGAAGACGAGCAGGCACACCAGCCCGAGGAGGGTGTTGGCGGCGATCCCCCACTGCCAGCCGCCCAGGTCGGCGGCGAACCCTGCGAGCAGGCGCCCGCCCATCCCTCCCAGGGGGTTGCCCGCGATGTACAGGCCGGTGGCGCGCGGGGCGTCGGCGGGGTGCACCTCCTCGGACAGGTAGGCGACGGCGGCGGCGGGCACCCCGCCCAGGGCCGCGCCCTGGAGGGCGCGCAGGGCGAGCAGGACCCAGAGTTCCCCCGCCAGTGGCGTCACACAGCCCACGAGGGTGGTGAGGGCCAGGGACACGGCGATGACGCGGGCGCGGCCGAACCGGTCGGCGGCACCGCTCCACACCAGGGTGAACCCGGCCAGGCCTCCGGTGGCCACGGAGACCGTGAGCGCGGCCTGGGACGCGGAGGAGCCGAATCCGGCGGCGATCGCCGGCAGGACCGGCTGGACCGACCACAGCTGGGCGAAGGTGGCCACGGCGACGGCGACCATGGCGACGACGGTCCGCCTGTAGGCGGTGGTGCCCGCGCGGGGGCGTGCGTCGTGGTCGGGCGGGGACGTGGTCACGGTCATGGGTCCACGCTAGGAACCCCGGTTTCATACGTCCAATGCATGGATTCGTTCTGTCCCATACTGGAACGCATGGAACACGTGGAGGGGTCGGAGCAGGCGGGACGCGACGCGGACGGCGGCCGCGCCCCCGGGCCGGACGCGGACGCGCTCGCCCGGGTGCTGGCGCCCCGGTTGCGGATGGTGGCGGCGGTCGCGGGGACCGAACACGTGACCCAGGCCGCCGAGTCGCTGGGAATCCCCCAGCCGACGCTGAGCCGGGCCCTGGCGCGGGCCCAGGAGGAGTTGGGGATCGCTCTGGTGGAGCGCACCGGGCGCGGGGTCCGGCTGACCCGCGCCGGCAGGCTCCTGCTCCCGCACGTGGAGCGGGCGCTGGACGACCTGCGCCGGGGGATGGCGGAGCTGACGGGCGCCGAGGAGGGGCGGGTGGCGCTGACGTTCCTGCCCACGCTCGGGGTGGAGGTGGTGCCGGTGCTGCTGCGCGGGTTCCGCGCCGAGCACCCGGGGGTGCGGTTCTCGCTGACCCAGGAGCCGTGGGCGGAGTCGCTGCGCCGCGTGTCCTCGGGCGGCGCGGACCTGGCCCTGACCTCGCCTCTGCCGTCGGGGCGCGGGTTGGCGGCCGCGGTGCTGCACACGCAGTCGTTGCGGCTGGTGGTGCCGGAGGGCCACCCCCTGGCCGGCTCCCCGGGCGGGGTCCCCGCCGTGGCGGCGGCCGAGGAGGAGTTCGTCCTGCTCAAGCCGGGCCGGGGGGTGCGCCATCTCACCGACCGGCTGAGCGAGCGGGCGGGCTTCACACCGCGGGTCGCGTTCGAGGCCGACGACATCTCGACCGCCCGCGGCCTGGTGGCGGCCGGGCTGGGGGTGTCGGTGCTTCCGGCGCGCCCGCGCGGTCCGCTGGCCGGGACTGTGGAGGTCGCGATCCGGGGGGAGGGTGTGGACCGCCCGATCGGCGTGGTCTGGCCGCGGGAGGGGTCGGGCGGCGGTTACGAGCCCCCGGCGGTGGCCCTGTTCCGCGACTACGTGCGGCGGGTGGGGCCGCGCATCATCCCCGACCTGACGGGGTGAGCGGTCTTCGCCGGCCGCGGGGCCGGGCAGGGCCCGCGGACACGGGCCGGCACGGGAGCGCGGGCGCGCCGGGGAGAGCGCGTAAACCGGTTGCCGCTCCGGGCGGGCCGGGCCACGATGGCCCCATGCCCCATGCCCCCTGCTCCGCGCGCTTCCTCCACCCGCCCGGTCGCCCTGGTCACCGGGGTGGGCCGTACCGTCGGCATCGGCTCGGCGATCGCCCGCCGACTGGCATCCTCCGGATGGGACGTGGCCTTCACCTACTGGACCCCCTACGACGCGCGGATGGACTGGGGCGTCGAATCCGGCGCGGCCGGGGCCACCCTGTCCGCGCTGGCCGGGAGCGGTGCGGCCGCCCACCCGGTGGAGGCCGACCTGGCCGACCCCGCCTCCCCCGCGCGGATCTTCGACGAGGTCGAGGAGCGGCTCGGGCCCGTCACCGCGCTGGTGATGTGCCACTGCGAGTCGGTGGACTCCGGCCTGCTGGACACCACCGTGGACGCCTTCGACCGGCACTTCGCGGTCAACGCCCGCGCGACCTGGCAGCTGGCCCGCGAGTTCGGCCTCCGGTTCTCCGGCGGGCACGGGAGCGGGCGCGTCGTCGCCCTGACCAGCGACCACACGGTCGGCAACCTCCCCTACGGGGCGAGCAAGGGTGCCCTGGACCGCATCGTCCTGGCCTGCGCCCGCGAACTCGCCCACCTGGGCGTGAGCGCGAACGTCGTCAACCCCGGCCCGGTGGACACCGGATGGATGTCGGAGGAGACGCGTCGGGAGTGCGCGGGCCACACCCCCCTGGGACGGGCGGGCACCCCCGAGGACACCGCCGACCTGGTGGACTTCCTGTGCTCTCCCCGGGGGGCGTGGGTCAACGGCCAGCTCCTCAACAGCGACGGCGGCATCTCCGCCTGACCGCGCCGGGCGGCCGGCGCACCGCCGGGGCCCGGAGCGGACATGCTGCTCCCGGGCGGCTCCGTCCGGCCCGATCGGCGAGGGGGAAGCCGACCGCGGCCGACCGGAACCTGCCTCTAGACTCGGTGTCGAGCCCTTCGACAGCTGCCGGGAAAGAGCCCCCATGAGCCAGACGGACGGCGGCCGCACCGCACCCCACGGTCACGACCGGTTGTCCCTCCCCCAGGTCCGGCTCGACGACCTGTTGGACGAGGTCCGATCGCGCTTGGGTGAGATCTCCGCGAGCCAGGAGCGCATCCACACCCTCCTCGAGGCGGTCGTGTCCATCGGGGAGGGGCTCGAACTCGACCCCCTGCTGGTGCGCATCACCGAGACGGCCGCCAGCCTGGTCGACGCCCGGTACGGAGCCCTGGGCGTGATCGGGCCCGACGGTGAGATGAGTCGCTTCATCCCCGTCGGCCTCGAACCCCACGAGATCGCGGCCATCGCGCACTGGCCCAAGGGCGAGGGCGTGCTGGGCCTGCTCATCAAGGAGCCGCGCCCCCTGCGCCTGCGCGACGTGCGCGAGCACCCCGAGTCGCGCGGCTTCCCGGCGGGGCACCCGCCCATGCAGACCTTCCTCGGCGTCCCCATCAGCATCCGCGACCAGGTGTTCGGCAACCTCTACATGACGGACAAGCGCGACGGCGCCGAGTTCACCGGGGACGACGAGCTCCTGCTGCGCGCCCTGGCCACCGCGGCGGGGACCGCGATCGAGAACGCCCAGCTCTTCGCCCAGACGCAGAGCCGGGAGACGTGGTTGGACGCCTCGGGCCAGATCACCACCCGGCTGTTGTCCGGCGCCCCTCCCGAGGAGGTGCTGCGGCTGGTCGCGCGCCGTGCCCGGGGGATGGCCCACGCCGACCTCGCGGTGATCGCCATGCCCGGCGAGGAGCACGACACCCTCACCGTGCGGGTGTGGGACGGCCCCGAGGAGCGCGGCGGGGCGGTGGCCGCCGGCGCCCGGGGCGCCACGCTCACGTGCGCGCCCGAGACCCTGCTGGGGCGTGTCTACCGCAGTGGCGAACCCGTCCAGACCGACGTCTCGGCCACCGGACACGGCGGGGTCGGTTTCCTGACACGGCAGGGTGTGGGGCCTGTGCTGGTGCTGCCGTTCGGTCCGCCCGACGGCGCGCGGGGCGTGCTCGTCCTCGCCCGGGACGAGGGGGGCGAACCGTTCCAGGACAGCTGGCTGAGCATGCTGTCCCCGTTCGCCGACCAGGCGGCGGTCGCCCTGGAGCTGGCCGAGACCAGGCTGGACTCCGAGCGCCTGAGCGTGCTGGAGGACCGCGACCGCATCGCGCGCGACCTGCACGACACGGTCATCCAGCGCCTGTACGCCACCGCCATCACGCTGATGGGCACGGTGCGCCGCATCGACGACACCGTCTCCTCGCAGCGGGTGCAGAACGCGGTCGACGATCTGGACGACACCATCCGCCAGATCCGCTCCACGATCTTCGCCCTCCAGAGTTCGGGCGAGGACGCCCCGTGGTTGCGCTCGAGGGTCCTGGACCTGGTCAACTCCGCGTCGGAGACGCTGGGGTTCGCGCCCCGCCTGCTCACGCAGGGGCCGATCGACAACGCGGTGGACGAGGCGGTCGGCGAGCACCTGGTCGCGGTGCTGCGCGAGCTCCTGTCCAACGCGGCCCGCCACGCGCGGGCCACGTCCGTGGACGTGGAGCTGTCCGTGGGCGAGGAGCTGCTGCTGCGGGTGAGCGACGACGGCCGGGGGATCGCGCAGGGCGTCTTCCGCAGTGGGCTGCGCAACGCGGCCTCGCGCGCGGAGGAGCTGGGAGGGCGCCTGTCGGTGTCCTCCGGTCCGGGCGGGGGCGCGTGCGTGGAGTGGGCGGTGCCGCTCCGGCGCGACTCGGGGTCCGGGGGCGCCGCCGGGTGAGCCCCGGGCGGGCCCCGCGGGTCGCCTACCCCTGGTCCATGGAGATCCGTACCGCGTAGGCGGCGGCCTGGGTGCGCCTGGCCATGCCGAGCTTGGCCAGGACCCTGGACACGTAGTTCTTGACGGTCTTCTCCGCCAGGTACATGCGCGCGCCGATCTCCCGGTTGGTGAGCCCCTCGCCGATGAGTTCCAGGACGCGGCGCTCCTGCTCGGTGAGTTCGCTGAGCGGGTCCTTGCGCACGGCGTCCTCGCGCAGGCGCTTGAGCATGCGGGAGGTGGACTCGGGGTCGAGCAGGGACCGCCCGTCGGCGACCGTGCGGACCGCGCCGACCAGGTCGGTGCCGTGGATCTGTTTGAGGATGTACCCGGACGCCCCGGCCATGACCGCGCCGTAGAGCGCCTCGTCGTCGGAGTAGGACGTCAGCATGAGCATGCGGGCGTCGGGGAGCAGGGAGCGGATCTCCCGGCAGACGGTGACGCCGTCCCCGTCGGGGAGGCGCACGTCGAGCACGACCACGTCGGGTGCGAGCGCGGGGACCCGCGCCAGGGCCTGTGCCGCGGTTCCGGCCTCGCCGACCACCTCGATGCCGTCCTCCTCGTCCAGGAGTGAACCGACACCTCGTCGGACGATCTCGTGGTCGTCCACCAGGAACACCCGGATCGTTCTGTCTCCGCCCATCAGGTGGGCACCTCCTCAGCGCTGGACGCGGGGACCCGGGACGGATCGTCCGCCCGGGGTCGGGGTCGCCCGCCGCCGCGTGCCCATTGTCGGGCACCCGTGGGCGGGAGTGTTCCGGCCTCGGGGAGGGCGGGGCCGGGGGCAGGCTCCCGTCCACCCAGCCTAGACAGGGACGATTCACGCCATATGAGTCGAACGTCCCTTTCTGTTTGAGCCCTGCGTCCCTCCGGGTAGTCGGGAAAGGGGGACCTCCGTCATCGGACAGGGGGCCGGCGGTCCACGCCTTCGGGGCCAGGACCGGCGAGGATGGCGTGGGAACGAAGCGAGGGCACCAACTTCGGGGAGCCTGTCATGGAGAGATCACACGGGGCCGGAGCGCCGGGCCGGGATCGGGAACCGGTCGCGGAGGCGGCGCCGCCGCCCGCGCAGCGGACGTCGGACGAGTACGCGGGGACCGACCGGCTCGCGGACGACCAGGAGCTGATGGAGGGCGCCGACGTCATCGAGGGGGACGACCGGGCGAGCTTCACGGTCCTGGAGCGGCAGACCTGCTTCAACCTGATGGGGACCCGCGACATCGGCCGGGTGGCGTTCACGATCGACGGCGACGCCGCCCCGACGGTCCTTCCGGTGAACTACGCGCTGCTCGACGACACCGTGGTCTTCCGGTCCACCCTGGCGGGCACCGTGATGCGCTACGCGCGCGGCCACGCCGCCTTCCAGGTCGACCTGTTCGACGAGGAGCGCCGCGAGGGCTGGAGCGTGCTGGCGAGCGGGCGGTGCAGGTGGGTCCGCGACACGGACGAGCTGGCGCGCATCCCCCAGGGCCGCCTGCCCCTGCCCTGGGCCGCGGGGGACCGCGACCAGGTGCTGAAGCTCATCCCCGGCCGGGTCACCGGGCGGCGGATCCACCGGACCTGAGCGGACGGGGGCGTCCGCGCCTCCGCGTGCCGGTGGCCGCACCACCCCTCGGCGGCGCGGCCACCGGCCTGTCACCGGGGCGTGGGCCAACGTCTCCCCAGCCTTGTCCGTACCGCGCGTTCGGCCTGTCCTGTTCGGGGTACCGAATCCGTCATGGGAGCACATCACCGGCTTCGGGTCCGGCACGTCCGGAGCGTCCGCCACCACCGTGCGGGCCCCGCCGCACCGTGCGGACGGCCCGGTGCCGGAGGCGCGGCGAACGGCGCACCGGACAGCGATGACCGGTTCGCCCCCCGACGCCGCCCGGCGAGGCGCCCCGCTCCGGCCCGTAGACGATGACGGCGAGACCCTGGGCCCGCGCGCTCCTGGGCGCCGGAGCCGCCGCCACCGCCGCCCTCCTCACCGTCTCCGGCACACCCCTGCTGTCCGGCCTGTGGGCGCTCCCCACCGGGGCGCTGCCCCCGCCCGCCGCTCCCGGGACACCCCGCGACGCCGACGCGCCCCTCTCCCTGGAGGTGCTCTCCTCCCGCCCCGACACCGTCATGGGCGACACCGTCCTGGTCAGGGTGGTGCCTCCGGCGGCCGTGCCCGCCGACCGCGTACGGCTGGAGGCGGGCGGCGCCGACGCCACCCCCGCACTGCGCACGGTCCGCCTGTCCGACGGAACCCCGGCCCTGGAGGGCCTGGTCTCCGGCCTTCCCGAGGGCGACACCGTCCTGTCCGCCTCCCACCCCGCCCCCGGCGGAGGCGCGGAAGGCGGGCATGCCGCCGGCACCGCCCGGGTCACCGTCACCGCCCACCCCCTGACCGGCCCGGTGTTCTCCGGCCCCCACCAGGAACCCTTCGTGTGCGACACCGAGCGGTTCGACCTCCACGGAGGCGGCACCCTCGGCCCGCCCCTGGACGCCGACTGCTCCGCCCCGACCGTGGTCCGCCACATGTACCGCACGGCCGACGGCTCCTGGGCTCCCATGGCGGACCCCGACCGGGTCCCCGGCGACGCCGCCGAGACCACAACCTCCACCGGCCGCCGGGTGCCCTACACCGTGCGGGTCGAGACCGGCACCGTGAACAGGTCGATCTACGAGACGGCCCTCCTGTACACCCCCGGCGCGCCCGGGCCCGACCCGTGGCGTCCCCCCGAGGGCTGGAACCGCCGCCTGGTGTACACGTTCGGCGGCGGGTGCGCGGGCGGCTGGTACGTCCAGGGGGCCAGGACCGCCGGGGTCCTGGACCACGGCATGCTCTCCCAGGGGTACGCGGTGGCCTCCGCCTCCCTCAACGTGTTCGGCCACAACTGCAACGACCTGCTGGCGGCCGAGACCGCGGCCGCCGTCGCACAGCGCTTCGCCCTCACCCACGGAGCCCCCGACCTCACCTTCGGCTGGGGTGCCTCCGGGGGCGCCTACCAGGCGCACCAGATCGCCGACAACCAGCCCGGTCTGCTCGACGGCGTCCTGGTCTCGCAGTCCTTCCCCGACGTCGGCTTCTCCGTCGTGCCCACCGCCGCCGACGCCCTGCTGTTGCGCGAGTACACCCGCGCGCACCCCGGCGCCCTGAGCCGGGAACAGCAGCGCGCGGTGTCCGGGTTCGCGCGCTGGGACGCCATCGGCGAGCTCGCCGAGGAGGCCGACCGCGTCGACCCCGGGGGCGTGTGCGCGGACCGGGTGCCCGAACACGTGCGCCACCACCCCGAGGACAACCCCGGCGGGGCCCGCTGCGAGCTGTACGCGCACACCGCCAACGTGTACGGGACCGACCCCGCCACCGGTCTGCCGCGCCGCCCCCTGGACAACGTCGGCGTCCAGTACGGGCTGGGAGCCCTCCTGGACGGCACGATCGACGCCGACCAGTTCCTGCACCTGAACGAGCACGTGGGCGGCCTGGACGCCGACGGGCAGGTGATGGGCGGGCGCACCGAGGCCGATCCGCGGGCCACCGTCGCCGCCTACCGCACCGGCCGGCTGCTCAACGGGGGCGGCGGCCTGGCCGACATCCCCGTCGTGGACCACCGCGCCTACGAGGACGACGTCCCGGGCGGGACCATCCACATGCGCTTCCACTCGTTCTCCCTGCGCGAACGCCTGCTGGCCGCCAACGGGACCGCCGACAACCACGTCATGCTCGTGGAGGAGCGCGGCAGGGGCGGGTTCTCCTCCTCCGCCCCGGTGGCCGGGCGTGCCCTGGCCGAACTGGACGCCTGGGCGAGCGGGATCCGGGACCTGCGCGGCGCCGACCCCGGACGCCCCGCCATCGACCACGTGCGCGCCGCGCGCCCTCCGTGGCTCGCGGACTCGTGCTGGGTGGGCGAGCCCGTCCGACGGGTGGTCGCCGAGCAGCGCCCGCTCCTGGCCGGCCAGGGGGACGTGTGCGCCGACGCCTTCCCCGTGTACACCTCGCCCCGGGTGGTCGCGGGCGCGCCCCTGGCCCTGGACGTGGTCGCGTGCCGGCGGGTCCCCTTCGACGCCGGGGCCCATCCCGCCGAGCTGACACCCGGGCAGGCCGAACGCGCCGGGGCGGTGTTCGCCGACGGGGTGTGCGACTGGTCGGTGCCGGGTCTGGGACAGCAGGGGCTCGCGGGAACCTGGCTGCGCTTCTGAACCGGGCGGCGCCGCGCCGCACCGCGAACGTCCCCCCGCCGGGCACGGCGCCCGCGCCCGCGTCGACGGCGAAAACCGCGAACACCCTGGAACTACGCGGACGGGGCATGCGTCGAACCTGGTGACAACCAGGGACTCAGGAGGGGCACGTGGGACTGTTCGACGCCATCCGTGGCGAGCTCGTCGACATCATCGAGTGGACCGACGACACACGCGACACCATCGTGTGGCGGTTTCCCCGACACGACAACGAGATCAAGATGGGCGCCCAGCTGGTGGTGCGCGAGTCGCAGATCGCGGTGTTCGTCAACGAGGGCAGGATCGCCGACGTGTTCGCGCCGGGGACCTACACCCTGGAGACGCGCAACATCCCGATCCTGACCACTCTCAAGGGCTGGAAGTACGGGTTCGACTCGCCGTTCAAGGCGGAGGTGTACTTCGTCAACGTCCGGCAGTTCACTGATTTCAAGTGGGGGACCCAGAACCCCGTGATGGTGCGCGACCCGGAGTTCGGCCCGGTGCGGCTGCGCGCCTTCGGCGGGTACTCGGTGCGGGTGGTCGACCCGCCCCGCTTCGTCTCCGAGCTGGTCGGCACCGATCCGCAGTTCCGCACCGAGGAGGTGCAGGGGTACCTGCGGCAGATGGTCACCAGCCGTCTGGGGAGCGCCCTGGCCACGGCCGCGCGGGACGTGCCGGTGCTGGAGCTGGCGATCCACCAGCACGACCTGGGCCGGCGCATGGCGACGGCGCTGACCGGGGACATGGCGTCGGTGGGCCTGGAGATCCCCCACTTCAACGTCGAGAGCATCACCCTGCCGCCCGAGGTGGAGAAGGCCCTGGACAAGCGCACCCAGATGGGTGTGCTCGGCGACATGGACCAGTACTCCCGGTTCCAGACCGCGACCGCGGTCGGCGACGCCGCCACGACCCCCGGCAGCGGAATGGGCGAGGCCATGGGTATGGGGATGGGGCTGGCCGCCGCCCAGCAGATGGCGCAGAGCATGAACCCCCAGCAGCACCAGCAGCCCCCGGCGCAGCAGGCCCCCCAGCAGGCTCCGGCGGGTCCCCCGCCCCTGCCCGCCCAACCCGAGTGGTTCGTCGGGTTCGACGGCCGGCAGCAGGGCCCCTTCGACCGTGCCGGGCTCGCCCAGCAGGCCGGCGGCGGCCGGCTCACCCCGGACACACTGGTCTGGAAGGCGGGCATGGCGCAGTGGGCCCAGGCCCGGCAGGTCCCGGAACTGGCCGGGCTGTTCCCCGCGACGCCCCCGCCCATGCCCCCCGCCTGAGCCGTCCCCGCCCCCGGGCGGCGGGCGCCCTCCCGAGCGGCCCCCGCCGCCCCGCCTCCCTCCTCCCCCGCGCACACAAGGCCGCCATGACCGACCCCACCCTCCCCCCGCCCTCGGCGGCCCCCCGCGAGTTCCCCTGCGGGGCGTGCGGGGCCCGCCTGGAGTTCGCCGCGGGAGCCGACCGCATGCGCTGCCCCTACTGCGGCAGCGAGGAGGGCGTTCCGACGGCCACCCGCCGGATCCGCGAGCACGACATCAGATCCCTGTTCACGCGCCGACCGGCCGCGCAGGTGGCCGAGTACCGGTTCGTGTGCCGGGGCTGCGGTGCGCACGTGCAGGGCGACCACCTGGCGCGGTCCTGCCAGTTCTGCACGGCGCCCCTGGTCGCCGACGACTCCGCGGACACCCAGGTCGTCCCCGAGGCGGTGCTGCCGTTCGCGGTGGACCGCCCGGCCGCCCGCGAGGCGCTGGGCACGTGGGCGCGCAGCCGCTGGTTCGCGCCCAACAGCCTCAAGGAGGTCGACGAGGCCGAGCGGTTCAAGAGCACCTACCTGCCGCACTGGACGTTCGACGCGCAGACGGTCTCGGACTACCGGGGGCAGCGGGGCGAGCACTACTGGGTGACCGAGACGTACACGACCCAGCAGAACGGCAAGACCGTCACGCAGACCCGGCAGGTGCGCAAGACGCGCTGGTACCCGGCGAGCGGCCGGGTGTCGAGGTTCTTCGACGACGTGCTGGTCAACGGCACCACCCAGCTGGCCCCGGAGAGGGTGGAGAGGCTCCAGCCCTGGCCGCTGCAGGCGGCCCGCCCCTACGCGCACGAGTACCTGGCCGGGCACGAGGCGCTGCGCTACGACGTGGAGCCGGAGCAGGGCCTGGAGAACGCCAAGCAGATCATGGCGGGCACCATCGAGGGCGACTGCCGCCGCGACATCGGCGGTGACGAGCAGCGGGTGGCGTCGGTGTCGACGGCGTACTCGCGGGTCACGGGCAAGCTGGTGCTGCTGCCGGTGTGGGCGGGCGCCTACCTGCACGGCGGCCGGAGCTGGCAGATCGTGGTGAACGGCTGCACGGGGGAGGTGCAGGGCGAGCGCCCCTACTCCGCGGTCAAGATCACCGCGGCGGTACTGGTGGCGATCGCGCTGATCGCCCTGACGGTGTTCCTCTTCTACCAGTACGGGTGACGCGGCGCCGGGATCCCGGCGCCCACCGGTCCCGCCCGGGGCGGCGGAGCCGGATCCCCGGCACGCGCCGCGGGCGGCTCACCCGTCCGCGGCGGGGTCCCCGTCGGTGATGCTGTGCAGCAGGAACGCGCCACCGTAGGCGGGCCTGTCCCGGCGCTCGTGGTCGGTGGCCACGTACTCGTCCAGGACGGCGAGGATACGGCGGTCGAGCTCGGCGATCTCCTCGTCGGACAGGTGCAGCACGAACCGCGAGTAGGAGCGGAGCGACGCCGGCCCGGCCTCGTCCAGTTCCTGCTGGAGGGCCCGCACCGGCGCGGCTGCCGCCCCCTCCCCGACCTCGCGCAGCGGCCCGTCCAGCCACCAGGACTCCCCCGTGGCGCGGTAGGGCTTCTCCAGTGCTCCACTGGCGCCGGTGCGCACGGGCGCGGGAAGGAGCAGGCCGGCGTCCACGAGCAGGCGGACGTGGTAGAGCACCGTGCCGGGGGTGGTGTCGAGCCGGTCGGCGAGCTCCTTGTTGGTGAACTCCCGTACCACGCACAGCCGCAGGATGCGGATCCGCAGCGGGTGGGAGAGGGCCTTGACCTCCTGGGCCGTGGCCGCCCGCCGCCTGCGCGCGGGGGGTCGTGCGCCCGCTCCGTCCGCGTGTTCACCCATGGCGGCCAGCCTAGCAATGATCGACAACCGACAGATCGATTGAGTTCTCTCAATCGATCTGCCAGTCTCGCTCCATGACGGAAACGACCCCCCGCCCCGAAGGCCCTCCCGACCCCGGTCCGGACACCGGGGACACGCGCCTCGGCACCCGGTTCTGGACCCTGTGGACCTCCTCCGGTCTCTCCAACCTCGCCGACGGGGTCCTGAAGGTCGCGCTGCCCCTGGTCGCGCTGCGCTTCACCGACTCCCCCACCCTGATCGCGGGCGTGGTGTTCGCGCTGACCGTGCCGTGGCTGCTGTTCTCGCTCCCGGCCGGAGCCGTCGCCGACCGGTTCGACCGCCGCCGGCTCATGCTCGGCGCCAACACGGCGCGGGGCCTGCTGCTCGGCGCGCTCGCCCTGGCCCTGGCCCTCGACCTGGGGTCGATCTGGCTCCTCTACGCGGTGGCCCTGGGCATCGGGACCACCGAGACCGTGTACGACACCTCGGCCCAGTCGATCCTGCCGCAGGTGGTCGGCCGCCATCAGCTCTCCCGCGCCAACGGGCGCCTGTACGCCGCCGAACTGAGCGCGAACCAGTTCGTCGGCCCGCCCCTGGGAGGCCTGCTGGTGACCCTCGGCGCGGCGGCGTCGTTCGTGGCGCCGGCCGCGCTGTGGCTGGTCGCGGCGGGGGCGCTGCTGCTGGTGCGCGGGCCCTTCCGGATCGAGCGGGACGCGCCCACCCGGATGCGCGAGGACATCGCCGAGGGGCTCCGGTTCCTGTGGGGCCACCGGATCCTGAGGAGGTTCGCGGCGATGGTGGGCCTGAGCAACTTCGCCGGCAACGCGACGTTCACCGTCCTGGTGCTGTTCGCCGTCGGCCCCGCCTCGCCCATGGGCCTGTCCGAGCCCGCCTACGGTCTGCTGCTGACCGCCACCGCGGCGGGCAGCGTGGTGGGCGCCCTGGCCGCGGAGCGGATCGAGCGGCTGCTGGGCCGGGTGCGGGCGCTGAGGTGGAGCACGCTCACGTTCACCGGCATCGTGGCCGTTCCGGCGCTGACCGCCGACCCGTTCCTGGTCGGCGCGGGCTTCTTCGTCGGCGGGCTGGGCATGTCGGTGTGGAACGTGATCACCGTGTCGCTGCGCCAGCGGATCACCCCCGACCACCTGCTCGGGCGGCTCAACAGCGCCTACCGGCTGCTGGCCTGGGGCACCATGCCGCTGGGCGCCGTCACCGGCGGACTGATCGCGCAGTTCTTCGGCCTGACCGCCGTGTTCGCGGGTATGGGGGCGCTGATCCTGGTCCTGTACCTGTGGCAGTTCACCCTGAGCGACGCGGCCCTGGCCTCCGTCGAGCACGGGCCCGCCGAGGACCGGCCCGGGCCGGGCGGGCGGTGACCGCCGTGCCGACCGCCCGGGCCCTGCCCACGGGACCGGGGGAAACCACCTGCGTCCCGGAGCGATTCCGGTGATACTGCTGCGATGACGGACCCAGCTCGCCGTGAACCGTACGAGGAGCCCCTGGAGGGCGGCAACGTCGCCGACGTGGTCGTGCGCGTGGGACGGACCGTGCGCAAACCGTGGACGCGGTCGTCCCGCTCGGTGATGTTCCTGCTCGACCACCTGCGCCGGTGCTCCTTCGAGGCCTCCGTGGCCTCCTTCGGCGCGGACTCGCAGGGACGGCAGGTGCTCCGCTACCATCCCGGCCGGATGTCCGACACGCTGCCGCCCCTGACCGGGGCCGAACTCCGCCGGCTGGGCGGCATCATCCGGCGGCTCCACGACCTCACCGCCGACTTCCGTCCCCCGGAGGAGCCGCAGTGGGACATCGCGACCCCCGACCCACGCGAGGAGGTCGTCTGCCACTACGACCTGGCGCCGTGGAACCTGGTGCGCGACGGCGAAGCCTGGACGTTCATCGACTGGGACGGGGCGGGGCCGGGCACCCGGATGGGCGACCTGGGGTACGCGGCGCACGGGTTCGTCCCGCTGCACGCGGGAGGGGCCCCGGAGGCGGACGCGCGCCGGCTCCGCGCACTGGCCGACGGCTACGGCTGTGACGACGCCCAGCGCCGGGAGCTGCCCGACGCGATCCTGCACCGGGTGCGCGGCATGTACGCACTGCTGGTGGAGGGCTCCCGGACGGGCGCGCAGCCGTGGGCGCGGCTGCACGCCGAGGGGCACGCGGACCACTGGGGCCCGGCCGCCGACTACGTGGAGCGCCACCGCGCGGTGTGGCTGGCGGCGCTGACCGGTCCCGGGGAGCCCGCCGGGCCCTGACCGCGCGGCGCCGGCCCCGCGCGGGCGGCCCGGGGGTCAGGCGGGCCTGGTCCAGACGAAGGCGGCCGAGACCGGGTGCCCCCGGAACCTCTCCCACGTGGGCTTGGCCGCCACCCACCCGTCGTCCACGGTGGCCTCGGACAGCTCGGCCAGGGTCCACCCCGCGGCCGTCGCGGCGCGCACGTGGTCGCTGATGAGGTGGACGTGGGTCGCGATGGCGATGTCCTCGCCGGAGGTGTCGGTGTAGTGGGTCGGCATCCCGGAGACCATCAGGAACTGCGGGTGGAAGGCGACCAGGACGCAGGAACCGCCCGGACGTGTCAGCCGCCGGGCCTCGGTGTAGAAGGGCGTGAGGTCGGGCAGGTGCTCGTCGATGAGCGAGGCGATGGCCAGGTCGTAGGAGTTCCCCGGCAGACCGGTGTCGCGCACGTCGCCCCGCGTCAGGGTGTCGTGGGCGCCGCGCTCTTCCGCCAGCTCCAGCATCCCCGCGCTGAGGTCGACGCCGTCGATGTGCGCGACCCCGCGCCCCCGCAGCCATGAGCCGGTGCGTCCGGTTCCGCAGCCCAGGTCGGCGGCGCGTCCCAGGGCGGGCCAGTCCGGGGTGGTGAGACCGTCGAGCAGGGCGAGGTCCATGGCGTCCAGGACCGTGTCCTCGTAGGTGGCCGACCAGCCGTCGTAGCCGGTGGCCGTGTCCACCGTGCGGTAGTGGCGGGTGTCGAAGTGAGCGAAATCAGGCATGGCCGTGAGTATGGCGCGACCGGATCCCCGGCCGCGAACCTTTTTCCCGCACCCGGTGCGGGAACCGGGTGCGTCCCGCCGGACCGTGTCCGAGGCGGGGCGGGGGCGTCACCTGTGCCCGGGGGCGCCGGGCGGGGCGGGGGCGGCAGACCCGGAAGGGGCGCTGGTCCACGCGGGGACACCGCTCGGCGCCACGACGCCCGGGGCCGCACGGGCGCCGGAGGGCGGGACCGCGGCGCGCACCGGGGGCAGCCCCTCCGGTCGTACCCGCGGTGCCGTGCACCGGGCCGCACGCACGGGGCCGTCCGGTGACGGCGCCCGGCGCCCCGGCGGAAAACCCCTTGCGCCTCCCTGACCGGACTCCTACGGTGCATGCCATGTGCTGCTTCCACGCGATCTTCGGCCGGGCCCTCGCCCGGACGGTGAACGCCCACCCGTACGCCGAACGCCTCCGGTCCGCACGCCTGCACCGGTAGGCCGGACTCCGGCCGCCACGGTCCCCGCGAGGGACCGGCGTCGGCGGCCGCGTTTCCCGTACGTGTCACCCCGCCCAGCGGGCCCCGCCGTGCCGCCCAGCGGCGACGGCTGTGCCCGAGCACGGGCGGCTGTCCCCGTGTGGCCCACCGGTCCAGGCCCAGTCGCGTCCCCTTTCCCACGGACGGGCTGCCCGGACCCCTTCTTCCGCATGCCGCCAGGTGTGCCCGTTCGTGCTGCCCGTCCTCGTCCGCCACCACGCGTGGCCGGAACGGACCTTCCTGTGGCACGTACCGAACGACCCTCGCGCACGAACGCCGCCGACAACCGGCGCCGCCTGTCCCAGAACTTCCTCGCCGACCCCGGGGCGGCCCGCCACGTGGTGCGGGTGGCCGGGGTGGGACCCCGGGACCTGGTGGTGGAGGTGGGCCCCGGCGAGGGCGCCATCACCCGGTTCCTGGCCCCGGCGGCGCGCCGGGTCCTGGCCTACGAGATCGACCCCCGCCTGGCCGAGCGCCTGGCGGACCGCTACCGCGACCCCGAACGGGGTGTCCGCGTCACGCGGGCCGACTTCACGCGCGTGCGGCCCCCGCGCGAGGACTTCGCCGTCGTCGGCAACATCCCCTACGCGCGCACCGCCGACATCGTGCGCTGGTGCCTGGCGGCGCCGCGCCTGACCTCCGCCACGCTCGTCACCCAGCTGGAGTACGCGCGCAAGCGCACCGGCGGGTTCGGGCGGTGGAGCCTGCTGACCGTCAGCACGTGGCCGGAGTGGTCGTGGTCCCTGGCCGGGCGGATCGAACGCCACCGGTTCCGCCCGGTGCCCCGGGTCGACGCCGGTCTTCTGGTCCTGCGCCGCCGCCGGACGCCCCTGGTCGACCCGGGGCGGATGGGCGGCTACCGGCGCATGGTGGAGCTCGGGTTCGGCGGGGCGGGCGGCTCACTGGGCGCGTCGCTGCGCCGGACCTACCCGGCCCGCCGCGTGGACCGCGCCCTGGAGAGGGCCGGGATCACCCGGAGCGCCCCCGTCGGCTTCGTCACCCCGGGCCAGTGGCTGGAGGTGTTCGACGTGCTGGACGGCTAGCACCGTCCCGGGGCCTGCGCCGTGCCGCTCCCGTCCGGGCCGCAGGGGAGCGGGCGCGGCGCAGTGTCCGTCCGGGGCTCAGTGCAGGAAGGACAGGAGGGCCGCGACGAGTTCGGCAGGCGCGTCCTCCTGGACCAGGTGCCCGGCGCCGTCGACGGGGTGGAGCCCCGCCCCGGGGATCGCCGCGGCCAGCCGCTCCCCCCGCTCCAGGGGCAGCCAGGTGTCCTCGCGGCCCCACACCACCAGGGTGGGCTGGTCGAGACGGGCGTACCCGTCCTCGACCTCGGCGGTGTAGCGCTCGTCCGCCTGCGCGATCTGCCGGTAGAAGGCGGGCCGGCCGTCCTCCCCCAGCCAGGGGCGCACGAGCGCGTCCAGGGTCTCCGTGCGCAGTTCGCGGTGGGCGGCCGAGGCGATGTAGGTGCGCACCAGCGCCTCGTGCAGGTACGGGGGCAGCGCCGCGAACACGTCGGCGTTGGCGTTGACCAGGCGGAAGAAGTCACTGCCCCAGGGGCGCACGCTGACGGCGTCCACCAGGGCTAGCCGTTCGTAGGCGACCCCGTCGAGCACGGCCGCGCGCAGGGCGACCGCGCCGCCGAAGTCGTGGGCCACCACGGCGGGCCGCTCCAGCCCCCAGTGTGCGAGGAGGGCGGTGAAGGCGGCCTGCTGGGCGGGCAGGGACACGTCCTGTCCCTCGTACTTGGCGGAGGCGCCGTAGCCGGGCATGTCCCACACGTGGACGGTGTACCTGCCGCTGAGGGCGCGGGCGACGTGGCGCCAGACATAGGACGAGAACGGGGTGCCGTGCATGAGCACGACGGGGTCCCCCTCTCCGAACCTGTCCCAGTGGACCGTCCCGTTGTGCGCCTCGAACCTGCGGCCGAGCCTCCAGTCGGCTTCGCCCATGGTGGTCCCCTCTGTCTCGTGTGCCGGACCCCGGCCGTCGGAAAGGTCAGGTTAGAGGGCTGTGGTGACAGAACGCATCGGGCACCGGCCGTCCGCGGGAAGGCGCCTCCGGGACGGCGGTGACCGCCCGGGGCCACGGGCGGTGCGCGCGTCACACCCTCAGGACCGCGAAGCACTCCCCCGGCACCGCGACGGTGGTCCCGGACACCTTGGGGTAGCCGTTGGCGAGCAGGAGTTCGCGGGGGGCCGCGTCCAGTTCCACGTCGGCGTCGCCCGGGTCCAGGTTGACCACCACCCGCAGGTCGCCCCGGACCAGGACCATCCGGCGGCCGTCCGCGTCGGCGACCACCGCGAAGCGGTCCAGCCGGGAGTCGGACAGCTCCGGTTCGGAGCGGCGCAGCGCGATGAGGGCCCGGTAGGTCTCCAGGACCAGCTGGTGCGGTTCGGCGTCGGCCTGGGACCAGTCCAGGACGGCGCCGTCGCGGGTGGCCGGGTCCATGGGGTCGGGGATGTCCTCCTCCGACCACCCCAGTGCGGCGAACTCGCGGCGGCGGCCGTTGCGCACGCCCTCGACCAGTGCGGGGTCGGTGAAGGAGGCGAAGAACGGCCACGGCGTGGTGGCGGCCCACTCCTCGCCCATGAAGATCATGGGCGTGAACGGCGAGCACAGCACGAGGGCGGCGCCGCACACGAGCAGACCGGGCGGGAGGTGTTCGCCCATGCGGTCGCCGCGCGCCCGGTTGCCGATCTGGTCGTGGGTGCTGAGGTAGCCGAGGAAGCGGTGCCCGGGCACCCGGGTGGTGTCCACGGGAGCGCCGTGGGTGCGCCGGCGGAAGGAGGAGTAGGTGCCCGCGTGCCAGAACACGCCGCTGAGCGTGGCGGGCAGCGACTCGGGGTCGGCGAAGTCGGCGTAGTAGCCGTGGGTCTCTCCCGTCATGGCGACGTGCAGGGCGTGGTGCAGGTCGTCGGACCACTGCGCGGCCATCCCCAGCCCGCCCGCCTCGCGGGGCAGGACGGTGCGCGGGTCGTTGCGGTCGGACTCGGCGATCAGCGGCAGCGGACGCCCCAGGGCCGCGGACAGGGAGTCGACCTCGGCGGCGAGTTCGGCCAGCAGGGGGACGGCCCGGTCGTCGCGCAGGGCGTGGACGGCGTCCAGGCGCAGGCCGTCCAGGTGGTAGTGGTGCAGCCAGCCCAGGGCGTTGTCGAGGACGTGGCGGCGGACCGGGTCGGAGTCGGGCCCGTCCAGGTTGAGGGAGGGACCCCAGGCGTTCTCGCCGGAGAAGTAGGGGCCGAACCTGGGCATGTAGGCCCCCGAGGGGCCCAGGTGGTTGTAGACGACGTCGAGGAGGACGGCCAGGCCCCGGGCGTGGCAGGCGTCCACCAGGGACTTGAGCGCGTCGGGGCCTCCGTAGGGGGCGTGGACCGCCCCCCACAGGACACCGTCGTACCCCCACCCGTGGGTGCCGTCGAAGGCGTTGACCGGCATCAGTTCGACGTGAGTGACGCCCAGGTCGACCAGGTGGTCCAGTCGGCCGATGGCCGCGGTGAGGGTGCCCTCGGGGGTGAAGGTGCCCACGTGGAGCTCGTAGACGACCGCCCCGGGCAGCGCCCGGCCGGTCCAGGCGGTGTCGGTCCAGGCGAAGGCGGCGTGGTCGAGGACGCGGCTGGGACCGTGCACGCCGAACGGCTGTTCGAGGGAGCGCGGGTCGGGCAGTGGCGCGGGGTCGTCGCCCAGGAGGTAGGCGTAGTCGGTGCCCGGACCGGTGCCGCCGACCTGGGCCCGCCACCAGCCGTCCCCGTCCCGTTCCATCGGGACGACGCGCACGCCGGCGCCGGGGGGAGCGGAACCGCCCGGTTCCCGGGCGCCTCTCCCGGGGGCCACGCTCAGGCGGACGCGTTCGAGGTGGGGCGCCCACACGGCGAAGTCCCCGTCGACACCGAGGCCGGGGGTGACAGGGGTGACGGGCGTGGTCGGGATGATGTCCGGTTCGCTCACGCAGGGTGTCTACCCCTCACCCGGGGGCGCCACCCGTGGGAGGCGCGGCGCCCCGGTACGGACCCGGCCGCGGGGGCGGGTGCGCCGTGCGGGAGGCCGCCAGGCTGCGCTCGCACGACGCGGCGCAGGCCCCCAGCAGGGGCCGGCCCGCCGCGGGCACCGCACGGTCCACCGGATCGGAGGGGCGGCCTCCCGGGACGTTGTCCGGTGTCCGTCCCGGGGTGGGCACCGGGCGCTCACACCCGCGGGCGGTAGGTGTGCAGGCGCACCGACGCGGTGACGGTGAACGGCTCGGGCAGGGCCGCGACCCGGGCGCGCAGGTCGTCGGCGCCGATGTGGCGGGCGCTGGGGCCCATGCCGACGACGGTTTCCACGTCCTCGTGCGCCAACTCCATGGCGACGCGCAGGTCCTGGGCGCCGACCGGCGCGAAGTGCCCGTGCAGGGAGTCGGCCAGGCGCTCGTCCTTGCGCGGGTCCACCTCCAGCAGCCCCAGCGGGGAGCGCAGTTCGGCCAGGTGGTCCGCGGCCGGGACGACCACCAGAAGGACGCCGTCGGCGCGCAGCACCCGGTGGAACTCGGCGGCGTTGCGCGGCGCGAACACGTTGAGCACGGCGTCCGCGGAACCCGCGCGCAGGGGCAGGCCCCGCCAGGCGTCCGCGGTGACGGCGCCGCCGCGCTCGTGCGCCCTCGCGGCCCGGCGGGCGGCCCACTTGGACACGTCCGCGGTCAACCCCGTGGCGCCCGGCAGGGCGTCCAGGACCCGGGTCAGGTAGTGGCCGGTTCCGCCGCCGACGTCGACCAGGACCGGGGCGGGGGCGCCGAGCTCGCGGTGCAGGGCGGTGGCGAGCGCGTCCCCCACGAAGTCGTAGTGCCCTGCCTCCTGGAACCGCAGGCGGTCGGCGACCATCTCCTTGCTGTCGCCCGTTCCGGGCGGCGTGGCGCCGGTGAGCAGGCTCGCGTAGCCCTCCCGGGCGACGTTGAAGCTGTGTCCGCCCTCGCAGGCCAGGCCCCGATCGTCGCTTTCGAGGTGGTTTCCGCAGGCGGGGCAGGCCAGGGCCGCCGCGACGGTGTCGGGCATCCGCAGCCTGGGGCCGGTGTGGGGTGTGGTGTTCGCGTGCGCCATGATCACCGTTCAGCCTATCCCGTCACGCCGGCCGGGCCCGGAGCCCCTCGTGCCGCCCCGGGGCCCGCACGGGGGACGTCACCGGCGGACCAGCACGGCCACCGGGTAGCGGTCGAGCAGGCCGGCGAGGGGCGCGCACGTGTAGCCGTCGGTGCGCACGGGCGCGACGACGCGGCCGGTGAGCCGGTCGGTCCACTCCCCCGGGCCGGACGGCAGCGCGAGGACGGTGTCCCGCCACCCCCCGGCTCCGGCCAGGCCCAGCGGCAGCCGGGTGGCGACGGCGACGACGTCGGGGTGGTCCGCGCCCTGCGAGACGCGGGCGAAGGCCACCGCGTGGGACGCGGCCGGGCCGGACGCGGTGAGCGGGACGTACCCGGTGGGGCGCAGCTCCCGGCGCAGGCGCAGGCAGGTGCGGACCAGGTGGAGTTTGGCCGCGCCGGTGGTGTCCACCGGAGGCAGCCACCCGCCCTCCACACGGGCGAGCAGGTCGGCGCGGGCCCCGTGGTCCACGGGCCTGCGGTTGTCGGGGTCGACCAGGGACAGGTCCCACAGCTCGGTGCCCTGGTAGACGTCGGGGACCCCCGGTCCCATCAGCTGCACGGCCTTCTGCCCCAGGGAGTTGCTCCACCCGGCGTCGCGCACCGAGTCCACCGCCGAGGCGACCTCCTCACCCAGTGCGGGGTCGCCCAGGACACGGCCGGGCCATGAGCGCACCTCCTCCTCGAAGTCGGGGTCCCGGTGAGTCCAGGAGGTGCCCAGGCGGGCTTCACGGGCGGCCTTGAGCAGGTACGCGGCCAGGCGCTCCTCCCCGATGGGCCAGGCGCCGACCAGGGTCTGCCAGCCCAGCAGGTTGAGCGCGGGCTCGGGCAGCGGGCACCGCTCGGTCCAGCGGCGCACCGCGCCGGTGAAGGCCTGCGGCGTCTCGGACAGGGCGGCCAGGCGGGCCCTCACGTCCTCGGAGCGCTTGGTGTCGTGCGTGGACAGGGCCGTCATGGTGTGGGGGGTGGCCGCCTCCCGCAGGGCCGCCCGGGCGTGGAACTCCCGCGGGCCGACGGCGAAGCGCGAGAGGTCCCCTCCCACCTCGTTCAGGGCCGCGAACCTGGTGCCCCGGTAGAACGCGGTGTTCTCGGTCCCCATGGCCACGACCATGCCGCTGGTCTGCTGGATGCGCCGGGCCGCCTCGCCGGTGGGGTCCTCGCGGACCAGCCGGTCGAGGGCCTCCAGGTCCGGGGCCAGGTCGGGGCGCCGCCGGGCGGCGGTGTCCATCGCACGCGCCCAGTCGGCCTCCCCCTCGGGGAGGTAGGAGCGGTAGACGTCGAAGGAGCACAGGAGTGCGGCGACGGACTGCTCCCGCCGTCGCACCGCCCCGCCGGGGTCGGTGTCCCCTCCCTCCCCGTTCCGGGTCGGCAGCAGGGCGGCGATGCGACGCACCTCCGCGCGCAGCAGGTCGGTGGCCGCGTGGTGGCGCGCCCGCTCGTCGAGCGCCTCGACGTCCACCTCCACGCCCTGCTCCCGCGCCAGGTCGGTGAAGGCGGGCTCCCCCGACGGGTCGACGAACAGTCCGCACACCTCCCGCAGGGCGTCGTAGCCGGTGGTTCCCGCGACCGGCCAGGAGCGGGGCAGGTCCTCCCCGGGGGCGAGGATCTTCTCCACCACCACCCACCCGCCGAAGCGCTCGGCGAGCCTGCGCAGGTACCCGCCGGGGTCGGAGAGCCCGTCGACGTGGTCCACCCGCAGCCCGTCGAGCTGGCCCAGCTCCGCCCACCGCAGGATCTCGGCGTGGGTGGCGTCGAACACGCCGGGCTCCTCCACCCGGACGGCGGCCAGCTCGTCGACGTCGAAGAACCTGCGGTAGGTGAGTTCTGCGTCGCCGCGGCGCCAGGACACGAGCCGGTAGTGCTGGCGTTCGTGGACCTGCGCGACCGGGTCGCCGGAGGAGTGCGTGCCCGCGGCCAGGGGGTAGCGCTTGTCGTGGTAGGCCAGGCACCCGTCGACGACGGTGAGGTCGCCCAGGGCCGACGCCCCGCCGTCCCCGTCGTCGGCCAGCACCGGGACCAGGACGGGCCCGGCGTCGAAGTCGACGTCGAAGCAGCGCGCGTACGCCGAATCCCTGCCGTGTTCGAGCAGGTCCCACCACCAGGCGTTGGCGTCGGGCCGGGCGACGGACATGTGGTTGGGGACGATGTCCACGACCACGCCCAGGCCGGACTCGTGCGCCTTGGCGGCCAGGGCGGCGCGGGCGGCGTCGCCGCCCAGCACGGGCGCGACCCCGGTGGGGTCGACGACGTCGTAGCCGTGCTGGGATCCGGGGGCTGCGGTCAGGATCGGTGAGAGGTAGACCGCGCCGACCCCGAGCCGGTCCAGGTGGTCCAGCAGGCCCGCGGCGTCCTCCAGGGTGAACCCGGGGCTCAGTTGCAGGCGGTAGGTTGACGTCGGAGCGGCGGCCGTGGGCGTGCTGTGCGTGCTCATCACGCACGTACCCGTGCCCGCGCCGCCCGCGTGTCATGCACGCCCGTCACCGCAGGCGGTGAGCCCGATCCCACACGGGGGCGCTTTGGGGGTGTCGGTCCACCGGTGGTTAAATTCTTCCGCGGTGGACCATCACCAGCGACGACGCGCCGGGACCCGGCCGCGGCGGTGAACACCAGGACCACCGACACCGACGAAGGGGATAGAAGCAGTCGTGCTCCCGTCCAACAAGCACACCAAGACCGGCGCCCCGCGCCACCGCGGCGCCTACCGGGGAGCGGCCTCGGCCGCGCTGGCCGGTCTGCTGCTGGCGACCACCGCATGCGGAAGCGACGACGCGGTCCAGGGAACCGCCCCTCCGGAGGTCCCCGACGACCTGGAGTGCTTCTCCGGGAGTCTGTCGGGCGCCGGTTCCAGCGCCCAGGAGAACGCGATGACGACCTGGATCGCCGGGTACCAGTCGGCGTGCGACGACGCCCGCGTGTACTACGACTCGATCGGGTCGGGCGGTGGCCGCAACCAGTTCATCGACGGGGCGGTGGCCTTCGCCGGGACCGACGCCGCGATGGACGCCGACGAGAACGGCGACGCCATGGAGCGCTGCGGGGGCTCGAACACCATCAGCCTGCCCGCGTACGTGGTGGCCATCGCCGTGGTGTTCAACCTCGAGGGGGTGGACTCGCTGAACCTGCGCCCGGACACGATCGCGAAGATCTTCAACCAGGACATCACCCGCTGGGACGACCCGGAGATCGCCGAGGACAACCCCGACGCGGACCTCCCCGACCTGGCGATCACCCAGGTCAACCGGGCCGACGACTCGGGCACCACGGAGAACTTCACCAACTACCTCCGGAGCGCGGCCCCCGACTCCTGGCCGCACGAGGCGGGCGGCCAGTGGCCGATCACCCCGCGCGAGTCGGCGCAGGGCAACAGCGGTATCGCCGACACGGTCCAGCGGGCCGAGGGGTCGATCGGGTACGTGGAGATGTCGCACGTGCACGGGATGTCCTCGGCGAAGATCGGGGTCGGGGACGAGTTCGTGGAGATCTCCCCCGAGGCCGCCGCGCAGGTGGTCGCCGACTCCCCGCGCCGCGAGGACAACGCCAGCGAGCACGACCTGGCCCTGGACCTGGACTACGGCACGACCGAGTCGGGCAGCTACCCGCTGGTCCTGGTGAGCTACGAGGCCGTGTGCGAGGAGTACCCGGACGCGGCCGAGGCGGAGAACGTCAAGGCGTTCCTGCGGTACGTGGTGAGCCCCGAGGGCCAGGAGGCGGCGTCCGCCGAGACCGGGTCGACCCCGGTCAACGACAGCCTGCGCGAGCAGCTCCTGGAGTCGATCGACGCGGTCGGCGTGCGGGACTGACGCCCGCCCCCGGCCCGGGGCGGACGGAGCGGGCGTGCCGCCTCGGCGGCACGCCCGTTCTGCGTCGCACATCGGGTACCTTACGTACGAAGACGGTCGCACTCGGTCACCCGGGACATCGGGGACCGCCGTGAGCGAGAGGGCCCGCCCGTCTCCGCGTCGGTGTCTTCCCCCATCTGCACGGACACGGCCGGCCCCCGGGCACCCTGCCCCGCAGCCCCTCCCCGGGCCGCGCGGCGGGTGCCGCCGTCTCAGAGGTCCGGCCCCCGGCCGGCGCCCCGCACCCCGCCGCGCCGGAGCCGTCGCAGGGCCCGCCGCGAGACGGAGCGCAGCAGTGCGCCGACGGCCCACCGGCTCCGACCGCCCCTTCCGCCCCCCTCGCCGGCCCGCTTCCACGGTTCGGCGGCCAGGCGCGAGCGGGTGCGGGGCGCGGTGAGCGGATCGGGTTCGGTGCGCGGCGGTGGCGGCACCGCGCGGTACAGGGACAGGTCGGTGAGCGTCTCCTCGCCGGCGTGGATGCGGTAGCGCCCGTGCAGCTCGGCCACCACGTCGCCCAGGTCCTCGCCGTCGGCGCGCACCCGCAGGGCCCGGGCCAGGGCCCGGGTGCGCCACAGGCGCACCCCGGCGTTGCGCGCGGGCGAGGTGGCGGAGAACAGCTCCGTGAGACCGGCGCGGGAGCGTTCCGCGCTGGCCAGGAGCCGGGACAGGGCGACCTGGCCGAGCCCCCACGCCACCGGCACCTGGAGCAGGTAGGGGGAGGGGAACCCGGTGCGGGGCGCGGAGGCCGCGAAGGAGATCCTGGGTTCGCGCAGGTAGTTGGCCTGCACCAGGCGCAGGTCCAGGTGGGGGTCTCCGGCGTCGCCGTTCTCGTCCCCGGCGCCCTCCCAGTCGGCGACCAGGGTGATGGCCAGGTCGGTCTCGGCGCTGTCCAGGAGCCGGTCGACGCAGCCGCGGACCAGGTCGTAGGGGGCGCCGGACACGTCGACGACGGCGTGGACGAGGGGGATGCGGCGCCGGTGGGCGGGGACGCGTTCGCGGTAGAGGTGGGGGTGGGGCATGAGTTCGGCGAGCACCTCGGTGCGGAAGCGCTCGGAGGGCAGCCGGGTGCGGGCGGTACCCGCGCGTCCCACGTGCCAGGCGGTGGCGGCGTGCTCGGGCACCAGGACGGCGCCCGCCTGCCAGAGCCGGTAGCCGAACTCGGTGTCCTGGCCGAGGTCGAGTTCGGGGTCCACTCCCCCGGCGGCCTCGTACAGGTTGCGGCGTACGCCCGCCGCCGCGCCGACGTAGGCGTGGAAGCCCAGGTGGTCGGCGTCGCGCAGGTGGTCGCTCCGGGCGAGGAGGTGTTCGACCCACTCGTGCCGGCGTCCGGTCTCCAGGGTCTGGTGGAGGGTTCCGGCGCGGACGCGGGCCAGGACCTCCCGCGGGCTCTCAGGGCCGGTGTCGGCGAAGCGGACGCGGCCCAGGGTGACGGCCTCGGCGTGCACGTGGTGCCAGCGGGCCTGGGCCTCGACGAACTGGGGGCCGGCGACCATGTCGGCGTCCATCCACAGCAGGATGTCGCCGGTGCTGGCGTGGGCGCCGTAGGCGCGGGAGTACCCCGCTCCCCATCCGCCGTCGGGGGCGTTCAGGACCCGGCAGTGCGCGGGGCGCAGCGGGGGCAGGCGCAGGCGGGGGGAGGAGTGGTCGTCGACGACCACGACCTCCATCAGGTCCTCGGGGTAGGTCTGGGCCGCCAGGGACGCCAGGGCGAGGTCGAGGCGGCGCTGGCCGCCGCGGGCCGGGATGACGACGCTGACGCTCAGGTCGGGGGCCCAGCGGCCGATCTCGGGGGGTGTCAGCGCACTCCAGTCGTTGCGGAAGACGCGGGTGAGGACCCGTTCGACCCGGCCGCGGTGGGACACCCCGTCAACATGAGACCCTACGTGCTTATTCAGTGACACAGAGTCACTATAACCCTGTTTCCCTGAACCACTGCGGCCTTCCCCGATGTGTCACCAGATCACCCGGAGGATGCCCTCCCGGACGCGGGGGCAGCGCGACACACGGCGCACGGCGCACGGCGCACGGCGCACGGCGCACGGCGCACGGCGCACGGCGCGCGGCGCACCCGCCGGCCCCAGCTCCGGAGAGCGGGCTACCGGCCCGCCCCGCCGGACTCGGCCCTGAGCATCCGCACCCCGAGGACGACCACACCGACGACCAGGGCGATCGCCACGCCCCAGATCAGCAGGCCGACCACCACGGAGAGCAGCCAGAAGAAGGCGATCACCACCGCGAGACCGGCGGCGACCCTGAACAGAAGTCGTCCCATGGGCCGAAGAATACGCCGACCGCGCCGGTGAAGACGCCGTCCCAGTACGCGGCCAGGGCGACCTCCTCCAGCGGCTTGGAGGGGTTGGAGCCGTGGATCATCATGCCGTTGCCGGAGTAGATCCCGACGTGGCTGGGCGCCGACTCGCTGTAGAAGAACAGCAGGTCGCCCGGCTGGACCTCGTCGCGCGAGATGCGCGTGCCCGCGTTGACCTGGTCGTAGGTGGTGCGGGGCAGGCTCACGCCCGCCTGGGCCCACGCCGCCTGGGTCAGACCGGAGCAGTCGTAGCCGTCGGGTCCGGTGCCGCCCCACACGTAGGGCTTGCCGATCTGCGCACGGGCGAAGTCCAGGACGGCCTGGACGTCCCCGGACACCGCGCCCGCGTCCCCGCCGGTGGCGGCGCCGCCACCGGCGGCCGCGCCCGCGGTCGGGTCGACTCCGCCCAGGCTCTCCAGCACGGCGGCCTGCTCCTCCAGCGCGGCCTCGCCCTCCTCCTGGGCCGACTCGGCCCCGGCCAGGGACTCGGCGGCGCTCTCCTCGGCTGCGGCGGCCTGGTCGCGCAGCTCCTCCGCGCGCTCCACCTCCACCACGTAGTCCGACAGGACCACCTCCTGGCCCTCCGAGAGGAAGTTCAGGTCGGCGACGTTCTGGAGCGCCGCGTCGGGGGAGCTGTCGAACAGCACCGTGAAGAGGCTGTGCGTGGACTCGGTGTAGGCGACCCGGGCGATCCCGGCGACCTGGCCGGACATGGCGTCCAGGTCCTCCTGCGCCTCCGCCAGGCGCTCCTCGATGTCCTCCAGCTCGGTCTGGGCGGTGGAGTGGTCCTCCTCGGCCTGGTTGAAGGCCTCGTTCAGCGCCGAGAGCTCCTCCTGGAGCTCCTCGTAGCGCTGCCGCGCCTCCTCCTCGGTGGGTTCGGCCAGGGCCACGCCCGAGGACAGGGCGATCGCGCCGAGGGCGACGAATCCGACCGTCGCGACACGACGCCTTCCACGCGAACCGGGTTCGGGGTTGCGAGTCAAGGGATCGACTGCCTTTCTCCCACACCCGTCTACCAGCGCAGGGCATCCCGAAGACACACCTGTGGCAGGTGTGCGGGGATGTGCGGTAGGGGGTCCCGGTACGCGGTGAGACAACCGCGGGAGGTGTGCCGGGCGTTCTGCGGTGGCCCCCGCTCCTGGGAAGAGGACTGCTGACGAGCGGGGTGCGACGGAAACCGGACGCCGTCACCCTGATGGTGACCAAGTGGTGCGTTCCGACCTGAGGGAACACTAATCCACGGCCGGACCGGGACGCGACCCTTTCGTTACCTCGCCTTGGGCAACCCCCTGACCTGCACGGCCATAACACCGGAGCGGAAAACCCGGCGGTTCCCACGAAGCGGGCACACATCATCCCCGTTCAGGACACACCAAAAACAGGTCAAGAACGACAGGAAATGAGAGGTGTATCACGAGAACCAGGGGAAGGGGCGGGGTACTCCCCCGCCCCGACGAACATCACAGGTGGCGCTGCCACCAGTCCAGGACCGCCTCGAAACGCGCGACCCGGTGGCTGGGCAGACCCGACCTCGACAGCTCGTGGCCCTCACCGGGGAACAGCAGCATCTCCGTCTCGTGCCCGCGCAGCTTGAGCGCCACGAACAGGCGCTGGGCCTGCTCCACCGGACACCGCCAGTCCTCCTCGGAGTGGATGATGAGGAACGGCACGTCGATCCGGTCCGCGTAGGTGAGCGGGCTCGCCTTCGCCCACGCCTCCGGGGGACCGTAGAGGGGGCCGGGGAAGAGGGAACCGATGTCGGAGGAGCCGTGGAAGCTGTCGATCGCGTTCACCGCCCGCTCGCTGATCGCCGCCCGGAAGCGCCCGCCGTGGTGCGCCGCGATCCAGGTCGTCATGAACCCGCCGTGCGAGCCGCCCATGACGCCGACCCGCGAGGAGTCGAGCCGCTCGTCCTCCAGGGCAGCGTCCAGGAAGGCGAGCACGTCGGCCGCGCTCACCTCGCCCACCGCCCCGATGATCGCCCGCCCGTGCTCGTGCCCGTAGCCCGAGGACCCGCGCGGGTTGCACATCACCACCGCGTACCCCGCGGCCGCGTACACCTGGGTCTCGTCGAACAGCTGGTGCCCGTACGGCGCGAACGGGCCGCCGTGGATCATCAGCACCACCGGGTGCGGGCCCTCGCCCTCCGGGACGGTCACCCACCCGTGCACCGGATACCCGTCGGGCGCGTGCGCCGTCAGCTCCGCCATCGGCAGCGGGTCCAGGCCCCGGGCGAACCCGGTGAGCCGCGTGACACCGTCACCGGACACCAGCACCAGCTCACCGCCGCTCCGCCCGTCGGCGACCACCGCGACCGTCACACCGGCCGCCCTGTCGAACGACTGGACCTGCACCTTGTCGCCCAGCACGACCCCCGGCTCACCGCCCCCGAAGGGCACCAGCACCAGGTCCACCGCGCCGCGGTTCTCGGCCAGGCCCAACAGCCCGTCCGCCGCCACCAGCAGGGAGCCCGACATGCGCGGGTCCTGCCCCGGCGTCAGCCGCGTCGGCTCCGCCGAGCCGTCGGACGGAACCGACCACACCCCGGTGGTGCGGCCCACGAAGTCGTCCAGGCCCGGACCGATCTCGTCACCGGTGAAGAACACCGTCGCGCCGTCCTCGGAGAACCGGCCGCCCAGGGCGTCCAGGTTGCCCGCGGTCACCCGGCGCACCTGCGCGCCCTCCTCAGGCGCACACGCCCACAGGTCCTGGACCAGGTCGGTGTCCCGCGTCTCGTGCCGCGAGGCGGCGAACAGCAGCTCGGACCCGTCCGGCCGCCAGACCACGTCGGCGTGCTCGAAGTCGCCCGCGGTCACCCGGACCGGCTCGCCCGCCTCACCCGAGGCGTCGATCGGCGCGGACACGAACACGTGCGAGCGCCGGTCGTTGGTGAACCCCAGGCCGTCCAGGCGGTACTTGACCTGGGTGATGCGCCGGGGCGGCTCCTTGCCCGGTTCGACGTCCACGTACCGGTTCGGCTCGGGGACCCGGGCGGTGTAGGCCACGCGGGTCGAGTCGGGGCTCCAGCGCGGGGCCCCGGCGCCCAGCGGGTGCGACGTGATCTTCCAGGGCTCGCCGCCGTCGGCGGGCAGCACGTGGATCTGGGCGCGTTTGTCCTCGTCCGGGCGGAGGAAGGCGATCCAGCGCCCGTCCGGGGAGAACACCGGGCCGCTGTCCCTGGCGCCCCGGGTGAGCAGGGCCGGCGGCGCCGACCCGTCGGTGGGGACCGACCACAGGGAACCGAGGTAGGCATCCTCCTCCAGGTCCGGTCGGGTCACGGCGAAGACCGCCCGCCGACCGTCCGGCGAGAGGGTCGGAGCGCTGAGGCTGTGCAGATGGACGATGTCAGCAGGTTTCATACACGGATGGCCGTCCCGGCGCGGGGGCGCCGCGACCGCCCCCTCCTTATCCCTTTGCGGGACCGCCGTCGTCCGGGGCCACCGCGAGCCAGGTACGGCGCCGCCCCATCGGGCTCCGCCGTTCGAACACGGGATCCGCTCCGATCCGGAGACGACCCCAGGGGGACCCTATCCACGCCCATAGCCGGAAATCCAGGCACTTTCCTTGTGCTTGCCGCAGAGCCGGTGGCACGGTCAGTCCCCGCCCCGGAAGAACGTCGCCAGGGCACGGGCCACCAGCTCCGGGCGACCCCCGTTGTCCGCCGCCAGGTGCCCCACCCCGCGCAGCTCCACCCGGCGGACCCTCGGCAGGACCCCCTCCAGCGCGTCCAAGGCGTCCCCGAGGTACCGCGCGCTCCGGCTCCCCCCGAGGAGGAGCACCTCGGACCGCACCGCCCCGCACTCCCCCACCAGCCCGGCCGCGTCGCGCACGAGGCGGGCGTCGTCGACCATCGTCGGCAACAGGTCGAGCAGCGGCACCTCACCCTCGGCCGTCCCCCGCGCCTGCGCCCGCAGCGCGAGGCCCATGAGCGGCACCAGCAGTGCACGGGGCACCGCGCTCACGAGCCGCGAGTCCTCGGTGCCCCTGGCCACGGTCACCATCGCCGCGGCCCGGCTCCCCCGGGCCATCTCGCGCTCGAAGCGGGGAAGCCAGGCCACGGGTGCGGGCCCGCCCGCCGCGAGCGGCGGCTCGTACAGAGCCACCCGGTACCCCGTCGCACCGCCCGCAGCCCACTGGAGGACCGGAACGGCACCCGCGCTGAGCCCGAAGACGTTGCGCGCCCCGGTGCTCTCCATCAGGGCCCCCACGTCCTCTGCGGCGCGGCGGGGGGTGAATCCCGGCCCGTACGGGCCGCTCGACCCCCGCCCCCGGCGGTCGGGGAGGTGGACGGTGAACTCGCGACCGAGCACCGTCCCCAGCCGCATGAGGTTGTGGGCGCTCATCATCGACCCGTGCACGAGAACGACCCCGGGCCCCCGCCCCCACCGCCGGTAGCCGATCACGGTGCCGTCGCCGGAGGTCACCGCACCGGTCTCGTAGGCCGTGCCCGCGACGGCCACGGCCCTCACCCCCTCCCGAGGCGGGACCGGACGGCGGCGCGGTCCACACCGAGTGCGTCGAGGAGCACGGCCGCCGGATCGGGGCGTGTCCGGGAGAGCAGGGAGCGCAGCAGGTGCCCGGCCCCGATCCGCTCCCGCCCCGCCTCCTTGCCCAGCCCCGTGAAGACCGCCTTGGCCGCGGGTGTCAGCGGAAGGCGGTCACGCTCCCGGCCGGGGAGGACGGGCCCGGCGGGCACCGCGTGCACGCCGATGGCGGCCAGGGCGTCCCGGTCGAGTCCCTCCAGTGCCTCGCGGGCGTCCCCCAGCCGCACTCCCAGCGCCTCGGCGGTCGCCGAGCGGGAGTCGAGCAGCAGGGCCAGGACCACGTGCTCGGTTCCCACCTTGCGGTCGCCCCGGCGCAGCGCCTCGGTGTTGGCGTCCAGGTAGACCCGGCCCATCCCGGCCCGCCGTCCCGGTGGTCGCGGTGTCGTACTCATCGGCGGTTCTCACTTCCCGTACTTGGCGTGGACGGACTGGCGGGTGATGCCCAGGGCGTCCCCGATCTGCTGCCAGGACCAGCCCGCCCGCCGGGCGACGGCCACCTGGTCGGCCTCCGCCCGTTCCGCGAGGCGGCGCAGCGCGAGCACGGCGCGCAGTCCGGCCTCCGGGTCGTCCGGGGTCGGCGCGGGGGCCGTACGGTTGTTCTCCATAACGTCAGTTTGAACTGACACCCTCCACTGTGTCAACTCAAACTGACAAACCGGCGGTGACGCTTCCAGCGGGAGCGTCCGGCAACCGCACCCGGGGCCCGGCCTCCGCTCACGGGGATTCCGGACCCCGGCGGGCGCAGTCGGCCATCGACGGCCGCGCCCCCGGAGAAGCGCCGCCCGACGGCCTCCGCGCCCGGAACGCGGACACCGCTCACGGGGACCGCACCACCGGCACCCCGCTCCGGCTCCGGACGGCACCGTCGGTCTCCAACCGGGTGCACACCCACCGCCCCTCCTCCCTCCGCGCCCGGAACGCGAACACCCGGGACCGCCGGTCACAACCGATCACCGCACTGGCCTCCACCTCGACCGCGCCCGTCCCGTCGTCCACCGCCTGGTGGAACACCCTCGACAGGCGTGGCGTCAGCCCGCAGGGGATCGCCCCCCGCAGACGGCGCAGCTCCTCACGGACCGGCACGGCCAACTGGTCCCGCAGCACCTCCGGCGCACGGCGGCCCACCAGGACCTCCGCCAGGCGCTGCGCCAACAGGTGAACGCCGCCGGGCGTGCGGTGGCCGGCGAGCAGCGGCGCACCGCACCGCCCCACCGGACCGCCGTGGAGCGGGTCACGGGCCGGAGTCCGCACCGGACGCCCTCCCCCGGTCAGGGGTTGGCGCCCGGCCGGAGCCTGGCGGGAACCCGCGTGCCGACGTGCGCCGCCGGCCCGGTGGGCCGCCGACAGGGCACGGACGGCCCCGTTCCGCACCACGGGATCACCCCCCTGACCTGCGGTCGAGCGCGCCGCGGACACGGCATGGGGGGCGGGGCCGGAGCGGCTCGCCGCCGGACGGCCGGCCCCCGCGAGCCCCGGAACGGGGCCCGGGGCCTCGCAACCGGAGGCGGGCGCCGACCTCCGACGCGGTGCCCCCGGGAGACCCGACAGGTCCCGGTGGCACCCGGAGAGCGGACAGCGGTGACGGGGAGGGGTGTGCGACATGAACGGGTCCCTTCGGCGAGGATGACGTCCGGCTTCACCCCTCCACAGAGCACTCCGCACACCGCCCGACCCACCGGGCATTCCAGGTTTCGCGACGTCTCCGCGACGGCACCGCGGCGGGCGCGCCGCACACCGGAGCAGGCATACTGCAAGGCGTGACTCACGCGTACCTTTCCTCCCCCGTGCCCGTGGCGCTCGCCCACCGAGGCGGATGGCTCACCGACGACCAGGGCGTGCGCAGCACCGAACTGGAGAACACGGCGGTGGCCTTCCAGCACGCCGTCGACCTCGGCTACACCTACCTGGAGACGGACGTCCACGCCACCAGCGACGGCGTCCTCATGGCCTTCCACGACCGGACGCTGGACCGCACCACCGACCGCGGGGGCGCCATCGGCGACCTGCCCTTCAGCGAGGTCTCACGCGCCCGCGTGGGCGGACGCGAACCGGTACCGCTCCTGGAGGACCTGCTCGGCTCCTGGCCCTCAGCCCGGTTCAACATCGACCTGAAGGCCGACGCCGCCGTCCTCCCCCTCATCAGGGTCCTGCGCCGCACCGGCGCCTGGGACCGCGTGTGCGTGGGCTCCTTCGACCAGCAGCGCCTGGACCTGGCACGGCGGCTCTTCGACCGCCCCGTCGCCACCTCCTGCGGCCCCGCGGACGTGGTCCGACTGCGCGTCGCCTCCCTGTCGCCGCTGCTGCGCCCCCTGGCGAGCCGCGCCCCCGTGTGCGCCCAGATCCCCCTGTGGCAGGGCTCCTTCCCCGTGCTGAGCAGGGACCTGATCCGCACCGCCCACCGTCTGGGCATCCAGGTCCACGTGTGGACCGTCAACGACCCCCAGGTGATGGAGCGCCTGCTCAACGCGGGCGTCGACGGCATCGTCACCGACAACACCACCGCGCTCAAGCGACTCCTCGCCGACCGCGGCCAGTGGGCGGACCGCGCCACAGCCGCCGGCAGAACCCTCCAGAACGGATAACCCCCATGGGCGACCCCACGGTGGCGGCGGCCGACAACGCCCCCTCCAGCGACCCGGCGCAGCGCCGACGCGAGCAGCGCGGCTGGTACCTGTACGACTGGGCCAACTCGGTGTTCATCACCTCGGTGGTGACGGTCCTGATCGGCCCCTACCTGAGCAACCTGGCCTGCGTGTCGGCCGGGGCGCCCGACGCCGCGTCCTGTCTGGACCCGTCGCTGACCGTCGCGCCGCTCGGGCTGGACTTCCTCACCCTCCATCCGAACGCGCTCTACCCCGCGCTGACCACGGTCGCGATCCTTCTCCAGATCATCTGCCTGCCGGTCGTCGGCGCGATGGTCGACGAGTCCCGCCACAAGAAGCGGTGGCTGTTCTGGCTGGCCCTCACCGGGTCGCTGTGCACGGTCGGGCTGTACTTCGCCACCGACGGGTACCTGCTCGCATCGCTGCTGTTCATCCTGGCGAACCTGCTGTACGGCCTCTCGATCGTGGTGTACAACGCGTTCCTGCCGGAGATCTCCACCCCCGACGAGCGCGACCGCGTGTCGGTGGCGGGGTGGGGCATCGGCTACCTGGGCGGCGCGATCCTGCTGGCCGTGCACCTGGGCCTGGTGGTCAGCGCCGACTCGCTGGGGATCGGGGCGGACGACGCGGCGCGGATCGCGTTCGCGTCCTGCGGCATCTGGTGGGCGGGCTTCACCGTCCTGGCGATCAGGCCGCTGCGCAACAGGTTCGGGGCGCTGGCCGCGCGCGGACGGGGGCGGCCCAGGGTCGGGCGGTCGATCCGCGAGTTCGGGCACACGCTCAAGGACATGCGCAAGTATCCGAACACGGTCCTGTTCCTGCTGGCCTTTATCTTCTTCAACGACGGCGTGCAGGCGGCGATCCGCTACGCGGCGCCGTTCGCGACCCAGGACCTCGGGTTGCAGCAGGACATCCTCATCGTGACGATCCTCGTGATCCAGTTCGTGGCCTTCGGGGGCGCGTTCCTGACGGGGTGGGTCGCCCGCTTCCTCGGGACGAAGAACACGGTCCTGGCGTCCCTCGTCGTGTGGGGCGCGCTGGTGGCGACGGCGTACTTCCTGCCGGCGGGGAACGTGCCTCTGTTCATCGCCATGGGGGTGGGCATCGGCCTCGTGCTGGGCGGGACGCAGTCGCTGGCGAGGTCGATGTACTCCCAGCTCATCCCGAAGGGCAAGGAGGCGGAGTACTTCAGCCTCTTCCAGATCTCGGACCGGGGGTCCACGTTCCTGGGATCGCTGACGGTGACGATCGCGGTGTCCCTGACCGGCGGGTACCGGGTGGCGATCCTGTCCCTCATCGCGTTCTTCGTCCTCGGCGGAGTCCTGCTGTGGCGGACGCGCATGCGCGAGGGGATCATCGCGGTCGGCAACGAGGTGCCGAAGAACCTGTGACCGCCTCGTCGTGGACGGGTCCTGGTCGTGTGCCGGGGCCCGTCGGTGTTTGACGAAACACCACCTTTACGACGTAGATTCATACGACCGCCGAGTCCCGACCGCGACGACCGCCCTCCCCCTGGCCGCCCCGCCCCCGCCGCTGCTCCGGGCGGGGCGCGCGAGCGAGAGCCCCGGGGACGTCGGCCCCCCGCCACGCGGCCTCCCCCCTACACTGCCGCCATGGCGAAAACCCTCTACCTCGTCGTCTCCGGCGCGGCCGCACCCGAGGGTGCGCCGGACCTCGTCCGACGCCTCCAGTCGGACGGCTGGTCCGTCGTCTGCCTCTCCACTCCCCTGGGCCGGAGGTTCCACGACCCGGACGAACTGGAGCGGCTGACCGGGGAGCCGGTCCGGGTCGAGTACCGGATGCCCGGAACCGGAAGATCCCTGCCGCCGCCCGACCTGGTGCTCGCCTGCCCGCTCACCTTCAACAGCACCAACAAGTTCGCGAACGGCCACGCCGACAACTTCGCGATCGGGCTCCTGTGCGAGATGGTCGGCTACGAGGTGCCCACCGTCGTGGTCCCGAGCTGCAAACCACAGCTCGCGTCGCACCCGGCGTTCCGGCGCAGCCTCCGGACCCTCGCGTCGATCCCCTCCGTCACCGTCGTGCACGGCCGCGTCGCACCCGGCGGCGCCGGGCTCCCCAGCTGGGACGAGCTCGTGCGCACGGTGGACGAGCAGGGGTGACCCTGGCCGGAATCGGACACCGCACCCCCGGCGGGAACGGGTACACCACGGGGATGAGCGAACTCGCATTCTTCAAGTCCAGCCACAGCTCCCGCTCGGAGAACTGTGTGGAGGTGGCGGACCTTCCCACCGGCGCCGTCATCCGCGACTCCCGGAACCCCGACGAAGGCCACCTCGACGTCTCCCACCGGGAGTGGACGGCGTTCCTCGACACGACGCGGCGCTGACCTCCGCGGACGGGGCCTCCCCACCCGGGCGGCTTCACCCCCGTCGTGATCGTCGGCGCCGCCGCGAAGGGCGCTTCGGGCCCGCGCAGGGCACGACGCAGGCTCCACGTCCCGACTCCGCGCAGCCCCGTTCTCAGGGCCCGCAGGAGGTGACCTGCGCAGACGCGGGACGCCGCCCGAGCCGAGGCCGGAGACACCACCGGGACGCGGCCCGGGGCCACCGCCGTACACCGCGGTCACGGGCTGTCGGTGGGCACCGCGATACTGGGGCCGACAGGCAACGGGGAACGCGGGAGGTGCTGTGCGGGTCGTGCACGGCGTGTGGATCGGGGACGCTCTGGCGGTCTGGGGGGAATCCGACGCACCGGCCCGCGAGGACGGCGGCGACGGGCCGCCTCCCCCGCGACCGCACCCGTTCGCCGCGTCACCCGCCGAACTGCGCACCCTTCCCGGTACCGGGGACGCCCGCACCCTGGACCTCGAACTCACCCTCCCCGGCGACACCGGCGCTCCCTTCCCCTCCACGGCGTCCGACGAGGAACCGGCCGCCTTCCACCCCTGGCGCGTCCCCGCGCTGCGCCTGTCCCCGGCAGGGGCCGACGCCTTCCTCGCAGCCGTCCCCACAGCGCTGACCGGCCCGTCCCTCGTCCACCTGGCAGCCGTCCGGGACTTCGCCGAGCAGCTCGTCACCTCCGGGTGCGTCCTCCCCGACCTGGTCGGGAGCCCGCCCCGCGCGCGCTGGCGCCCAGCCCCGACGGACTGGGCCGAGGAGCACCTGTCCGCGCTCACCGCCGCCCTCCCCGCCTCCTCCAGGGCCCACATGCCCGGCGAGTCCGCCGACCGCGCCGCACGCTCCTGCGTACTCGCCCCCCTCGAACTCCTCACCGACGCGGTCGCCCGCCGCCTGGCCGTCCGGCCCCGCCGCCGTGCACCCGAGCACGACGAGGACCGGGCCACACCGGGGCGGCGCCTCGCGGCCGCCCTCACCGGCGACCACCCCGGCGTGGACGCCGACACCGCCGACCGCCTGCGCGGCCCCCTACGGGACTGGCGCTCCCGGCTGCGCGGCGCGGGACGCGCCACCCTCCTCCTCGTCCTGCGCGAACCCGAGCGCGGCGGCCCCTGGACGGTCGAGTTCTGGGTCCGCTCGGTCTCCGACCCCGGGCTGCGCCTCCCCCTCGAACAGGTCTGGCTGGGCGAGGGCGCCGCCTGGCTCCCCGCCGACGTGGGCGCCACCGCCCTCTCCGACCTCGCCCGCGCCGCCCGCCACTACCCCCGCCTGCGGCGCGCGCTGCGCGACCTCGCCCCCGCCCGGCTGATGCTCACCACCGAGGACGCCCAGGAGTTCGTCTCCGGCGCCGCGCCCCGCCTGACGGCGGCCGGGTTCGCGGTGGTCCTCCCCGAGTGGAGCGGCCGGCGCGAACTCGGCCTGCGTGTGACCGTGGAGGAGGCCAAGCCCCAGCGGCGCCGGGGCAAGGGCGGTGTGAGCCCCTCCGACCTGGTCAACGTGTCCTTCGAGGCGCTCCTGCGCGGGACGGGGGCCGACGCGGGGGCGGAGGCCGCCGACCCCCTGTCCGACGACGAGCTGGCCGAACTCGCCGAGCTGGCCCGTCTCAAGCGCTCCCTGGTGCGCGTGCGGGGCCGGTGGTTGGAGATGGACCCCGACCGCGTCACCGCGGCCCTGGACCTGGTCACCCGGCGCGGCGGCCACCGCATGCGCACCGACGAGGCGCTGCGCACCGCCATCGGCGTGGCGGGTACCGCCCCCCTCCCGGTGGGCGACGTGGTCGCCGACGGCCCGTTGGGCGCGCTGCTGGACGGCGGTGCCAAGGCGCAGCCCCGGCCGATGGGCACCCCGACGGGCTTCGAGGGGACGCTGCGCCCCTACCAGGACCGGGGTTCGGCCTGGCTGCGCTTCCTCGGCGAACTCGGACTGGGCGCCGTCCTCGCCGACGACATGGGCCTGGGCAAGACCGTGCAGCTGCTCGCCCTGCTCACCGACGAACGCCTCCGCGACCCGGCGCCCGGCCCCACCCTCCTGGTGTGCCCGGTGTCGCTGGTGGGCAACTGGCGGCGGGAGGCGGAGAGGTTCGCGCCCGCCCTGCGGGTGCACGTCCACCACGGCCCGGACCGGCCGACCGGCAACGCGCTGGCCCGCCTGGTGGGCGGCTGCGACCTGGTGGTGACCACCTACGGCGTGGTCACCCGGGACTCCGACGAGCTCGCGGGCATGCCCTGGCACCGGATCGTGTGCGACGAGGCCCAGGCCCTCAAGAACCACGGGACCCGCCAGGCTGTGGCGGTGCGCTCCCTGCCCTCGGCCACGCGTATCGCGCTGACCGGCACACCGGTGGAGAACAACCTGGGCGAGCTGTGGTCGATCATGGACTTCGCCAACCCCGGCCTCCTGGGGACGGCGGCCGCGTTCGAGCAGGCGGTCACCGGTGAGGACGGCCCCGACACCGGCCTGGTGCGCCGGATGACGGGTCCGTTCGTGCTGCGCCGCCTCAAGACCGACCGGTCGATCATCGCCGACCTGCCCGAGAAGATGGAGATGCGCACCTGGTGCACCCTCACCCCGGAGCAGGCCTCGCTGTACAAGGCCGTGGTCGACGAGATGGCGGAGCGGATGGCGGAGGCCACCGAGAAGGAGCGCAAGGGCCTGGTCCTGGCGACCATGTCGCGGCTCAAGCAGATCTGCAACCACCCGGCCCAGTTCCTCGGGGACGGTTCGGCCCTGGCGGGCCGCTCGGGCAAGCTCGACCGGTTGGAGGCGATCCTGGGCGAGGCCGTGGCCGAGGGGGACAAGGCGCTGTGCTTTACCCAGTACGCGCGGTTCGGTGACCGGCTGGAGCCCTACCTGCGCTCCCGTCTGGGGGTCCCGGTGCTGTGGCTGCACGGTGGTACTCCGCGTGCCGCGCGGGAGGAGATGACCCGGCGCTTCCAGAGCATGGAGGGGCCCGCGGTGTTCCTGCTCTCGCTCAAGGCGGCCGGGACGGGGCTGAACCTGACGGCGGCCAACCACGTGGTGCACGTGGACCGGTGGTGGAACCCCGCGGTCGAGAACCAGGCCACCGACCGCGCGTTCCGGATCGGTCAGCGGCGGGACGTGCAGGTGCGCAAGATGGTGTGCGTGGGCACGGTCGAGGAGCGGGTGGACGAGATGATCGAACGCAAGAGCGCGCTCGCGGACAGCGCGGTCGCCACCGGTGAGCAGTGGCTGGCGTCGCTGTCGGTGGAGGACCTGCGGGAGGTCGTGCGGCTGGGTCCGGAGGCGGTGGCCGGATGAGCACGTGGTCGGAGCTTCTCGCCGAGTCCCTGGGGGTGCCCGCCGGGGCGCCCGGCTCCGGACCGGGCGCCGCGGTGGAGCGGCTGGCGGTGCGTCCCGGTGAGGTGGCGGCGCGGGTGCGGGACGCGGGTGGCCGCGGGGGCGCGCACGAGGTGAGTCTGATCCGTCCGGTGCCGCCCGAGGCCGAGTGGGAGCGCGTGTGCGCCGCGCTGGCCTCCCAGCCGGTGTTCCGGGCCCGGATCCTGGCGGAGGATCTGCCCGTGGCGGTCGACCGCGTGTTCGCCCTGCTGGGGTGGGACCTGGTGCCCCGGGGCTGGGACCCGCTGGTGGCCACGTGCTCGTGTGAGCGGTGGGAGTCCAGGTGCGCCCACCTGGACGCTGTCGTGGCGGCCCTGGGCGCGGAGGCCGACCGGGACCCGTTCGCGCTGACCCGGTGGCTCGGCTGTGACCGCCGTGCTCTGGTGGCCCGGGTGAGAACGCTTTCCCCCACCGCCGCGAATGGACTCCCGGCGACGGGGGAGACATTTCTCGGGAACGGCGCGGAGGCGTCGGTCGGAGTTCGGGGCCGGGACGGCTCCCCTGCCGCGGGCACGTACCGGCGCCCGTTCCCCCTGCCGTCGCCGGACGCCGCCGACTCCTCGGCCGCCGTGTTCTGGTCCGCGCCCGCGGTCCCGTCCCCGCCGGTCCCGCCGAGCGGTGCGGGTGAGCGCGTCAGGGCCTCCGCTCCCGGGCTCGTGGCCGACGAGGTGCCCGGGTTCGACCGCCCCGGAACATGAGGCTTCGGCGGCGAATACACACTTTCCGCTTTCCTTCGGAAAACGCCGGTAAGCGCGGCGAATCGCGGTTACGATTCGCCTGAAGATCGCTGCACGGATTTCCCGCCGAAAGGCGGTCCCCCGCGCCGGGGGACGGGAATCCGCGCACAGACCAGCGATCGGCGCGCTCGCGCGGGCAGAACGAGGGAGGTGACCGATGGCGGCCCTGATCCACGCCGGGCCGGCGGCCCGTCCCGGACCGCTTTCCGGACTCCGCTCCCTGCTCGCCTCCGCATCCCGGGACTCCCGCGTGTTCTCCGCGCTGCGGGGCCGGGCCACCGCCTCCACACCCCGAAGCGGCCCCGACCCGTACGACGGCCGGTGCGGCGACGCCCCGGAAGCCACCCGGCGGCACCGCGCCGCGGCTGCCGCGACCGGCCCGTCACACCCCTCTCGGAGTTCCGGCGGCTCCGCACCCGGAGCCCCGCGCTCCACGACGGCGCCCCCATCGCGGGGACCCGCCACCGCTGTGTCGGCCCGCACGGGCGGGCCGACGGGTACGCGTACACGACGAAGAAGGAGGCAGGGGCCCCCTCTACCCGGCCCGCAGGCCGGGTACCGCCCCAGACATCTGATGGAAGAGCGCTTCCCCCCGGACATCGACATGGAAACCCCCAGCATCGCGCGCATGTACGACTACCTGCTGGGTGGCAAGGACAACTTCGAGGCGGATCGGAAGGCCTGCGAAGTGCTCGCGTCGGGCATTCCCGAACTCGTCTCCTTCGCGAACGACAACCGCGCCTACCTCTCCCGGGCCGTCGAGTACGTGGCGTCCCAGGGCGTGGAGCAGTTCCTGGACCTGGGAGCGGGGCTTCCCACCGCCAACAACACCCACCACGTGGCGCAGCGCGCCAACCCGCACGCCCGGGTGGTCTACGTCGACCACGACCCCATCGTGCTCGCGCACGGTCGGGCGCTGATCAACGACAGCGCGGAGACGGCGTTCCTGCTGTCGGACATCCGGGACACGGACCGGATCCTCGGTGCGCCCGAGACGCAGCGGCTGATCGACACCGACCTGCCCGTGTGCGTGATGCTGGTGTCCCTGCTGCACTGCCTGCCGGACCATGACGACCCGTTCGGCATGGTGCGCAGGCTGCTGGACCGGCTCGCGCCGGGGTCCTGCGTCATCTTCTCCCACATCGTCTCCGACGACCCGGCCTCGGGCGTGTGGCTGACCGACCAGATCCTCTCCTTCGGTACGCCGTGGGGCCGGGTGCGCAGCCCGGAGGAGGCCTCCGTGGTCTTCGAGGGGCTCGAACTGGCCAGCCCGTGGGGCGACGGGCGCGACGAGGACGGGCCCCGCGCCGTGGACTGCGCTTCCTGGCGCCACCCCGACGTCGACCCCCGGTTCCGGCCGGACGACCCCGGGGTGAAGCTGTGGGAGCTGGCGGGGGTCGCGTTCAAGCGCTGACCCGGGCCGTGCCGCCGGGCGGCTCGCGCCCCCGGCGGCGGTAGGCGGCGCCCGTGTCGGCGGCGCGGTCACCGACGGACCGCGCCGCCGGGCGGTGCACGGGCCCCGGCGGGCTCGCGGCGGGCTCGCGGCGGGCTCGCGGCGGGCTCGCGGCGGGCTCGCGGTCAGGCGTCCTCGGCGAAGACCTTCTGGGCGATGGCGAACGCCTTGTTCGCGGCGGGGACGCCGCAGTAGATCGCCGACTGGAGGAAGACCTCGCCGATCTCGTCGGGGGTCAGTCCGTTGCGCAGCGCGGCGCGTACGTGCATGGCCACCTCGTCCCAGTGGCCGTGGGCGACCAGTGCTGTGAGCACCATGCAGCTGCGGGTGCGCCGGTCCAGGCCCGGACGGGTCCAGACCTCCCCCCACGCGTAGCGGGTGATCAGGTCCTGGAACGGCTCGGTGAACCCGGTCGTGCGGGCCTGGGCCCTGTCCACGTGCGCGTCGCCCAGGACGCTCCGGCGTACCCGCATCCCCGACGCGTGGCGGTCGGCGGACGCGAAGTGCTGGGTGAGGAGCGTGTTCACCTTGGCGGCCTGTTGCCAGGACAGCAGGTGCGCGGCGTCGTCCAGCACCACCAGGCGGGAGTGCGGGATGCGCCCGGTGATGAGTTCGGCGTGGTCCGCGGGCGGGGTGGAGGGGTCGTCGGCGCCCGCGACGACCAGGGTCGGGGCGGTGACGCGGTGCAGGTCCTCGCGCAGGTCGTAGGTCTCGATGGCGCCGCAGCAGCCCGCGTACCCCTCCGGGTCGGTGGCGGCGATCTGGTCGCGCAACCGGGCGACGTCGTGGGGGTTGTCCTCGGTGAAGCCGGGGGTGAACCAGCGTTCCATGACGGAGTCGGCCACCGCGGCGGTGCCCTGTGCGCGCACCAGGGCGGCCCTGTCCCGCCAGTTGCCGGCCGGGCCCATGTAGGGGGAGGTGGCCAGCAGCGCGAGGTGGGCGATGCGCTCGGGATGGTGGACGGCCAGCCACTGGCCGACCATGCCGCCGATGGACAGGCCCGCGTAGTGGGCGCGGTGGATGCCCAGCCGGTCCATCAGGGCGACGACGTCGCCCCCGAGGTCGGCCATCGAGTAGGGGCCTTCGGGGACGGGTGAGAGCCCGTGGCCGCGGTGGTCGAAGCGGATCACCCTGAAGACGGTGGACAGCGCCTCGACCTGTGGTTCCCACATGTCCGCCGTGGTGCCGAGGGACCCTCCGAGGAGCAGCGGCGGCGCGTCGGCGGGGCCGCTCTCGACGTGGTGCAGGTCAACGCTCATGGGTTCGCTCTCCGTTGTCGGTGTGGTCTGTGTCCGTCCCGGTCGTGGCCCCGGGGGCGCCGGGTGCCGGCGCCTTGGACGCCGTGCCGGTCGCGGGCGTCCCGGCCGCAGGGTGTGCTCCCGTCCCCTCGGACGCGCCGGGCTCCGTACCCGTCGCCCGGGCCCGGGGTGCCGGGGAGGCCTCCGGGGTGGTGGCCGCCCCGGCTTCCCCGCCCGTTCGGGGTCCGGCGACCCGGTCGGCGAACTCCGTCGCCGCGCCCAGGTAGCCGGTGGGGTCCAGCAGCGCGTGGATCCTCTCCCTGGTGCGGACTCCCCCGAGGCGCTCGGTGAGGACGTCGGCCAGGTCGCGGTCGCGGGAGACAGCTTCCCGGCACGCGTCGGCGACCAGGCGGTGGGCGTCCATGCGGCCGAGTTCGGGGGCGAGGTCGGTGGTGACGCGCTCGGACAGGGCCAGTCCCCGGGTGGCGTCGAGGTTGGCCCGCATCCGCTCGGGGACGACCCTGAGCCGGGAGGCGCTGGTACGCAGCCAGGAGACGGCGCCGCCGGTGCGGCGGAGCAGGTCGGTGAGGGGCAGCCACTCGGCGTGCCAGCTGCCCGCGGCCCGCTGGTGTTCCTGGATCTGGGCGGCGAACAGGTTCGCGACGAGCCCCGGCGCCTGGCGGGCGCAGGCCAGCGCGCTGACGGCCGCGACGGGGTTGCGCTTGTGCGGCAGGGTGGAGGATCCGCCGACGCCGGGGCCGCCGTCCTCGACCAGCTCGCCGACCTCGGTCTGGGCGAGCAGGACGACGTCCTGGGCCGCGGTGCCCGCCGCGCCGCAGATCCGGCCCAGGGCCGCGGCGAGTTCGGCGATCCGGCCGCGCTCGGTGTGCCAGGGCAGGACGGGCTCGGCCAGGTCCAGGCGTGCGGCCAGGGCCGCGGTGACGGCGGGGCCGTCCCGGCCCAGGGAGGCGAGGGTGCCGACGGCGCCGCCGAGCTGTACGGCCAGGCGGCGGGTGAGCACGTGGTCGAGCTGGTCGGCGGCCTCGGACAGCCCGTTGGCCCATCCGGCGGCGACGGCCCCGAAGGTCGTGGGCAGGGCCTGCTGGAGCAGGGTGCGGCCCGGCATGGGCGTGGCGCGGTGGGTCCCGGCGAGGTGGCGCAGCTCGTCGGCGAGCTCCCGCAGGTCGGCCAGGAGGACGCCGCCCGCGCGCCGGGCGACCAGCATGGCCGCGGTGTCCAGGACGTCCTGGCTGGTGGCTCCCCGGTGCACGTGGCGGGCGGCGTCGGGGTCGACGGCGCGGACGTGTCCTGTGAGCTCCTTGACCAGGGGGATCACGGGGTTTCCGCCACCCGCGGCGGCCCGCCCGAGCCCGGCCGGGTCGTAGCGGTCCGCGGTGCAGGCGGCGGCGATGCTCTCCGCCCGGTCCCGTGCGAGCCCCCCGGTGTCGGCGAGGGCGTGCGCGAGGGCCGCCTCCACGTCGAGGAGTGCCTGGAGCCAGGCGATGTCGTCGGTGGCCCCGGCCACGGGGCCGTGGTCGAGGACACCGTCGAACAGGCCGGTCATGGAGGTTCCTTGCTAGATGTCGAAGAAGACGGTCTCCCCGTCGCCCTGGATGCGGATGTCGAAACGGTATCCGTCCGACGCCGCCTCCGCGACGAGGGTGGCGCGGGCGCCGGGGTCGTCGATGCTGTTCAGCACCGGGTCGGCGGCGTTGGCGGCCTCCTCCTCCGGAAAGTACAGGCGGGTGACGACCCGGTGCAGCATGCCGCGCGCGAACAGGGAGACGTCGATGTGGGGCGCCTGGTCGCCGTGGGGGCCGGGGACGGTGCCGGGTTTGAGGGTGTGGATGCCGTAGCCGCCGTCGGCTCCGGTGGGGCAGCGGCCGAAGGCGCGGAATCCGGGGTAGGCGCGTGCCCCGCGCGGGTCGTCGGGGTGGTCGAAGCGGCCGTCGGGGTCGGCCTGCCAGGTCTCCACGAGGGCGTCTGTGACGGGCTGTCCGGCCCCGTCGTAGACGGTGCCGCGGATCCAGACCGCGCCCGGGGCGCCCTCGGCGGCGGCGAGGGGGCCGTCGGGCCAGGGCAGGCCGATGTGGAGGTAGGGGCCGACCGTCTGCGCCGGGGTGGTGGGGTGGGTGCTCACTCGTCGTCCTCCAGGATCTCCTCGTCGGACTCGAACGGGGTCTGTTCGCGTCCGCGCAGCACGATGTCCCAGCGGTAGGCCAGGGCCCACTCGGGTTCGGTGGCGTCGTAGTCGAACCTGGCGAGCATGCGCTCGCGGGCCCGGGGGTCGGGTACCGAGTTCCACATGGGGTCCTGGAAGAACAGCGGGTCGTCGGGGAAGTACATCTGGGTGACGAGGCGCTGGGTGAAGGCCCTGCCGAAGAGGGAGAAGTGGATGTGGGCGGGCCGCCAGGCGTTCCGGTGGTTCTTCCAGGGGTAGGCGCCGGGCCGGACGGTGACGAACCGGTAGCGGCCCTCGGCGTCGGTCATGGCGCGGCCGACCCCGGTGAAGTGGGGGTCGAGGGGGGCGGGCCAGTTGTCGGCGGTGTGGCGGTAGCGGCCCCCGGCGTTGGCCTGCCAGATCTCCACGAGGGTGTGGGGCACGGCCGCGCCGTCGCTGTCGCGCACCTGCCCGTGCACGATGATGCGCTGGCCCTGGGGCTCCTCGTCGTGCTGGCGGGTGAGGTCGTGGTCGAGCGCGCCGACGCGGTCCTCGCCCAGGACGGGCGCGGTGACCTCGGTGAGCGTGTGCGGGAGCAGGGTGAGCGGGCGCCGGGGGTGGCGCAGCTCAGTGCTCAAGTAGCCCGGGTGGTCCAGCGGGGGGTGGGTGTCGTGGTCCCGGACGTAGCCGGGGACGTACAGCCCGGACGGCGTGCGGGCCGCGTCGGGGGTGGTGGACATGGCGGTCGTTCCTTCGTTCGTGCGGCACCGGCTCCCTGCGGTCCGCGGTGTGCGGGCGGTGGTCCCGGTGGTCGGCGTCCGGTGTCCGCGCCGCCCTCGCGGGGTGTGGGCCCCGCACCGGGGCGGCGGTGCGGTGGGGTCCTATGCGGCGTGCAGGACGACGGCGAGGCCCTGGCCGACGCCGATGCACAGTGCGGCCAGGCCCCATCCCCCTCCGCGGCGGTGCAGGTCGTGGGCGAGTGAGCCGAGGATACGCGCGCCGGAGGCGCCCAGGGGGTGACCGATGGCGATGGCCCCGCCGTGGCGGTTGACGATGTCGGGGTCCAGGCCCTTCCAGCTGCGGACGCACGCCAGGGACTGGGCGGCGAAGGCCTCGTTGAGTTCGACGGCGGTCAGGTCGCCCCAGCCGATCCCCGCGCGTTCGAGGGCGATCTCGGCGGCGCGGACGGGGCCGATGCCGAACACGTCGGGGTCGACCCCGGCGGCGCCGCGTCCGGCGATGCGGGCGAGGGGTTCCAGGCCGGCCGCGTCGGCGGCGGCGCGGTCGCCGAGGAGCAGGGCGGCGGCCCCGTCGTTGAGGGGGGAGGCGTTTCCGGCGGTGATGGTGCCCTCGGGGCGGAAGGCGGGCTTGAGTCCGGCGAGCTTGTCGGGGGAGCTCTCGCGGATGCTCTCGTCCCGGTCCAGGTGCGCGCCCTCGACCTGGACGATCTCGTCGTCGAAGACTCCGTCGGCCCAGGCCCTGGCGGCCCTGGCGTGGCTGTCGAGGGCGAAGGCGTCCTGGTCGGCCCGTGTGACGCCGTGCTGGGCGGCCAGTCCCTCGGTGGCCTCGCCGAGGGAGACGGTCCACCGTCCGGGCATGCGGGGGTTGACCATGCGCCAGCCCAGGGTGGTGGAGTGCAGGGTGGCGTCGGTGGCGGGGTGGCCCTTGGCGGGTTTGGGGAGCACCCAGGGGGCGCGGCTCATGGACTCCGCTCCCCCGGCCACGACCAGGGAGGCGTCTCCGGTCTGGATGGCGCGGGAGGCCTGGACGGCGGCCTCCATGCCGGAGCCGCAGAGGCGGTTGACGGTGACGCCGGGGACGGAGGTGGGCAGCCCGGCCAGGAGGGTGGCCATGCGGGCGACGTTGCGGTTCTCCTCTCCGGCGCCGTTGGCGTTGCCGAGGACGACCTCGTCGACGGCGGCGGGGTCGAGGCCGGGTGCGCGTCGCAGGAGTGAGCCGACGACGTGGGCCGCGAGGTCGTCGGGGCGGACGCCGGAGAGCGCGCCGCCGTACTTTCCGAAGGGTGTGCGGACGGCGTCGAGGACGTGGACGTCGGTCACCGTGGGCCTCCTGGTGGTGGTGCGGCCGGGGTGGGCCCGGCTGCGGGCGAACTGGAACCTAACACTGTTAGGTAACTGTAGGGCGGCACGTCCTCCGCCCCTCAGGCGGCCCCGGTCAGGGAACGCACCACGGACAGCTCGGCGTCGGTGGGCCGGGGGGTCACCACGAGGTCTTCGCTCACCCTCAGGTCCCACCCGGTCGCCTCCCGCACCGCGTCCACCCCGACCCCGGGGTGCACCCCGGTCAGGACGAGCTCCCGCGTGAGGGGGTCGGGCTCCAGGACGCCGAGGTCGGTGATCACCCGCACCGGCCCCGAGCCGCGCAGGCCCAGCCGTTCGCGGTCGCCCGGCCCGGAGCCGTGGCCGACCGAGGTGACGAAGTCGACCTTCTCCACGAAGGCCCGCCGGCTGTGCCGCATGATCACGACCACCTCCCGGCAGGAGGCGGCGATCTCGGGCGCGCCCCCCGCCCCGGGAAGGCGGACCTTCGGGGCGGCGTAGTCGCCGATCACGGTGGTGTTGATGTTGGCGTACCGGTCGAGCTGGGCGGCGCCGAGGAACCCGACGTCGATCCGCCCGGCCTGGAGCCAGTAGTTGAAGACCTCCGGGACCGAGACCACCGTGTCGGCGGTGTCGGCGAGGATGCCGTCGCCGATGGACAGCGGCAGGTGGTCGGGGACCGTGCCCAGGGTCCCGGACTCGTAGATCATCCACAGGCCGGGGGCGTGGGTGCGGCGGGCCACGTTGGCTGCGGTGCTGGGCAGCCCGATCCCGACGAAGCAGGACATGCCGTCGCGCAGGGAACGGGACGCGGTGACGGTCATGATCTCGTCGGACGTCCAGGTCACGGTGGTCACAGGCCCCTCCCGGCGGGCTCGGGGGTGGTCGGGTCGGCCTGGACGGAGGGTGCCGGGGCCGCGGTGAGGTCCGCCAGCCAGGCGGTGAAGGCCTCCCGGTCGCGGCCGACGGCGTCCCAGGCGCGGTAGGCCTCGTTGTCGCGCTCGTAGTAGCCGTGGGCGTAGGACGGCGCGGCGCCGCCGGGGGCGACGGCCACCCGGTCGACGACCCGCGCGGGGAGGATGACCTGGCCCGGGACGGGGTCGAGGGCGTCGACGACCTCCTCCACGGTGGCCAGGACCCGCTCGGCGGCGAGCGCGGCCTCCTTCTGGATGCCGGTGATGCCCCACAGCTGCACGTTGCCGTCGCGGTCGGCGCGCTGGGCGTGCACGACCGTCACGTCGGGGTTGATCGCGGGAACGGCGGCGAGCTCCTGCCCGCTGAAGGGGCAGGTGACGGTCTTGATGTTGGGGTTGTTCTCGACCAGATCGGTGCCGGTGTAGCCGCGCAGGATGGCGAAGGGCAGGCCGGAGGCTCCCGCCACGTAGCGGTTGGCCATGCCGGCGTGGCTGTGCTCCTCGATCTCCAGGGGGACGGGCCAGCCGTGGGTGACGGCGTCGCGGAAGCGGTGCAGCGAGCCCACCCCGGGGTTGCCGCCCCAGGAGAAGACGAGCCTGCTCGCGCACCCGGCGCCGATGAGCTGGTCGTAGACGATGTCGGGGGTCATGCGGACGAGGGTCAGGTCGCGCAGGCCCTGGCGGATGATCTCGTGCCCCGCCGCCACGGGGATGAGATGGGTGAACCCTTCCAGGGCGACGGTGTCGCCGTCGTGGACGAGTTCGCGTACCGCCTCGTCCAGGGGCACGATCATGGAGAGCTCCCGTTCGTATAGCGAATGCGTGTTCTCACAGCGAACATCTTGGGTAAGACGTTAGCGCTGATCCCAGACAGGGTCAAGACATCCGCGCGGGCTGCCACGCCTGTTCGGTATGAGAACATCACCGGGGGCTCAGATCCCGAGGTCCACAACCGAACCAGGAAGACCACATGCCCAACGAAGAAGAATCGGCCCGCGGCGCCCACTTCGTGCAGTCCCTGGAACGCGGCCTGACGGTCATCCGCGCCTTCTCCGCCGAGCGGCCGTCGATGACCCTGAGCGAGGTCGCGCGTGAGACGGACCTGACCCGTGCCGCCGCCCGCCGCTTCCTGCTGACCCTGGTCGACCTGGGGTACGTGCGCACCGACGGACGACTGTTCTCCCTCACGCCCCGCGTCCTCGAACTCGGCTACGCCTACGTCGCCTCGGCCGGACTCCCGGACGTGGCCCAGCCGCACCTGGAGGACCTCTCCTCCCGGGTGCACGAGTCCGCCTCGGTGTCGGTGCTGGAGGGCGACGACGTGCTGTACGTGGCACGCGTGGCGACCTCGCGGATCATGGCGGTCGCCATCACCGTGGGCACGCGGTTCCCCGCCTCGGCCACCTCGATGGGCCGGGTGCTCCTGGCCGGGCGCGACGACCGCGAACTGGACGCCTACCTGGGCCGGGTGGAGCTCGAACCCCTGACCCGGTTCACCGTCACCGACCCGGACGAGCTGCGCGCCGAACTGCGGCGGGTACGCGAGCAGGGGTACTCGATCGTGGACCAGGAGCTGGAGGAGGGGCTGCGCTCGCTGGCCGCCCCCGTCCGCGACGCCGAGGGGCGGGTGATCGCGGCCGCGAACGTGTCCGCGCACGCCAACCGCTCCTCGATCGACGACGTGCGCCGCGACCTGCTTCCCGCCCTGCTGGAGACGACCTCGCGCATCGAGTCGGACCTGGCCGCGGTGTCGCGGCGCGACACCAGCCGCTGAGGGCCCTCCGCACCGGGCGCTCGCCTCCGGTGCGGGGCCGCGCGGGACGGTACCGGCGACCGGGGACGGCGTGCCCGTGGTGCCCGGTCGCCGGTGGCCGTACCGGACCCAGGACCCCTACAACACCCCTCCGCGCCCGCCGGCACGGGCGCGGTGGCGGCGGACGGCGTCCCGGTTGCCGCAGGACGGTGAGCAGTACCGCTGCCGTCCGTTGCGGGAGAAGTCGGCGTAGACGCGGGCGCAGCCCCGGGCCGCGCACCGCCCGAGCCGGTCCATGCCCCGCCCGGTCAGGTGCAGGGCGGTGCCGACCGAGATCAGCGCGGCCACCTGGCGGTGCGCGGGCAGCGCGTCGGGGCGGTAGTGCAGGTGCCATCCGCTGCCCGCGTGGTCGGTCAGGCGCGGGGCGGCGGAGAACTCGATGAGCAGCGTGTTCAGCCGAGCGGCGCGGGTCGGCCGATCGGGGCTGTCGACCACCGGCACCCACAGGTCCAGGAACTGCCGGACGGCCTCGACGTCGTCCTCGCCGACCGCCCGCTCCAGGAGGAAGCCCGCCTCCGCGCAGCGCCGCTCCAGATCCTCCACGCCGGCGATCGGGCGGTTGACCAGGTCCACCGCGAGCGTCAGCGGATCCTGGCCGTAAGGGTTGAGATGCATAATGCCATTACATCAGACTGGGGCCATGGTTACACGGCACGAACACCTCTGGTCCACGGACTCCGACCACCCCACCAGCGAGGGCGTCGTCAGCTACCAGCGCTGCGGGTGCGGCGAACGCCGGGTGACGCTGACCCCGTCCGTCCGCCTCGTCCAGGCGCGCCCGGCACCCTCCGGCGGGCGCTCCGCCGGCTGAGGCGGCGCCCGCCGAGTGCGGCCCCGAGCGGCCGTCCGGGGCGGTGTGACCGCCGGCGGTCACACCGCCCCTCCGTTCGTCCGCGCCCCTCTGGTGTCCCATCAGCGCACGGGCGAGAGCACCCCCCGTCGGCTCGCACCCCGCGGCCGGGGGCGGAGGCGGTCGCGGACCGCTCCGGTGAGCCCCTGACCGGGGGCGACGGGACGGCGCCCGCCGCCCCGGCTCAGGGGGCGACGCGGTCGCGTGCGGGGCGCAGTGCCGCCCCGCTGCCCGGGACCGCGGCCAGGAGTTCGCGCGTGTACTCGTCGGCGGGGGCCTCGAAGAGGGCGCCGGTGTCCCCCTCCTCCACCAGGACGCCGCCGCGCATCACACCCACCCGGTGGGCGATCTGGCGGACCACCGCCAGGTCGTGCGAGATGAACAGGTAGCTCACCGACAGTTCGCGCTGGAGTTCGGCGAGCAGCCGCAGGATCTGCGCCTGGACCCGCACGTCCAGGGCCGAGACGGGTTCGTCGCACACCACGAGGTCGGGGTTGAGGGCCAGGGCGCGGGCGATGGCGACCCTCTGGCGCTGGCCCCCGGACAGTTCCCCGGGCCTGCGGTCGGCGGTGTCGGCGGGGAGGGCGACACGGTCCAGGAGCGCGGCGGCACGGGCCCGGCGCTGACGGCGGTCGCCCTCACCGAAGGCCCGCAACGGTTCCGCGACCGTCTCGGCCACGCTCATCCTCGGGTCCAGTGAGGAGTAGGGGTCCTGGTAGACGATCTGCATCCGGCGGCGCAGGCGGCGCAGCGCCGCCCCTCGGAGGCCGGTGACGTCGGTGCCGTCGAACTCCACCGTCCCCCCGGTCGGGCGGGTCAGGCGCAGCAGCATGCGGGCCGTGGTGGTCTTCCCCGAGCCGGACTCCCCCACCAGCGCGTAGGTCTCGCCCCGTCCGATGTGGAAGTCCACCCCGTCCACCGCCCTCCGGCCCCCGGGGAAGGTCTTGGCCAGCCCCTTCACCCGGACCAGGGGTGTGGCGGGGACGGCAGGCTCCCGCGGTGCCCGGCCCCGGACCTCCGCCGGGCTCCGTGACGGCCGCGCGAGGACGGGGTGTGCGGGCCCCAGGCCGGGGGCGGCGTCGATGAGTGCGCGCGTGTAGGGGTGCTCGGGCGAGGTGAGCACCTTCTCCGCGGGTCCCTCCTCGACCACGCGCCCCTCCGACATGACGGCGACCCGGTGGGCGCGGTCGGCGGCCACGCCCAGGTCGTGGGTGATGAGGAGCATGGCGAGCCCCTGTTCGGCGCGCAGACGTTCGAGGTGGTCGAGCAGGCGCCGCTGGACGGTGACGTCCAGGGCGCTGGTGGGTTCGTCGGCGATGAGCAGGCGGGGCCGCCCCGCCAGCGCCATCGCCACCAGGGCGCGTTGGCGCATGCCGCCGGAGAGCTCGTGCGGGTGGGCGCGGGCGGCGCCGCCCGGATCCGGCAGCCCCGCGTCGGCGAGCAGGGCGACGGCGGCGGCCGGGGCCGTGCGACGGTCGGCGTGGCCGTGGATGCGCAGCGCCTCGGCGACCTGCGCACCGACCCGCTGGACGGGGTTGAGGGAGGCCATCGGGTCCTGGGGTATGAGCCCGACCTCGCCGCCGCGCAGGGCGCGCAGGTCCGCCTCGCTCGCGGTGACGGTGTCCACCGGGGCGCCGTCGCGGCGGAACAGGGTGATGGAGCCCGACACCTCGGCCGGCGGCAGGAGGCCGACGACGGTGTGGGCGGTGGTGGACTTGCCCGAACCAGACTCCCCGACCAGGGCCAGGACCTCGCCGGGCCGCAGGTCCAGGCTGATGCCCCGTACCGCGGGGCGCGTTCCGGTGCGCGTGCGGTACGCGACGCGCAGTCCGCGCACGCTCAGCAGTGGTGTGGTCATGTCCGTCGCCTCGCTTCGGGGTCCAGTGCCTGGGAGATGCGGTGGGTGGCGAGCACGGTGGCGACGACGACCAGCCCCGGCAGGGTGGTCAGCCACCAGGCGGTGACGAGGTAGTCGCGTCCCTCCGCGACGAGGGAGCCCCATTCGGGCGCGGGCGGTGCGGCGCCGAAACCCAGGAAGCTCAGGGCGGAGACGGCCAGGACGGCCTGGCCGAACTGGACGGCGGCCAGCGCGAGCACGGGCGCGGCGGAGTTGGGCAGCACGTGGCGGACCAGGACGGAGGGCCGGCGCACGCCTCCCGCGTGGGCGGCCTCGACGTAGGTGGACGTGCTGACGCGCAGGACCTCGGCCCGCGTGACGCGGGCGAACACGGCGACGAAGCCGAGTCCGACCGCGAGGGCGACGTTGACGGTACCGAAGCCCAGGACGGCGATCAGGGCCATGGACAGCAGGAGTCCGGGGATGGCCTGGACGACGTCCACGCAGCGCATGACGACGCCGTCGAGGCGTCCGCCGACGAACCCGGAGACCAGGCCGAGGAGTCCGCCGCCGGCGAGCCCGACACCGACGGCCAGGAAGGTGGCCCGCAGGGTGAGGGAGGAGCCGTGCACGACGCGGGCGTACAGGTCGCGGCCCAGCTGGTCGGTACCGAACCAGCTCTGGGTCCCAGGCGGGTGGAGGGCGCGGGAGGTGTCCCCGAGGAGGGGGTCGTGTCCGGTGAACAGGGCGGGCAGCACGGCCCAGCCGAGCAGCAGGGCCACGGTCGCCACGGCGGGGACGAGGCTTGCGAGCCCGCCGTGGCGCGGGGGGCGGGGAGCGTCGGGGACCGGCCCGGGGCCGGGCGTGGCCGGGGGTGCGCCTGTCAGGGCGGTCACGGCGCAGCCACCTCCGGGAGGGCGTGCCCCGGGGCGGCGGTGGCGTCGGGGACAGCGGGGACGGGGGCCGTGGGGCTCACGGGGCGGCTCCGGAGGGTGTGCGCGGACCCAGGTCCACCCGCGGGTCCACGAGCGGGTAGAGCAGGTCCACGACGAGGTTGGCCAGGACGAACACGGCGGCGGCGAGCAGGACGATGCCCTGGACGAGCGGCAGGTCCTGGGCGCCGACGGCGGTGGAGGTGAGGCGGCCGATCCCGGGGCGGGAGAAGACCGTCTCCACGACGATCGCCCCGGCCAGGAGTTCTCCGGCGAGGACCCCCGCCAGGGTGAGGGAGGGGATCGCGGCGTTGCGCAGGGCGTGCCCCAGGTGGACGCGCGGGCGGGACGCCCCCTTGGCGCGGGCGGTGGCGACGTAGGGCAGCCCGAGCTGGGTGGTCAGGCCCGTCCCGAGGACCTGGGCGATCAGCGCCGCACCTGGCAGGGAGAGGGTGACCGCCGGCAGGACGAGCCCTGCCGCGGTCGTGTCGCCGAGGGCGGGGAGCAGCCCCCACTGGAAGGAGACGACCTGGATGAGGATGAGCCCGACCCAGAAGGTGGGCATGGCCACGCCCAGCGGGGGCAGTGCCCGCAGCACGCGGGCGAGACGGGGCGACCGGGTGTAGGAGGCGGCGACGGCGAACCCGCCGCCGAGGAGGATCGACAGGACCAGGGCCGTCCCGGCCAGTTGGGCGGTGGCGGGCAGCGCCTCGGCGATGGCTGCGGTCACGGGCTGCCCCGTGGTGAGGGAGGCGCCCAGGTCGCCGGTGAGGGCGCGGCCGAGCAGGCTCGCGTACTGGACGGCGGGGGGCTGGTCGAACCCCCAGCGGGCGCGGAGCTCGGCCTCCTGTTCGGGGCTGGCGAACACCTCGTCGGCGCCGCCGCTCAGCATCAGTGTGACGGCGTCGGCGGGCAGCAGGAACAGCAGCGCGAAGGACAGGGTGTAGGCGGCCCAGAGCACGACCGCGGACTGGAGGAGGCGGCGGGCCGCGTAGCGGAGCATCAGTCCGCCTCCACCCACGCCTCGTAGAGGCTCAGCCGCGAGGAGGCTTCGAAGGCGATGCCGTGCACGTGGGGCGCGACGCCGTGGACCTGCGCGAACTCGAAGACGGGGATGATGTAGCCGTTCTCGATGATGTGGGCCTGGGCGTCGTGGACGAGTGCGGCCCGCGCCTCTGGGTCGGAGGCGGCGGCCTGGTCGTCCAGCAGGGCGTCGAGGGTGTCGTCCTCGGCGAGGTTGGTGCGGTTGGTGTACCTGGTGGAGAAGAGGGTGCGCAGGATGTCGGGGTCGGTGCGGGTGGTGTTGTACCAGTCGAAGTCGTAGGCGCCTGCGTCCACGACGGCGGTCTGCTCGGCCGGGGTGAGCAGGCGCAGTTCCAGGTCGATCCCGATGGCCCGCAGCTGCTGCTGGATGAGTTCGAGGGCGTTCTCGTTGCCGTTGAAGAGGGCGGCGAAGACCACGTCCACCTCCAGCCGCTCCCCGTCGCGCTCGCGGATGCCGTCCCCTCCCTCGACCCAGCCGGCGTCCTCCAGGATCGCGGCGGCGGCCGCGGGGTCGTGGGCGAGCCGGTCCCCCAGGTCGGAGGCGTGGTCGGTGACGGCGGCGAGCGGGCCGGTGGCGACCGGGTAGCGGTCGCTGAGGACGGTGTCCACGACCTCCTGGCGGTCGATGCCGATCTGGACGGCCTCGATGACCTCGGGGGCGTCCGCGAGTGCGGGCGAGGCCAGGTTGGGGTGGAGGTTGAAGGGCACCCCGGGGTTGGGCCTGGTCAGGATGGTGAAGTCGGTGTCGGCGAAGCGTGCCTCGTCCTGGGGCGGGATGTCCGCGATGGCGTCGACCTGGCCGGAGAGGAGCGCGCCGGTGCGCACCCCGGCCTCGGGCATGATGCGGAACTCGACGCCGTCCAGGCGGGTCGGGCCCGTGTGGGAGGAGCGGCTGGAGGCCTGGTCGTAGTCGTCGCGCCCGGTGAGGATGACGTGCTGGTCGGGGGTGTAGTCCTCCACGGTGAAGGGGCCCGACCCGGCGAACTCGCCCTGGCAGCGCTCTTCCGGGGTGGTGGACGCCAGGCTCGCCGGGGAGACCAGTCCGAGGGACATGGTCGAGGTGGCCTGGAGGAACTGGGTGTTGGGCGCGGAGAAGTGGACGGTGGCCGTGTACTCGTCCACGATCTCGGTCTCCTCGTACTCGCCGAGGTAGCTGCTGCCGAGGCCGGAGAGGGCGCCGAGTTCGACGACCGCTTCGAAGTTGGCGCGCACGGCCTCGGCGTCCAGGGGGACGCCGTCGGAGAAGGAAGCCCCCTCGCGCAGGCGGAACGTGTAGGAGGAGGCGTCCTCGTCGGTCTCCCAGCTCTCGGCCAGCCAGGGGACGATCTCGCCGGTCTCGGGGTCCTGGTCGGTGAGGGAGTCCACGACCTGGCGGCCGACGTTGAGTCCCTGGTTGTTGCCGACCTGGTGGGGGTCGACGCAGGCGGGGTCGGCTGCCAGCGCGAAGGTCAGGGTGCCGCCGTCCAGGGGCTCCGACGGCGCGGCCCGGGACTGCGCCCCGCAGGCCGTGGCCGCGAGCAGGGGCACGAGGGCGAGCGCGGTGTACCGGCGGAGTGCGCGCGCGGACGCGTGCGCGGTGTGCGTGGCCGGGGCGCGGCCGGGCGATGCGGCCCGGGGCGCGCCGCGTGTCGCGGTGACGAACGCGCGGGCGAGGGCGCGGAGGGGAGCTCGGAGTGGCGGAAGCACGACGGGGGTCTCCTCGGACGGGGGCGGGCGCGTGGTCGCGTCGGGACGGTGCGGACAGGGGTGCGAAGGGGCTCGGGGAGGGGCGGAGCGCGGGGCCGGGGGCGGGCGGGAGCGGTGCGGCCGGCCCGGCGGGGAGCCGGGCGGGGGTGGACCCGGCACCTATTTTACAGATTCCCGATAGGATTAGTAGGTATTTGTAGCACCGGGCTCCGAGGGCTGACAAGCGCGGGCCCGGGCGCCACGCCGTGCCCGCGTCCGTCCCGGCGCCCCGGCGACCCGGCGACCCGGCGCCGGGGCGACGGGGCGCGCGGACGCCCTCCCCCGTGGCACCTTGCGGCGCTCTCCGCCTCCTGAGATCCTGCCCGCAACACCGCCGGAGCGCGCATACGCGCATGTCGCGTCGGCCCCGGCCGGCGTTCGACGCCAGTACGCAATCGCGGCCCAGCGCCGCCCGAAAGGGACACCGTGACCGACGTACACGCCACACCAGACATCGCCGAGCGGTCGGGGACCTTCGCCCTCGGGGGCGATCTCCCGGTCCACCGACTGGGGTTCGGGGCGATGCGGATCGTCGGCGAAGGGGTGTGGGGACCGCCCCGCGACCGCGACGAGGCGCTGGCGGTCCTGCGGCGCGCGATCGAACTCGGCATCACGTTCATCGACACGGCCGACTCCTACGGCCCGCAGATCAGCGAGCAGCTGATCAGGGACGCCCTGCGCCCCTACCCCGACGACCTGGTCATCGGCACCAAGGCGGGGTTCGCGCGCACCGGCCCCGGCCAGTGGCACAAGCTCGGTCGGCCCGAGTACCTCAAGCAGCAGGTGGAGCTGAGCCTGCGCAACCTCGGCCTGGAGCGGATCGACCTGCTCCAGCTCCACCGGATCGACCCCGAGGTACCGCTCGCCGACCAGCTCGGGGCGCTGGTCGAGCTGCGCGAGGAGGGCAAGATCCGGCACATCGGACTGAGCGAGGTGACGGTCGACGAGTTGTCGGCGGCCCGCGCGATCACCCCGGTGGCGTCGGTGCAGAACCAGTACGCGCCGTCCTTCCGCCAGTCCGAGGACGTCCTGGAGCAGTGCGAGAGGGACGGGATCGCGTTCCTGCCGTGGGCACCGGTGGCGCGCGGGGAGATGGCGGGCGCGGACTCGCCGCTGGCGGCGGCCGCCGCCGAGCACGGGGTCACCCCGGCCCAGCTGTCGCTGGCCTGGCTGCTGCACCGGTCACCGGTGATGCTGCCCATTCCGGGCACCTCGCGGGTGGCGCACCTGGAGGAGAACACGGCCGCCGCGGCGGTGCGGCTGTCGGAGGAGGAGACCGAGCGGATCAGTCAGTTCCTGGGCGTCTGAGCCCGGTCCCGTGCCCTGGGCCGGACCGCGCGCCGACCCGGGGCCGACACGGCACGGCGCCTGCGACCTTCCCCCGCGGGACGGTCCGCCGCGAGCGGGGCCGCCCGCACGGGGACGGCCCACCGGGAACCCGGTGGGCCGCTGTGGTCCTCCCGGTCAGGTGGGGCGCAACCGGAAGACCTGAAGGCGCATGTCGTAGTACTTCTCGGTCTCGCCGACCCATTCCATGCCCAGTCGGCGGGCCACGGCGATGGCTCGTTCGTTCTGGGGGCGCGCGACCGCGAACACCTCCTCGATCCCCTGTTTGAACGCCCAGGCGATGATGGCCCGGCTCGCCTCGGTGGCGTAGCCCTGGCCCCACACGTCGGGGCGCAGCGCCCAGCTCAGCTCGAAGTCCTCCTCGAAGGGCGGGAGGAGCTTCAGCGACAACCCTCCCACCAGCTGCTCGTCCTGCTGACGGACGATCGCCCAGCGACCCGCGGGCGGAATCAGGTTGGGTCCCGCCTCGATCCAGGCGTGCAGCACTGAGCGCATGGCGTTGGTCTCGGTCACCGGATGCCACTCCGGCGTCAGCCAGTGCGCGACCTCGTCGGCCCCGTAGATCTTCAGGGCGTCCTCGGCGTCGCCCAGCTCCCACTCCCGGATGAGGAGTCGGTCGGTTGGCAACTCAAGGCTCATATCACAACCGTAACCCGGGACAAACCACCACGACAGGGGGGCGGGGAAAGAGTCTGCATCCGCCCGGCCGGCGCGGCTCCGCGCGGACGCGCCGAAGGGCGCATCCGGCGCCCGGACCCAATCGTCACGACCCCTTTACACAGAGTTCACAGTTGCCTATCGTGGAGCACCCCGACTGGGAGCGCTCCCAACTACCCCCTGCCCCCGCTCGCACAAGGAGTAGTCCCGATGATTCGCAGATCAGCGACCCTGGGCGCCGTCAGCGCGCTGGCGCTCGGCACCCTGCTGACCGGCTGTGGCCCCACACCGGTCCAGACCGTGGGCGACACGGCGTCCGGCACGGAGACGGCCCGGACCGCCGCCCAGGACGCGCCCTTCTACGTCAACCCCGACACCGGAGCGGCCAACTGGGTCGCCGACAACCCGGGCGACCCGCGCGCCTCCCTCATCGGTGAGCGCATCGCCGGGGTCGCCCAGGCGACCTGGTTCACCCGGTACAACCCGGAGACCATCGAGTCCGAGGTGGACGCCCTGACCGGGGCCGCCCAGGCCGCGGGCGGCGTGCCGATCATCGTGGTCTACAACGTCCCCGGACGGGACTGCGGCAACCACAGCGGCGGCGGCGCGCCCGACCACGCCTCGTACCGGGCCTGGATCGACGCGTTCGCCGCCGGACTCGACGACCGCCCCGCGACGATCGTCGTCGAGCCCGACGCCCTCTCCCTCATGGGCTCCTGCGCGGGCCAGCCCCCGGCCGAGGTCATGGACTCGCTGGCCTACGCCGGACGGACGCTCAAGGAGGGCTCCTCCGAGGCCCGCGTGTACATCGACTCCGGGAACTCCGCGTGGCACCCCGCCGAGGAGGTGGCCGAACTGCTGCACGGCGTGGACGTCGCCGACAGCGCGGACGGCATCGCCGTCAACACCTCCAACTACCGCACCACCGCGGACGAGGTCGCCTACGCCGAGGCGATCATCGGCGCCACCGGCCTGGACGGGCTGAGTGCGGTCGTCGACACCAGCCGCAACGGCAACGGCCCCGCGGCCGACGACGAGTGGTGCGACCCCACCGGACGCGCCCTGGGCACGCCCAGTACGACCGACACGGGCAACCCTCTGATCGACGCCTTCGTCTGGGTGAAGCTGCCCGGCGAGGCCGACGGCTGCGCCGGTCCCGCCGGTTCCTTCGTGCCCGACCTCGCCTACGAGATGGCCGTGAACGCGGGCGGCTGACCGTCCGGACACCCGACACCGGTGACGCCGGGGACGAAACCGGTCGCACCGGCGGGCCTCCCTTGCGATACTGGCCGCTCCCGTACCGGACCCCGCCCGCGTGGCGGGGTCCGGTCGCGTGCGCCCGCCGGCCGGCGGGCGCCCCAGGACACGAGCGCACCGGAGCCGCCGCATGAAGTTCGCCGGAGACCCCCACCACGACGGGTCACCCGACCACGTCGGCGTCGAGGACGGGAACGCGGTTCTGCGCGTGCGCGTCCCCGGAGGCGCGGACGCGGTGTACGCCCGCGTCGTGGAGGACGGCGAGGGCGTCCTCGTGCGGGCGCGGGAGGCCGGGACGGTCGGCGGCTCCGCCTGGTTCGAGGTGTCGGTCGCACTGCGCCCGGTGGTGACCGGGTACCGGTTCGCCGTGGTCCGGGGCACCCGGTTCACGTGGCTCAACCAGGAGGGCGCCCACGGGCACGAGGTCACCGACGCGGGCGACTTCCGGTTGATCGCCGGACCACCGCCCCCCGCGTGGGTCACCGGCACGAGCGTCTACCAGATCTTCCCCGACCGGTTCGCCCGGGACGACGACTCCCTCGACCCCCTGGCCGAGCACCCCGGCTGGGCGGTGCCGAGGGCCTGGGACGACGAGCCCGAGGGGTCCGGCCCGGCAGCGTCCCGGGAGTACTTCGGAGGGACGCTCGACGGGGTCCGCCGCCGGCTGGACCACCTGGCGGAGCTGGGCGTGGAGGTCGTCTACCTCACCCCCGTCTTCCCGGCGCGGTCCACCCACCGCTACGACGCGTCCACGTTCTCCGAGGTGGACCCGCTGCTGGGCGGAGACCGTGCTCTGCGCGAGCTGACGCGCGCCGCGCACGAGCGCGGGATGCGGGTGATGAGCGACCTGACCACGAACCACACCGGGAGCGCGCACGAGTGGTTCCGGACGGCACAGGCCGACCCGGACTCGGACGAGGCCGGGTTCTACTACTTCACGGACCACCCGGACGGCTACGTGGGCTGGCTGGGGGTGCCCAGCCTGCCGAAGCTGGACTACGCCTCGGCGGAGCTGCGGCGCAGGTTCTACGGCTCCGACGACTCGGTCCTGACCGCTTGGCTGACCGGAGAGGACGCGGTGGACGGCTGGCGGATCGACGTGGCCAACATGACCGGCCGCCACGGGGCCCAGGACCTGAACCGGGAGGTGTCCGGGGAGATCGCGGCGCGCATGCGCGAGGTGGACGCCGCACGCGGGGGCGACGGGTCGTGGCTGCTGGCGGAGCACTTCCACGACGCCGGACCCGACACCCACCACGACGGGTGGCACGGCGTCATGAACTACGCGGGGTTCACCCGGCCGGTGTGGAGCTGGCTGAACACCTCCCCGGAAGAGGTGAGGTACCTGTTCACGGAGGCCCCGCTGCCCCGGAACGGCGCCGACGACGCGGTGCGGGCGATGCGGGCGGCGAACGCGGGGCTGCCGTGGCGGGTGCTGACACACAGCGTGAACGCGTTGAGCACGCACGACTCCGCGCGGTTCCGGACGGTGGTGGGCGGCGACCGGGAGCGTCACGCGGTGGGGGTGGCGGCGCAGGTGACCCTGCCGGGGGCCCCGTTCGTCTTCGCCGGTGACGAGATCGGCCTGGAGGGCCGCGACGGGGAGAACGGCCGCAGGCCGATGCCCTGGCACCGGTCCGACGGGTGGGACCGGGACACCCTGGAGGCGTACACGCGGCTGCTGGCCCTGCGGGGGGAGCTGCCCGCGCTCCGGACCGGCGGACTGCGCTGGCTGGACGCGGGTCCGCACCACATGACGTTCGTGCGGGCCCTGGCCGGGCAGGTGGTGCTGGTGCACCTGGCCGACGGCGCGCACGCGCCGGTGACGGCGGGGCTCGCCGACCTGGACGCGGCCCGCGTGGAGGTGGCAGCCCGGGGAGGAGCCGTCCGTCTGGAGGCGGCGGGCGCGGACGGGGCTGTGGGGCTCACCGCGGAGGGTCCCGGCTACGTCATCGCCGTAGGGGCCTGACCCCCGGCCCGTGCGGGGCGCCGACCGTCCGGCCGCACCGCGCGGGCCGCCGCGGACACGTGGTGGCGGCTCCGGTCTCCGAGGCCCACCGGGCCCCGGGGGGGGGCGACCCCGCGTACACCGGGCACGGTCGGCGCGGACCCCGGTCGGGTGCCTACACGCCCGCGGCCAGGGCGCTGCGGACGTCCCTGGTGATGCGGCCGGCCACGTCGTCGATGCGCCCGACGAAGTAGAAGTGCCCACCGGGCAGGGTGTGCCGTCGGACCGGGCCGTGGACGTGGTCGTGCCAGGCGTCCATGCGCCGCGGCGGCATGCCGGGATCGTCCTCTCCTCCGAAGGCCGACAGCGGCAGGCGCAGCCTCTCGGCCCCGGGGGACGGCCGCCAGGTGTCGACCAGTTCGAGGTCGGCGCGGACGAGGGGCTCCACGAGGCGCCACTGGGCGGGGTCGGCCAGGGCCGCGGCCGGGGTTCCGCCCATGCGGGCGATGCCGTCGCGCAGACGGTCGGAGGCCAGGCGGTGCCGGGGCTCCTCCCACTCGGGGCCCGGCTCGGGGCTCCACGCCGACACCCCCAGCCAGGAGGGCTCGCGGGCGGCGCCCGCGGCCATCCGCGCGGCCATCTCGTAGGCGACGAGCGCACCCATGCTGTGCCCGAAGAGGCCGAAGGGGCGGTCCAGCGCGTGGCCGAGGCGCTCGCTGAGGTATCCGGCCAGGTCGGCGGCGTCCCGGTAGGGCTCCGCGTTCGCGCTGCGACCGCGTCCGGGCGCCTCCACGAGGCACACGTCCCAGTCGGCGGGGAAGTGGCGCACCCAGGGGCGGTAGCCCAGCGGCGATCCGCCCGCGTGGTGGAGGAGGAAGAGCCGGAACCGGCTGTCGGGAACCGGCCTGAGCCTGGTCAGGACGCCCTCGTGCACTGCTCTCCCTCTGCTTCCTCTCACGGCTCGGCTCGGCGGCCATCGCGACAGGGAGAACTTACCAGCCGGTAACACCGATCGGTAACAAAGGCGGAGGACACACCCCGGAGGGCTGCGGTGCGGTCCCGGGCAGCGGCGCCCCCGGGCGGCACCGCAGGCCCCGCCCTCCGCCCCCCGGTGGGACACGTGTCACAGCCCCGCACCCCCGGGTGGTGTCACGCCCAGCCCGCCTGCTCCGTCATTGCTGTGCCATCGCCAACACGGCTGGGAGTTCAGCATGGAAGCCCGCATCAACCTCTTCGGCAGCACCGTCGCGACCAAGGTCATGAAGCACGTCGCCGCGGTGGACAAGGTCCTCCGGGGCACGACGGTGTCGACCACCACGCAGGAGCTGGTGAAGATCCGCGTCAGCCAGATCAACGGCTGCGGTTTCTGCACCGACATGCACACCAAGGAGGCGACTCTCGCCGGGGAGACCCCCGTCCGCCTCCACCTGATCGCGGTCTGGCGGGAGGCCACGGTCTTCACCGAGGCCGAGCGGGCCGCCCTGGAGCTGGCGGAGCAGGGAACCCGCGTCGCCGACGCCGCGGGCGGGGTCCCGGACGAGGTCTGGGAGACCGCCGCGAAGCACTACGACGAGGACGAGCTGGCGGCGCTGGTGTGCCTCATCTCCTTCATGAACAGCGTCAACCGGATGAACCTCATCGCCCAGAACCCCGCGGGCGACTACCAGCCCGGCCAGTTCGGCTGACCCGCCCGACCACGGAGGCGCCCCGCTCCGCCCACCGGCGGCGCAGGCCCTCCGTGGACCGCGGTGAGCGGGGCCCGTCCACGGAGGCGGGCCCCGCGTCCAAACCCCCGGGGGACCGCGCCGGGCCGGGAGGGGACGCGAGTCGGGGAGGCCGGGGGCGCCCCTCCCCCGGTCGACCGAGCCCCGAAGCACGCCCGGTTTCCGACCCCATGAGATTCAAACCACCCATAGGGCCATCTTTGTCCAAAAAGTTATCCGGTGACCTACCCTGGTTCCCGGCGTGGCGTCGCCCCGACGCCACCACGGTTCGGGGGAGGACCCGTGGCTCCAGGCAGACGGGCGGGGATGGCCCCGCGCTGGCGCAACCGCTGGCTGGCCGCGGGCGCAGCCTCGGCGCTCATCCTGTCCGCGTACGCGATCGTCGGCGCCACCGACCCCGGACCGGGCCCCGGGGCGGCCCGATGCCAGGCCGCGCAGGACAAACGGGAGATGCGCGGCGCCTGGCTCACCACCGTCGGCAACATCGACTGGCCCTCCGAACCGGGCCTGAGCGCCGACGAGCAGCGGGCGGAGATGGACGAGCGCCTCGACGAGGCTACGGAACTCGGCCTGAACACCGTCTTCCTGCACGTGCGCCCCACCGCCGATGCCGTCTACGAGTCCGAGCTGGAGCCGTGGTCCCGCTACCTCACCGGCGAGCAGGGCGGCGACCCCGGCTACGACCCCCTGGAGTACGCCGTCGAGCAGGCCCACCTGCGCGGCCTGGAGATGCACGCCTGGTTCAACCCCTACCGCGTCGGCCTGAACTCCGACATCGAGGAGATGGCCGACGACCACCCGGTCAGGGAGAACCCGGACTGGCTGGTCGACTACGGCGGCGAGGGCTTCCTCGACCCGGGCGAACCGGACGTGCGGGAGTGGGTCACCGGCGTCATCATGGACGTGGTCGAGCGCTACGACATCGACGGCGTCCACTTCGACGACTTCTTCTACCCCTACCCCGAGGACGGCGAGGAGTTCGACGACGACGCCACCTGGGAGGAGCACGGCGGTGGCTTCGAGGACCGCGAGGACTGGCGGCGCGACAACGTCAACCGCCTCGTGGAGGGCGTGCACGAACGGATCCAGGACACGAAGCCGTGGGTCCGGTTCGGGATCTCCCCGTTCGGCATCTGGCGCAACGACGGCAGCGACCCCACCGGGTCGGCGACCTCCGGGCTGGAGTCCTACGCCGCCCAGCACGCCGACACCCGCACCTGGATCCGGGACGGCACCGTCGACTACGTCGTCCCCCAGCTGTACTGGGAGCGCGGATTCGGCGCCGCCGACTACGAGGAGCTCGTCCCGTGGTGGGCCGCGGAGGTCGAGGGCACCGGAGTGGACCTCTACATCGGCCAGGCCGCCTACCGGGTCGGTGAGAGCGGCTGGCGCGAGGACGACGCGCTCAGCACCCAGCTCGACTACGCCGACGACTTCCCCGAGGTCGGGGGCGACGTCTACTTCTCCTTCACGTCCCTCACCGGCCCGGCGGCGGAGGCCTTCGACCACCTGGCCGAGGAGCACTACGCGGACCCCGCGCTCCCGCCCGTGGCCGACCCCTCCCGGGAGGGCGAGCCGCTCACCGGGACCGTGACCGGGCTGACGGCCACGGCCGCCGGCGACGACCGCACACGGGTGGAGTGGGACGAGGCCGACGGCGCGCGCTCCTACGCCGTCTACCGGCTCGACCCCGACGAGGCGGAGCGGGTCGCGTCGGGAGACGGCGAGGACCACTGCGCGGTCCTGTCCTCCGACAACCTCGTGGGGGTGACCGGCCGGACCGCGCTGGAGGACGCCGCCTCCGGGGAGGACCCCCCGGAGGGCTCCGCCTACGCGGTCACCGCCCTCGACGACTACCGGATCGAGGGGCCGCCCGGGACCGTCGCCGACCCGCGCGGCTGACTCAGCCGTCCGCGCGCTCCTCGGAGCGGTCACCCGCCCAGAGGGTGTGGAACACCCCGTCGCGGTCCGCCCGGCGGTAGGTGTGCGCCCCGAAGAAGTCGCGCTGGCCCTGGACCAGTGCCGCGGGCAGCCGCTCCGCGCGCAGCGCGTCGTAGTAGGCGAGCGCCGCAGAGAACCCCGGGGTCGGCACCCCCTGCACGGCGGCCGTCGCCACGACGCTCCGCCAATCGCCCTGGGCACGGCCGATCTCGGCGGCGAAGGTGTCGTCGGACAGCAGGCTGGGCAGGTCGGGCCGGGCGGCGTAGGCGTCGCGCACCCGGTCCAGGAACGCGGCGCGGATGATGCAGCCCGCACGCCACAGCGCGGCCACCGCCCCCGGGTCCACACCCCAGTCGTACTCGGTGCTCCCGGCCGCGATCTGCAGGAAGCCCTGCGTGTAGGACACCAGCTTGGACGCGTACAGCGCCTGCTCGACCCGGTCCGCGAACCGGTCCGCCTCCTCCCCCGACAGCGGTTCGGGCTGCGGCCCCGGCAGCGCCCGCGAGGCCTCGCGCAGCTCCGGATCGCCCGACAGCGAGCGCGCGAAAACCGCCTCGGCGATCCCCGGCACCGGGACACCGAGGTCGAGGGCGGTCTGCACGGTCCAGCGACCCGTGCCCTTCTGCTCCGCCCTGTCCTGGACCACGTCCACGAACGGCTTCCCCGTCGCGGCGTCGCGGTGGGCGAGCACCTCGGCGGTGATCTCGATCAGGTAGGAGTCCAGGCGCCCGGTGTTCCAGGAGCGGAAGGTCTGCGCGATCCGCTCGGGCTCGAACCCGGCGACGGAGCGCAGCAGCTGGTAGGCCTCCGCGATGAGCTGCATGTCCGCGTACTCGATGCCGTTGTGCACCATCTTCACGAAGTGCCCGGCGCCGTCCGGCCCCACGTGGGACACGCAGGCGGTGCCGTCGGGGGCCCTGGCCGCGATCCGCTCCAGGAGGGGCGCGAGGGACCGGTAGGACTCCGCCGATCCGCCCGGCATGATGCTCGGCCCGTGGAGGGCGCCCTCCTCTCCCCCGGAGACACCCGCGCCCACGAAGTGGATACCGCGCCCGCGCAGGTCCGCCTCGCGGCGCCGGGTGTCCAGGAAGTGGGCGTTGCCGCCGTCGACGATGATGTCGCCCTCCTCCAGCAGGGGCGCGAACTCCTCGATGACGGCGTCGGTCGGCCCGCCCGCCTTGACCATGACCACCAGGCGGCGCGGCCGTTCGAGGGAGGCGACGAACTCCTCCGCCGAGAAGGCGGGGACGAAGGCACCCTCGTCCCCGAACCCGTCCACCAGGTCCCGCGTCCTGGCCTGTGACCGGTTGTGCACGGCGACGGTGAACCCGTGGCGTGCGAGGTTGCGGGCGAGATTGCGTCCCATGACCGCGAGGCCCGTGACCCCGATCTGCGCGGTGGCGTCCATCGTGCGTCCCCCTGTTGTCCGACGGCGACTGTGGTCCCCCGTTGCAAAGTACAGCGGCCCGCCCCCGAGGCGGGGTTCCGGGAGCGCCCGGCGTGTGGCCCCGTCCGGTGGCGGTTCGGCGGTCCCGCGGGACTGGGGGGCGGGGGGCGGGAGGCGGAACGCGCGCCGCCCCCGGCAGGCCGATGCCGAGGGCGGTGCCAGGGGCGGTGCGTGTGCGGCGTCGGTGCACGGCGCCCTGCCCGCGCCCCGCCCGACCGCCGCGTCGACCCGGGGTGTGCCGCCCGCGCGGGAGCAGCGGCACACCCCCGTGCTCAGGCCCGCGACGCCTTCCAGTAGGCGACGTCCGCCGCGCGGTTGAAGTAGGCGTTGGTGCACACGTCGAGCTTGTCGCCTTCGGTGGAGTGCTGGTTGGTCTCCAGGAAGCCGCCGTTGCCGCCGTAGAGGTTCCACAGCAGGAGCACGTCGCCGGTGCGCACGTACTGGTCGGCGGGGGCGGACGTCTGGGCGAAGATCCGCCACCGCCCGGTGCCCTCGGCGCGGTCCCTGCCCTGGGAGGTCGACACATCGTACTTTCCGCCGGCGGACTTCTGGGGGCCGGTGGCGTGGCCGTTGGTGTCGAGGTAACCGCCGTCGCCGCCGAAGAGGTTGCGCAGGTAGACGACGTCACCGCTGAGGACGTTGGCCCCGGAGGCCTTGCCCTCGGCCGAGAGGATCTCCCAGGTGCCGGTGCCCGTGGCGCGGGCGGGGGTCTCCGCGGTCTGCACCCCGTACTTGGCGGGGGCCGGGCGGTGGTTGATGGTGTCGAGGTAGCCGCCCTGCCAGGCGTTGTATCCGTTCAGCAGGTGGATCCGGTCACCGAACCTGATCTCGTTGGCCATGGGGTCCTTTCCCGTGAGAGGTGTACTGCCGGTGGCGGTGTCCGGCCGGGACGAAGGCATCGCGCCGTCGGACGGCCACCGCCGGGATGAACGTAGCCCCATATGCACTCTCGGTAACCAGACCGTCCCGACCCGGCCAATCGAAGCAAACCCCCTCCCAGGGACGACCGGTGTGCTACGCCCCGTCCCTGAACCGGGGCCCGGTCCCGCCGTCGCCGGTTCGGCCGCGAGGGCGTGACGACCGGCCCTGTGGTCACGGACAGGTCCTCCCCCCGCCCGGCCGCTCCCCGGGGACACGGTTCGGGGGCGCCCGGTCGCACGCGGTGGCCGCCGTTCCGGGACGCGCCGGATGGCGCTACGGTGTCGGCGCAGACGAGAACCCGCACGGGCGGGAACGGCCCTCAGAGCCCGCGCCCGCCGCCCCCGAGAGTCCGAGGTCAGCCATGTCCCAGGCACACGAACGCGCCCGCGCCCTCTACGAGGCCCGCCGGACGCGCAAGCCCGTCCCCCCGTTCACCGACGCCGATCCCTCGCTCGGAGCGGCGGACGGGTACGCGACGCAGAAGGAGCTGCTGGAACTGCTGCTGGCCGACGGCGACGAGGTCATCGGCCACAAGGTCGGCCTGACCTCCGCCCCGGCCCGTGCGCTGCTGGGCATCGACTCCCCCGACCACGGCCCCCTCCTGGCCTCGGCCGTCTACCGGGACGGCGACACCCTGCCGCTGGACCGGTTCATCCAGCCGAAGATCGAGGCGGAGATCGTCCTGCGGATCGGCTCCCCCCTGAGAGGGCCCGGCGTGACCGTCGAGCAGGCCCGGGAGGCGGTGTCGGAGGTCAGGGCGGGGGTGGAGATCGTGGACTCCCGCATCGAGGACTGGCGGATCCGGATCGCCGACACCGTCTCCGACCTGGCGTCCACGGGGGCCATCGCCGTCTCGGAGACGGCGCTGCCCCTGGAGGGGTTCGACCCCCGCCTGCTCGGCATGGTCCTGAGCCGCAACGGCGAGGTCGTCGACACCGGGGTCGGCGCGGCGGCGCTCGGCGACCCGCTGGCCGTCCTCGCCTGGCTGGCCAATGCCCTGGGTGAGTCCGGGAGGGGCCTCGAGCCGGGCCAGCTGGTCCTCACCGGCGCCCTGCACACGCCGATCGCGCTGGCGGCCGGGGACGAGTTCACCGCCGAGTTCGACCGTCTCGGGTCCCTGACCCTGCGGGTGGCCGAGACGGGGTGACCCGTGGGCGGGTCCCGGCTCCGGCGTATCCCCGGTGTGAGTTCGCCGAACCTGCACCTTTACGACGTAGATCATACGGGTGTGACGAGGGGTCCGCCCGGGGACAGCGCCGACGCCCTCCCGCGGGCGGCGCGGCTCCCCCACGACAGGAGCGTCCCTCTCCGACGGGGGCGGTGGCGGAGGTGCGGGCCCCCCGGGCCCGGACGGCCGCCGTGCCACCGGCGCACCCAGCCCCGCCGACCCGGCACCTTGCTGGGAGCACTTCCTACAACCGATTGCACAAGCCCCCGCCGCACCGTGGAGGTGCGGCGGGGGCAGCGGAGCCCATCGCGGCGGCGCCGCGGACGGGGTCGGGCCGCACGGTCCCTGCGAGATCCTGTCGAGTGGCCCGTCCCCGGGCGCCCGGGGACCGACGCGCCCCTCGGCTCACGGGCGGTGCGACCGCCTACGGGGTGACGTCGACGACGCCCGTGCCGGCGTGGGCCGCGACGGACTCCCTCGCCTGGGCGGGGGTCTCGGCGTCGTAGGGGTAGGGGACGGTGAAGTCGGTGGTCGACTCCAGGTGGTCGCTGGGCGAGTCCGTGAACGCGTTGTCCACGAGGTTCCAGTAGCCGGTCTCGCTGCTGCCGTACCACCAGCCCACGGGGCCCTCGACCTGTCCCGTGGTCCCGTCCTCCTCACCGGAGCCGACGTTGTCGAAGGAGTTGCCCTCGACCAGGATCCGGGCGCCCATGCGGGCGTTGACCGCCGAGCCGCCGATGTCCTCGAACACGTTGTTGAGCATGTGCACGTCGGCGTGGCGGACCAGCGGCACGCGGGTGTTGAGGTTGCTGAAGAGGTTGTGGTGGTAGGTGATGAAGTCGGGCGCGCTGCTTGCCGAGTCGTTGTGCCCGACCAGCGACGTCTTCCAGTGGTCCGTGAACGTGTTCCAGGAGACGGTCACGTACTCCGAGCCGTGCTTGATGTCGACGAGGCCGTCGTAGTGGTCCTTGTCGACACCGTCCAGCTCGCTGTAGAACTCGTTGTGGTCGATCCAGACGTTGGAGCTCTCCGAGGCGACCTCCAGGGCGTCGCCCTCACCCTGGGAGACGTGGTGGATCGCCAGGTTGCGGAAGACGACGTTGTGCGAGCGGCTGAGCTTGAAGCCGATGCCGTCGAACTCGCCGGAGTCCCCGACGCCGAGGATGGAGACGTTGGAGACGTCCTTGACGTCGATCTTGCTCTCGTCGACCTGGTCGGGGGTGACGGTGACGTCGACGTGGACGACCAGGCCGTCCCCCTCGTTGTCCTGGTGGTCGTTGAGGAGCTCGTACAGCGCCTGCCCGGGGGTGCTCTCGGTGCTCCAGCTCGCGTACTCGCTCAGCACGTACTCGTGGACGGTGCTGCCGCCGTACCCGCCGTCGGTGCCTCCGTTCATCGAGGCGTAGCCGACGGGGGCGTCGGCGAACGGGTCCGCGGCTGCCGCGGGGGACGGGGCGACGAGCACGGACGCGGCGAGGGCGAGGCCTCCGGCCGCCGCCAGGGTTCTCTTCGGGGTTGACATGGGGGTTCCTCTCAGCCGGCGGAGCGTCGGGAATTGAGCGGGGGCCGTACTCCACCGGGCGACACGTGGCCCAGATACTGCAAACGTTTGCAGTTACACGCTGGCAACAATGGTGACTTGCGACACTCTTCGCGTCAACAGGTGCAGACGAAGGAATCCGCGATCCGAAGGATCCGGCCGGACACCGCTTCGACGCCGGGCAGTTGGTGAGGCTAACCTAACGCCGAGGGTTTTTCGCCCGTATGTACCACTGAGGAGGAAGAGGCACCGTGCGCATCGAACACCCGCGCCACCGCGCGATGATCCGCACCCGCGTGGTGCGCACCACCCGCGTCAGCAAGCACTTCGTCACGGTGACCCTCGGCGGCGGTGAGCTGGAGGGATTCGACTTCCTCGGACGCGACCAGTTCGTGCGCCTCTTCCTCCCCCGGGAGGGACAGGAACGGCTGCACATGCCCGCCGACGCGGACAAGCGCTGGGTGGAGCAGCTGTACGCCATGCCGGACGACCGCAAACCGCACGTGCGCAGCTACTCCGTCCGCCGCTTCGCCCCGGAGGCGCTCGAACTCGACCTGGAGTTCGTGGACCACGGCGACGCCGGACCGGCCTCCGCCTGGGCCGCCACCGCGGCGCCCGGCGACGAGGCGGGACTACTCGCCGACGGCGTGTACTACGTACCCTCCGAGGGGACCGACTGGCAGCTCCTGGTGGGCGACGAGAGCGCCGTGCCCGCCCTGGTCTCGATCCTGGAGCAGGCCCCCGACGACCTGAGGGCCCAGGTCTACCTGGAGGTGCCCTCGCCCGACGACGTCCGGCCGCTGCCCGACCTGCCCGGCGTGGACGTGCACTGGCTGCCCCGTACCGACCCGCACGCCCTCCCCGGCAAGCTCGCCCTGGACACCGTGCGCGCCGCCGCGTTCCCGGAGGGCCGCCCCTTCTGCTTCGTCGCCGGTGAGAACGCCCTGCCCACCGGCCTGCGGCGGGTGCTGGTCCGCGAGCGCGGCGTCCCCAAGTCCGACATCGCGTTCGTCGGCTACTGGCGCCACGGCACGTCGGCCATGGACTGACCGGTCGTCCCCTCCCCCGCGACCCCGGCCCGCACGAGGGGAAGCTTAGACACGGGGAAGGCCCTCACGTGAGGAGACCGCTCGGCCTTGCCGTGGCCGGTCCCGGCCAGGAGCACGTCCACGCGGGACAGGACGGCGAAGCGCGAGTGCGAGGCAGGACAGCCGGAGGAACAGGTGTCAGCGGCAGGTACGGCCGGTGGGCGGCCCTCTGCCGGCTCGCGGCTCCGGGCGTGGAAGCCTGGCGGCATGGACACGTTCGCGGGCCGGCTCGACGGCGCATGGGAGTGGTGTGACGCTGCCGTCTCGGCGGCGCAGGAGGGGCGCCGGGCCCCGGGGAACCGTGTGGGCCCCGACGCCGGACGGGCCGGACACCGCGGCTGCGGTGTCCGGCCCGTCCTCGTCCGCGCTACGGCGCGGGCACCCCACCGTCCGGGACCGGCGTGCCCTGCCAACTGCTCCAGAGCGCGGCGTAGCGGCCTCCGGCGGCGACCAGTTCCGCGTGCGGCCCCTGTTCGACGATCCGGCCCTGGTCCATCACCACCACCCGGTCCGCGGTCTCGGCCTGGGTGAGCCTGTGCGCCACGACGAGGGTGGTGCGCCCTGCGGTGGCAGCGGCGGCGGCCCGCTCCAGGCGGCGGGCGCCGGAGCTGCCCGCCTCGGCCGTGGCCTCGTCCAGGACGGCGACGTCCGGGTCCGCCAGGACCAGGCGGGCCAGCGCCAGGTGCTGGGCCTGTTCGGCGGTCAGCGCGTGGCCGCCCTCGCCGACGACCGTGTCCAGCCCCTGGGGCAGGGCCCGCACCCACTCCAGGGCGCCGACGGCCGCCAGGGACTCCTCGGCGTCGGCCGCGGTGGCCTCGGCGCGGGCCAGCCGCAGGTCCTCCATGAGCGTCCCGGCGAACACGTGGCTCTCCTGGCTGACCAGGTACACGTGCTCGCGCACCCGGCGCTCCCCGAGCTCGTCGAGGGGGACGCCACCCAGGTAGACGGTCCCCCGGCTGGGTGTGCGGAGCCCGCTCACCAGGGCGGCCAGCGTAGTCTTGCCCGCACCGCTGGCCCCGACCAGGGCGACCCGCTCCCCGGCAGCGACGTCCAGGGTCACGTCCTCCAGGGCGGGCGGCGCCCCGGTCCCGTAGGAGTGGGTGACGTCCTCGATCCGCAGGGTGGATCCCGCGGGCCCCTCCTCGGCACCCGGGTCGCGGTCCTGCGGGAGGTCGACGACACCTGCCAGCCTGGCCAGGCTGGCCCCGGCCGACTGGACCTCGTTGAAGTTCATCACCAGGAGCATCATCGGTCCGAACAGGCGGTGGAAGTACAGGGCGGCGGCGGTGACCATGCCGACCGTGGCCAGGTCGCCGCGCACCAGCCAGAACCCGGTGATCAGGACGGCGGTCAGGCCCACGCACTCGGCTGCGTTGAGGCGCGACCCGAACCTGGTGAACAGCCGGAACACCTCGACGGTGATGTCCCTGGCCGCGCGGGAGCGGTCGGCGACGCGGCTCTCGTGTTCCTTCTCCAGGCGGTAGGCGCGCACGGCGCCGCGCCCGCGCAGAGCCCCCATCATCGCGTGCGAGCGCTCGCCCATGGCAACGCGTTCGCGTGCGTAGTAGGGGCCGGAGCGGGGCAGGTACCAGCGCACGGCCGTCACGTACACGGGCAGGGCGCAGAGCCCGGCCAGGCCCAGGCGCCAGTCCAGGGCGGTCATGCCCGCCGTGGTGAGCAGCACCGTGGCCAGGGCGACCACCACGTCGGGCCCGTTGCGGGCGATGCTGGCGGTGACCACGGCGACGTCGTCGCCGACCCTGGACAGCAGGTCGCCGATACGGACCCGTTCGAGCCTGGTGGCGGGCATGTGCAGGACCCGGTCCATCACGCGCTCGCGCAGCCGGGCCAGGATCATCTCGCCGACCCGGGTGACCAGCCACGAGCCCAGTCCCACGAGGAGTCCGCCGACCACCGCGGCGGCGGCGATCAGCCCGGCCGAGCGCAGGACGGAGTCCAGGCCGGCTCCGGCGGAGATGTCGTCGACCATCCGGCCCAGCACCCAGGGGGCGACCAGTCCGGCGGCGCTGCCCGCGAGGACCGTGAGCAGGGCCAGGGGCGTGGCCCACCCGGTGCGGCGCACGCCCTCGCCGAGGACGGCCCAGGTCCTGCGGGCGGTGGCGGTGGGGAGCAGGTCGGCGTCCCTGGGGGCCGCGACGGCCCGGGACGTGTCCGCGGTGTCCGCGGATGTGGTCGCGCTCATCGGAGCACCGCCTCGCCGTAGTGCCGGTCTTCCTCGACCAGTCGTGCGTGTGTTCCGGTGCGGTGGACGCGGCCCCCGACGAGGACCACGACCCGGTCGGCGCGGGACAGCAGGGCCGGGCTGGCCGCCACGACCAGGGTCGCCCCAGCCGTGGAGCGCCCGGTCCTCGCCGCGGCGACGCCCCGCGCGATGGCCTCCTCGGTGACCGCGTCCACGGCCGTGGTGGGGTCGTGCAGGACGAGCACGGGCGGGTCGGAGGCCAGGGCGCGGGCCAGGGCCACGCGCTGGCGCTGTCCGCCGGACAGGTTGGTCGCCTGGTCGGAGACGGGCCGGTCCAGGCCGTCGGGGTGGCCGACGACCAGGTCCTCGGCGGAGGCCGCCCGCAGGGCGTCCAGCAGCCGCTCGTCGTCGGGGTCGGCGCCGGTGACCAGGTTGGAGCGCAGGGTGCCCTCGAACAGGGCGGACCCGTGCTCCTCGACCAGGACCGTGGCGCGCAGGGCGGCCAGGTCAAGGTCGTGGACGGGGACTCCGCCGACGGTGACGGAGCCGTCGGTGCCCTCGGGGTCGCCGCGGCCAGAGAGGAGTTCCAGCAGCGCCTCGGCGTCGCGGGGATCCGTGGCGAGCACGCCGACGAACTCGCCGGGGACGAGGCGCAGGTCCACGTCGCTCAGGGTGCGGTAGGAGACGCCGGACAGTTCCACGAGCGCTGCCTCACCGGCGCCCCCCGGGGACCTGTCCCCGGGGGTGACGGCGTCGGGCGCGTTGAGCAGTCGGACCAGCCGCTCGGCGGAGGCGCGGGCGGTGGCGAAGATCTGGCCGACCATGCCCAGGCCCTGGACGGGCTCGGCCAGGAACTGGGCGAGGCCGATCACGATGACGAGTTCGCCGATGGTGAGGCGTCCCTCCAGTGCCATCCACCCGGCCACGCCGGCGACGCAGGCGAGGAACACGGCGCTGGCGGCGGTGACCAGTCCCCGGTAGACGCCGTTGCTGGCGGCGGCGCCGACCGACGCCTCCAGCGCGCGCACGCTCGCGGAGCGGTAGCGGAGGGCGGCGTTGTGGCGGGCGCCGATCCCCATGAGGACGCGCAGACCGGTGACCAGGTCGGTGGCCAGGGCGGTCGCCCCGGCGGCGGTGGCCTGTTTGGCCTCGCTGCGCCGGGTGATGTGGGCCGCGGGGATGCGCAGGAGCAGCATGAGGAGGGGGACGCCGACGAGGACGCCGAGGCCGAGCGGGACGTCGACCATCAGCAGGGCGACGGTGGTGACGACGATCGCGACCGTGACGGCGATCCCCGCCGCCCAGGCGCGCACGTAGAGGGCGGCCTGTTCGGCGTCGGAGGTGGCCACGGACAGGACCTCGCCCACGCGCAGCCCGCTGCGCTCGCCGCGCGGGTCGAGGGCGCGGCGCGCGGCCTCGACCCTGAGCAGGTGCGCCTCGTTCTCGGTGGCCCGCAGGGAGTAGCGGGCCCCTGTGCGGTAGGCGAGGGCGAGGACGGTGAAGAGCAGCGCGGTGCCCGCGACGCAGTAGGCCAGGGCGGTGATGTTCCCGGGGACCACGGCCAGGTCGATGGTCAGGCCGATGGCGACGGGGACGAGGGCCTCGGCGACCTGGTGCAGGGAGAGCAGGACGACGCCGAGGGAGACGTGGCGGCGGTTGCGGCGGAGGGTGCGGCGGCGCAGGGCCCGCGCGCTGTCGGGGGCGCCCTGGGGGCGCGTCCGCGGCGCCGGGGTGGCCGGATCTGCGTCGGGGGGCGCGGTGTCAGGGGGCCCGACCGTGCCGGTGGAGGCGCTCACCTGGTGCGTCCTCTCTCTTCGGGGTGCGCGACCCCGTACAGTCGTGTACTCATCCGATGTTCTGTTCCCCCTGCCGTGTTGTGCCCTGGCCAGGCTAGTCAGGCCGCCCGGCCGCGCCGAACACGACCCCGGCCGCCTGACCACGATGGACCTTGGTTAGGCTAACCTTTGCCCGCCGTGACGGCGAACCCGTCCGCACGCCGGGGCCCCGTCGCGGCCCCGGACCAGGACGCGCCCCGGCGAACCCCGCACCCCGAACGAGAGGCCTTCCGTTGCGCATCAGGTATCCGACTCGACGGAGCATGGTCCGGGCCAGGGTGGTGCGCACCGAGCAGACCACCGACAACTTCGTCACGGTGACGGTCGGCGGCGAGGAACTGGCCGGATTCGAGTTCATGGGTCTGGACCAGTGCACGAGGATCCTCTTCGCACGGCCGGGCCAGGACCGGCTGCACCTCCCCCAGGCCTCCGCCGACGACGGCTGGGTGGCCGAGTTCCGCGCGATGCCCGAGGACCGCCGCCCCCACGTCCGCAACTACACCGCCCGCCGGTTCGACGCCGAGGCCCTGGAGATGGACATCGAGTTCGTCGCCCACGGGGACGAGGGGCCCGCGTCGGCGTGGGCCCTGGGTGCGCGCCCGGGTGACGAGCTGGGGCTGCTGGCGGAGGGCATCTACTACCTTCCGCCGGAGGACGCCGACTGGCACCTGCTGGTGGGTGACGAGAGCGCGCTTCCGGCGCTGCTGTCGATCCTCGAACAGGCTCCGGCCGACCTTCGCGGGCTGGCGTTCCTGGAGGTCCCCTCCTCGGCCGACATCCGCGAGGTCTCCGCCCCCGCCGGGGTGGAGGTGCGCTGGCTGGCGCGCGACGGCGCGCGCACCACCCCCGGCAAGCTGGCGCTGGAGACGGTGAGCGGGGCCGAGCTGCCCGGGGGCCGCCCCTACTGCTTCGTGGCCGGCGAGAACGGGCTGCCCACCGGCCTGCGCCGGGTACTGGTGCGCGACCGCGGCGTGGCCAAGGAGGACGTCACGTTCATCGGGTACTGGCGCGCGGGCGCGGAGGCCTACGCCTGACCCCGGGCCCGCGGCCCCGGCCGTGAGGCTCGTCCCACGCAGCGCGGGTCGGGGGCGGACGACGGTGTCGTCCGCCCCTGACCTTTCGGCCGCTTCCGCGCCCGCCAACCCTTCCACCCCCCGATGTCCGGTTTGCGCAACGGCCCCGCCTGATCCACTATGAGTCTGACTTAGGTGAGCCTAAGCTCATCTCCTTGACTGAATGAGGCCCCATGAACCGCGGTCCGCTGACCCGCGGCGGCGCGATCGCCGCCGGCGCTCTGTCCATCCTGATGCTCGCCGCCTGCGGTGGTTCCGCGTCCGACGCCGAGGAGGGCGGGTCGGGCGAGGCCGCCGAGGGCTTCCCCGTCACCGTCGAGACCCTGTTCGGCGACGTGGAGATCGAGGACCGGCCGACCGACGTCGCCGCCCTCGGCTGGTCCGACGCCGAGACGGCGCTCGCCCTGGGCGTGCAGCCCGTCGGCGTGGCCGACTGGCAGGGCTACGGCGGTGCGGGGGTGGGCCCCTGGGCCGCCGACCTGCTCGACGAGGAGCCGGTCCAGCTCGGCACCATGGAGCCCAACCTGGAGGCGATCGCCTCCCTGGAGCCCGACGTCATCCTCGACACCCGCTCCGACCACACGCAGGAGCGCAACGAACTGCTCTCGCCGGTCGCCCCCGTGGTCGGCCCGCCCCCCGGCGTCGAGGTGACCTACGGCACCACCTGGCAGGAGCAGACCCGCCAGGTGGCCCGGGTGCTCGGCGAGGACGCGCGGGGCGAGGAGCTCGTCGAGGAGCTGGAGGGCCGCTTCGCGCAGGCCCGTGAGGACAACCCCGACTTCGAGGGCATGACCATCGCGGTCGGCGCCTACTTCGACGGCCAGTACGGCGCCTACGTCCCCGGGGACGCTCGGGTCGACCTGCTGGAGGAGCTGGGCTTCGAGAACAAGCCCGAGATCACCGAGATGGCCGAGGACGCCTTCTACGTGGACCTGAGCCCGGAGCTGCTGGAGGTCCTGGACGCGGATCTGACCGTGGTCTTCCCCATCGGCGACGAGGAGACCACGCGCTTCCTGCACGAGGACCCGGTCCTCCAGGGCATCCCGTCCGCCGAGGACGGCCGCCTGCTCATCATGGACGACCCGGACCTGGCCAACGCCTTCTCCAGCGGCTCGACCCTGGGCGTCACCCACGCCCTGGAAGGGGTCGTCCCGCTGCTCCAGGAGTCCCTCGGGAGCTGACCCCCGCCCCCTGCGCGACGGGCACTCCCCGCCCGCCCTCCGCCCTCCGGCCCCGTGGAGCATCCGCCCCGCGGGGCCTTCGGCGTCCGCGGACCCCGCGGCCCGCAGGGCGCCGCCGAGGTGGGAGCGTTCCCCATTTTTCCCGAACCCCCCTTGCCCGCAGCCGCTCGGGTACGTACAGTCACTGAACACTTGTTCAGTGGGCACCCGCCCACTCGGGGCGACCGCCCCACGACCCGTGCGGAACCCGCTACTCCCCGCGTGTCACGGCGGCGGCCCCGGCACCGACGACTCCCACGGAGCCCGTATGACCAGGACGAAGAACCCCCGCCGCACCGCCACCGCCGCCACCGCGGTCGCGGCCTCCGCCGCACTCGCCGCGGCGGTGCTCACCGCCCCCCACTGGAACGCGGCGAGCGCGGGGCAGACCGACGCCGACCTGAGCTCGGCCCCCGGCGACCTCGTCTGGTCCGACGAGTTCGACGGCGCGGCGGGCAGCGCACCCGACGCCGCCAACTGGAACCACGAGACCGGTGACCACGGCTGGGGCAACAACGAGCTGCAGAACTACACCGAGAGCCGCGACAACTCCGCCCTCGACGGCAACGGCAACCTCGTGATCACCGCACGCCAGGAGGCGGACGGCTCCTACACCTCCGCACGCATGACCACCCAGGGCAAGGTCGAGCACGCCTACGGGCGGATCGAGGCGCGCATCCAGATCCCCACCGGCCAGGGGGTGTGGCCCGCCTTCTGGATGCTCGGCTCGGACTTCCCCGAGACCGAGTGGCCCGACTCGGGCGAGATCGACATCATGGAGAACGTCGGGCACATCCCGGGCACCGTGCACGGCACCGTCCACGGCCCCGGGTACTCGGGCGGCGGCGGGATCGGCGCCTCCTACGACCACCCGGACGGCGGGGCCTTCACCGACGACTTCCACGTCTTCGCGGTCGACTGGACTCCCGGCTCGATCACCTGGTCCGTGGACGACGTCCCGTTCAACACCATCACCACGGCCGACGTGGGCGGGAACCCCTGGGTGTACGACCAGGAGTTCTTCATGATCCTCAACGTCGCGGTCGGGGGCGAGTGGCCGGGCTACCCGGACGAGACCACCCAGCTGCCGCAGGAGCTGGTGGTCGACTACGTGCGGATCTACGAGCAGTGATCCCGACCCGGCGCTGAGGCACGGCCCGGGGCCGCGCGCCCCGGGCCGTGGCCGCTCCGCCGGTCGGGTGCGCCCGACCGGCGGAGCCGTCGGGGCGGAGCCGTCAGGGCGGAGCCGTCAGGGCCGGAAGACGGTCTTGACCATGCCGCCCGCCTTCTTCTGGAACGCCTCGTAGGCGCGCGGGGCGTCCTCCAGGGACAGGTGGTGGGTGGCGAAGTCCTCCACCCCCAGCACGTCCTCGTCGTCCAGGAGCGGCAGGATCTCGGGCGCCCAGTGGCGCACGTTGGCCTGGCCCATCCTGAGCTGGATCTGCTTGTCGAAGAGCGTCAGCATGGGCATCGGGTCGGTCATGCCCCCGTAGACACCGATCAGGGACACGGTCCCTCCGCGCCTGACCAGGTCGATCGCGGTGTGCAGTGCCGAGAGCCGGTCCACGCCCGCCGTCTCCATCAGCTTCGCGGCGGCGCTCCGGGGCAGGAGCGAGACCATCTTCTGGGCGATCCTCGCCGGGCCGTGCCCGGACGCCTCCATGCCGACGGCGTCGATGACCGCGTCCGGCCCCTGGCCGCGGGTGCGCTCGCGGATCTTTCCGACCAGGTCCTCGGTACCGCCGGAGGAGTCGAAGACCTCCACCCCCCGGGCGGCGGCGCGTGCGCGGCGCTCGGGCACCGGGTCCGCGCCGAACACGTCTCCCGCCCCCAGGTGGCGGGCGACCCGGCAGCACATGTCGCCGATCGGCCCCAGCCCCAGGACCGCCACCGAACCCCCCGCGGGCACGTCCGCGTAGCGGACCGCCTGCCAGGCTGTCGGCAGGACGTCGGAGAGGAACACGTACCGGTCGTCGTCCCCCTGGGCCGGCACCTGGATGGCGTTGGCCTCCGCCCGTGGCACCCGCAGGTACTCGGCCTGCGCACCGGGCACGGAGCCGTACAGCGAGCTGTAGCCGTAGATCCGCGCGCCCATGCCCTGGTCGTCGTCCCTGGTGTTCTCACACTGGGTCTGGAGTCCGCTGCCGCACATGGCGCAGTGCCCGCAGGAGATCTGGAAGGGGATGACGACCCGGTCGCCCGGGGCCAGGGCCGTCACACCGGCGCCGACCTCCTCGACGACTCCCAGGGGTTCGTGTCCGAGCACGTCTCCCGGGGTCATGAAGGGACCGAGCACCTCGTACAGGTGCAGGTCGGAGCCGCACAGGCCCGAACTGGTGACCCGGATGACCGCGTCACCGGGGTCCTCGATACGCGGATCGGGGACGTTGACGGTGTCGACGTCCCTCGTACCGTTCCACACGACTGCCCTCATGGCTCCCCCTGGTGTCGCCTCCTGCGGTCGGCGCCCGGGGCCCGTGCTGCCCGTGGGCGGCCGTGCCCGCCCACTACCCCCGCGCCCGCGACGGAAAACGGGCGCCCGGGTCGGCCGACGGAAAAATTCGGTACCGAAAGCATGGGATACCCGCGGGCACGCCCATCCGGCCTCCATGGACGACGCCCCGGGGCCCCGTCCCCGCACCCCCGGGACGAGGCCCGCCGCCGCTGTCCCTGCGCCACCGCGCCGGGGTACCCTCCCCCCACGCGCCACCCCCGGGGAGATCCGCATGACCATCGCCCAGCTCGCCGACGAGCTCGTGGACGCCCTGTTCGACGCCGACCCCGTCAGGGCCTCGCTCCTGGGAGTGCGCGACCGCGAGGACCGGCTGGCCGACCACACCGAGGCCGGTGAACACGCCCTGAGGGCGAGGATCGCGGCCGTCGCAGCGCGGGCCGGGGCCGTCGATCCGGGCGGCCTCGACGAGGGTGACCGCACCACACGGGCGGTCCTCCTCCAGCAGGCCGGGGCCGAGCTGGACCGCATCGCCGCCCGCGGTGTCGAGTACACCGTCACCGACTCCTTCTTCGACCCGGTCGTGGGCACGCTGTCCCGGCTGTCGATGACCGGCATCACCGAGGCGGAGCACGCCGACGGCTACCTGGCCCGCCTCTCCGGGCTTCCGGGCCTGTTCGACGCGATCGCCGGGAGGCGGCGTGCGGGTGTCGCCGCGGGCCGCTTCCCCGTGCGGCGGTCGGCGGAGGCCGCGGTCGCCCACCTCACCCGCTACCTCGCCGCTCCGGAGGACGACCCGCTGCGCCGCCCCGGACCGGCCGCCGGCTCCGGGTCCGCGGCCTTTCGAGCCGCGCGCGACCGGTTGCTCACCGACGTCGTCCATCCGGCCGTGGCGCGCCACCGCGACGCCGTCGCCGCCGACGTGGTCCCGCACGGCCGCTCCGACGACAGGGCCGGGCTGTGCTGGCTGCCCGGTGGCGCCGACCACTACGCCCGCCTGGTCCGGGGCCACACCACCACGGAACGGACCCCGGACGACCTGCACCGGGCCGGGCTGGACGCGCTGGCGGGGCTCTCCGAGGAGTACGCGCGGATCGGCGGCCGGGTGTTCGGCACCGGCGACCGGGCCGAGATCCTCGCCAGACTGCGCACCGACCCGGCGATGCGCTGGCGCGACGCCGACGAGCTGCTCGGGGCCGCGAGGGCGGCCGTCCGACGCGCAGAGCGTGCCGCGCCCCGGTGGTTCGGCCGACTGCCGTCACGGGGATGCGCGGTGGAGGCGGTGCCGGAGGCCGAGGCGCCGGGCGCCCCGGTGGCCTACTACATGCCGCCGGCCGCGGACGGCAGCCGACCGGGCACCTACTACGCCAACACCTATCGGGCGGACCTGCGCGACCGGTACAGCGCCGAGGCGATCGCGTTCCACGAGGCCGTCCCCGGCCACCACCTCCAGCTCTCCCTCGCCCAGGAGCTGTCCGGCCTGCCGCTGCTGCGCAGGCTGGCCTCGGTCACCGCGTTCGACGAGGGCTGGGGCCTCTACGCCGAGCGCCTCGCGGACGAGATGGGCCTGTACGGCGACGGCGTCTCCAGACTCGGCATGCTCAGCGAGGACTCGTTGCGGGCCTGCCGCCTGGTCGTCGACACCGGACTGCACTCCAAGGGGTGGTCCCGTCGGCAGGCCGTCGACTTCATGGTCGCGCACACCGCCACTCCCCGGATGGAGATCGAGACGGAGGTCGACGGGTACCTCGCCGCGCCGGGGCGGGCACTGGCCTACATGGTCGGCCGGTGGGAGATCCAGCGCATCCGGGCGGAGGCGGAGGCCGCCCTCGGCGACCGGTTCGACGTCAGGGCCTTCCACGACGTGGTCCTGGGCAGCGGGCCGCTGCCCCTGGGCGTGCTCGACGAGGTGGTGCGGGCCCGGACCCGGGTCCCGGGCCGACCCACGGACGGCTCCGGTCCCCGCTCACGGTGAGTCCGCGCCCACGCGGCCGCGGCCCGGGGCGCCGCCACCGGCGCCCCGGCGGTCCGGGTGGTCAGGCCCCGTGCGCGCTCCGGGTGTCGGCGCCGCGCAGTCGCGGGATCGCGCGGACGCCGTGGTGGGCGTAGCGCTCCCCCGTGGGCAGGTCGTAGAAGGTGACCGGGATCCACGAGCGGGTTCCTCGGGGGCGCACCACGTAGAGGCCCTGCTCCACCGGGACCATGACGTGCTCCTGGACCGGCTCGGGGTCCACCTCGGCCAGGGGTCCCAGGGCGGTGGTCCGCAGCACGGTGTCCCCGTCCCTCTCGAACACCTCCAGGCGCAGCGAGGAGTGCTCGTAGGTGCCCAGGTCGCGTGCGGAGTCGACGTCGGCGGGTACCCGGGGCGCCTCCAGCCTGTCCCTGGTCCTCACCCCGGCGAGTTCGCGGAAGATCTCGCGGTAGAGCTCCTCGGACAGGTCGAGCGCGTGGCCGCCGTTGGTGAGCAGGACCACCGCCAGTCCGGTCTCCGGCGAGACCCGCAGGAACGCGGACTGTCCGATGGTGTTGCCGTCGTGGCCGACGAGCCGGTGACCGTTCCAGTCGTAGCGGATCCAGCCCAACCCCCAGGAGTCGCCCTGGCTGTGCACGTCGGGTACGGCGACCTGGAACTCGGTCATGGCGCGTACGCCCTCCTCGCTCAGGACGCGCGTACCGTCCTCCGCGAGGCCGCCGTTCAGGTGCATGCGGGCGAAGCGCAGGACGTCCTTCGCGGTCGAGTTGATGAGCCCGGCCGGTCCCATCGACCGGGGCAGCCCCCACACCGGGGCGCGTACCGGGTCGGGTAGTCCCCGCACGTGTCCGACGGCGGCGCCGTGCAGCACCGCCTCCTCCGGAAGCGTGCCGGTGTGCGACAGGCCGAGGGGGGCGAACAGCGACTCCCGCATGGCCGCGTCCCACGAGCCGCCGGTGAGCTTCTCGATGATGCGGCCCAGGAGCGGGAACCCGGAGTTGCAGTAGGAGAAGGTCGCCCCGAGGGGGTGGTTCTGCGCCGCGTCGGCGAGGAGGGCGACGTACCTCTCCAGGGTGTCGTCCCCCCGGCCGGTGTCGGTGAACAGGTCGCCGTCGATTCCGCTGGTGTGGGTGAGGAGGTGGCGCACCCGCAGCCGCTCGGTCGTCCCGGGGTCGGACAGCCGCAGTTCGGGCAGGACGTCGACCACCGGGGTGTCGAGGGTGAGGCGCCCCTGGTCGACCAGCTGCATGACGGCGGTGGCGACCCACACCTTGGTGATGGACCCGATCTGGAAGACCGACTCCGCGCCCACGGGGTGGCCGGTCTCCGTGTTGAGCACGCCGCAGGCGGCGTAGGCGTCCTGGTCGGGCTCCTGCGGCGCCCCCTCGGCGGCGGGGCGGCCCATCGCCAGGATGCCGAGTTGGGCGCCGGGCACCCCGTGCTCGTCGGCGAGTGCGCGGAGCCGCTCGCTCCAGTACGCCTCGTCGACCACGGCGGGGCGGGGGCCGGGGGTGGTCGTGTCCTCTGAGCGGGGTGCCGTGGTGGTCACGGGGGTTCCTCCTGGGTTCGGGCCGGGCACGCCCGTCCCGTCGCCGGTGCGGTGGGGCAGGCGCCTGGAAAGGTCCTATCACCGGACCGAGTGCGTACTGGGCGCGGGGTCCTCACCCGGGCAGGTCGGCGTCGGCCAGGATCTCCGCCAGCCCGCCGGTGCGGAAGTTGTCGACGACGATGATCTCCGACTCCGGCAGCAGCCAGTAGCGCTGTTCGTAGTAGGCGGACTGTTCGTCGGGGGCGATGCTGGTGAGGCAGGGGATGCTCCAGACCCGGTAGTAGGCCATCCGCTCGCCGACCGGGGCGAGGGACTGCACCTCCTGCGGCGGGCTCCCGCTGGCTCCGAGGGCGTCCTCGCACATCTCCATTCCCCCGCCGGGGTAGTACCGGTCGTCCTCGGTGAGGGGTTGCTGCCCCCGTCCGGTGGCGATGCGGCCGGGACCGCCGATCTCCACGTGCGGGCAGTCCAGCCGGTCCTCCAGAGTGCAGGGGTTGTCCGGGTCGGTGTTGACCAGGACCCACTCGTCGAAGATCTGTTCTCCGTCGGCGTTGGTGAAGGTGTTCTCGTCGGGGAGGGCCTGCCACTCCGCGGGCACCTCCAGGGTCATGCCGCGGAACTCCAGCGTCTGCGTCCGCGCCTCGTCGGGCCGGCCCCACGCGGCGTCGGCCAGGACGGCGTCGAACGCGCCGATCCCGTAGTTGTCGACGACGAGGATCCCCTGCTCCTCCATCAGCCAGAGCCGCTGGCCGAACTGCAGCACCGGTGACGCGTCTCCGTCGACGGGGTTGACGCAGAACGAGGCGCCCTCCGCGTAGGCCGCCTCCACCCCGCCCGCGTCGCGGGTGCCCCGGTCCCACTCCCGGTCAACAGCCTGGTCCACGGTGGAGGTGGGCACCCCTTCGGGGCAGGCGGTCGGATTGCTGCCCGGGTTGAACCCGTACGAGCCGTCGGCGGCCGCGCTCTCCGTCATGGGGCTGTAGCCCTCGCCGCCGTACTCGATCCCCGCGGGACCGAACACCTTGATGTGCCGGCAGCCCGTGTGGAGCCAGTCGGTCGAAGCGGTCGCGTCGCACGCCTCCTGGCCGCCCGGCCGGAGGACCAGCCACTCCTCCGTCGTGTACGGGCCGGGCTCGGAGAAGATCCCGAACTCGTCCTCGACGAGCTCCGACGTCCAGCCTTCGGGCAGGGTGAGGGACATGCCGCGGAACTCGACGCGGTCCCCCTCCGGCTCTGTCTCCTCCACGGTGGCGGTCTCCTCCCCGCCGAACGGCCAGACCGGCTCCCCGTCGTACAGCCGGCCGCCGACCCAGCCGCCCGTGGCCACGGCGGCGGTGGTGGCGACCGCGACCAGGGCCGCGGTGGCCTTGCCCATGCCCGCGACGGTGCCCGCGGTCACCGTGGCCGACGCCGTGAAGGCCGCCGACGAACCGGCCGTTCCCGCCGTCGCGGCGGCGGCACCGCCCGCGGCACCGCCTCCGGCGACGGCGGCCGAGGAGCCGGAGAGCAGCGCCACCGATCCGGCGACCGCCACCCAGGGGCCCGCGCCGCGCACGGCCTCGAAGCCCGTCCAGGTGGCGGCGAGCAGCGCGCCCAGCCGTTCGCGGGCGGCCTCGCGGGTCGGAACCGCCGTACCGGTGAGGGCGAGCGTCTCGGCGAGGGCCTCGGCGGCGCCGGGACGTGCGCCCGGGTCGCGGTCCAGGGCGCGGGCCACCAGCGGGCGCAGCTCGTCGGGCACCCCCTCCAGGTCGGGTTCGGCCCCGCGGGTGCGCGCGAGCAGGGTGGCGGTGTCGCCCGTGCCGAACGGGCCGTGCCCGGTGGCCGCGTACACGACGAGGCCTCCCCAGGCGAACATGTCGGAGCGCGGGTCGGAGGAGACGCCCCGCAACCGTTCGGGCGCGATCCATCCGGGGGTGCCGAACACGCCCGCCTCGGCGGTCGTGTCCTGTGTGTCGCGGGCGATCCCGAAGTCCAGGAGGGTGGGTCCGGTCGGGGCGAGGATGACGTTGGCGGGCTTGACGTCGCGGTGGACGATCCCGGCGCCGTGGACGGCGGCCAGGGCCTCGGCGGTACCGGCGGCGAACGACAGCAGCTGGTCGCCGGTGAGGACCCCGCGCTCGCGCACGTGCCCGCTCAGGGTGCGGCCGGGCACGAACTCGGTGGCCATCCACGGCTGTTCGGCGTGGGGCTCGGCGCCGAGGAACGCGGGGGCGCACAGGGCGTCGACCCGGGCCAGCAGTGCGGCCTCCCGGACGAACTGCTCCCGGAAGACGGGGTCGGCTGCGTGGCGGGGGTGGACCACCTTGAGGGCGACGTGGCGGCCGGCGGCGTCCAGGGCGCCGTAGACGGCCCCCATTCCGCCCGCACCGACCCTGCCGACGAGGCGGAACGGTCCGATGGCCGCCGGGTCCCCGGGGGCGAGGGGGGCGAACCCGGTGGGGACCGCCGGTGGCTGCGGGGCGGGGGTGTCCGCGCTGGGGGGCATGTGCTGCGCTCCGTCCGGTCCGGGCTCCGGATCGTCACGGCGACGGTGCGGAGCGTGTGTCGGCACCGGTGAGAGTCCTGGTGGCGGCGTCCGGTTCCGGCGTGCGCGAAGGTTTCGGCGGGCGGGCGGCTCCGGTGTCGGGGCGCCCGCCCGCGCGGCCCTGCCGGGTGGCCTTGCCGGGTGGCGCGGCCGGGTGGCGTGTCAGGTCACCAGACCCTGGCGGTAGGCGTAGACGACCGCCTGGACGCGGTCCCGGAGCGAGAGCTTCGTGAGGATGCGCGACACGAAGGTCTTGACGGTCTCCTGGCTCAGTACGAGCGCTCCGGCGATCTCCTTGTTGGAGAGGCCGTCCGCGATGAGGCGCAGGACCTGCAGTTCGCGGGGGGTCAGCGGGATGTCCTTCGGGGTGGCGTCGGCGGGCCTGACCCGGGAGGCGTACCTGCCCACGAGCTGGCGGGTCACCTCGGGGTCCAGCAGTGCGGCGCCGGCGGACACCGTCCGGATCCCGTGCAGCAGCTGGGCCGGGGGCGCGTCCTTGAGCAGGAATCCGCTCGCGCCCGCGCGCAGCGCCTCGTAGACGTACTCGTCCAGGTTGAAGGTCGTCACGACGAGCACCTTGACCGGCTGTGCCACCCCGGCGCCGGCCAGGCGGCGGGTGGCCTCGATGCCGTCGAGCACCGGCATGCGCACGTCCATCACGACGACGTCCGGGCGCAGCCGGTCGCTGAGGTCGATCGCGGCCTGCCCGTCCCCGCACTCCCCCACCACCTCAAGGTCGGGCTGGGCGTCGATGATCGTCACCAGTCCGGTGCGGATCAGCACCTGGTCGTCGCAGACCAGGACCCGGGTCGGAGCGGTCACGACCGGCTCCCTGCGGGGATGCGCGCCCGTACGACGAAGCCGCCGTGCGGTCCCGGGCCCGCGCTGAAGTCGCCGCCCAGGACGTCGACCCGTTCGCGGAGGCCGGCGAGGCCCCGCCCGCTCCCCCCGGGGGATCCGGCCGCTGAGCCGGAACCGTCCGTGCTGACCTCCACCTCGATCTCCTTCCGGCTGTGGTGCACCTGGACCGCGGTCCGGCTGCCGTGGGCGTACTTGAGCGCGTTGGTGAGGGCTTCCTGCACGACCCGGAAGGCCACGAGGTCGGCGCTGCCCCTGGTCTCCGCCGGGGTGCCCTCCTCGGTGAACTCCACCGGCTGCCCGGCCCGGCGCGTCTGCTCCACGAGCGGGAGGAGTCTGACGGCGGGCGGGGGCGTGTCCTGGGTGCCGTGGTCGGGGTTGAGCAGGTCGAGCAGGTGCCGCAGGTCGGTGATGGCGCGTCGACCGGTGTCGGTGACCGAGGTCAGGGACTGGTCGAGGCGGTCGGGCACGGCGGTCAGATAGCGGGCCGCCTCGGCCTGCACCACCATCGCGGTGACGTGGTGGGTCACGACGTCGTGGAGTTCGCGCGCGATGCGGGTGCGTTCGGCCGTGCGGGTGTCCTCGGCGACGCGGCGCCGGCGTTCGGCCTCCATGGCCCGGGTGGAGCGCAGCCACGCCCCGATCCCCCACATGAAGGCCAGCGCCAGGTAGAACGTCACGAACTCGAGCAGCGTCTCGCCCGCACCGAGCAGCGGGAAGAGGGCCGAGAGGACGACGTACGCGGCGGAGAAGGCGAGGACGGCGGCGCGCCGGCGCCCTTCCAGGTGGGCCGCCGTGCTCAGCACCGCGATGGCCAGGGCCGTGCCCGCCAGTGAGTGGTAGCCGCGGAGCTGGTCGAGGGCGAAACCGAGGGACACGAAGGTGAGGCAGACGACCGGCAGCCGTCTGCGCAGGGCGAGGGGGAGGCTCTGGAGGGCGACCGCGACGACGGCCAACAGGTCGAAGGGACGGTCCGGCATACCGCCGAACTGGGTTCCGAAGTTGTGGAACGCCGGGACGAACGACGTGAGGAGGATGAGCAGTCCCAGCGGGAGGTCCCGGGCCGTGACGTCGAGACCCCGCCACAGGTCCTGGACCCGGCGTGAATCGATCATCCGGGAAGTGTAGTGGTGGCGCGAACACGGTCGAAACGCCGGTCTCGGGGCCCGGTGCGGCCGCACCGGTGGGCGATCCGCGGGGAGGCCGTCGTCGCCAGGAGGCGGCGCGGAACCGGGTACGGGCCTGCCGCGCGCCGGCTCCGGTGGCCGTTCGTCGGACCCCGCGGCGCCTGCGGATCGATCTCGCGTGGAGGCCGCGCGGGCACGCCCCGGCGGGAGCCGCGACCGGACCGCCTCGCGGCGTCGGCCGCGACCGACCGGCCCTGCGCAGCGGCGCGTCGGGCCCAGCGGCCTTCACGCCGACGGGACCCGGCGGGCCGTCACCCCCGACCGCCGGCCGGGGCGGCGGCTTCGAGTTCGTCGACGCTGCCCGCCATGATCGTCCGCACGTGCTCGGTGATGTGTTCGGCGGGCCAGTCCCACCAGGCCACCGCGAGCATCCGGGCGACGTCCTCCTCGCCGAAGCGGGTGCGGATGAGGCGGGCGGGGTTGCCGCCGACGATGCCGTAGTCGGGCACGTCCGCGGTGACGACGGCCCCGGCGGCGATGATCGCGCCGTGTCCGATCCGTACGCCGGGCATGACCGTGGAGCCGTGGCCGAACCACACGTCGTTGCCGACGACCGTGTCCCCCCGGCCCGGCAGCCCGGAGATGAGGTCGAAGTGATCCGCCCACGAACCGCCCATCGTGGGGAAGGGGAAGGTCGAGGGGCCGTCCATGCGGTGGTTGGCGCCGTTCATGATGAACCGGGTTCCGGTGCCCAGCGCGCAGAACCTGCCGATGACCAGCTTCTCCGGCCCGTAGTGGTAGAGCACGTTGCGCGTCTCGAACGCGGTCGGGTCGTCGGGGTCGTCGTAGTAGGAGTACTCCCCGACCTCGATGAGCGGGGACGTGACCAGGGGCTTGAGCAGCACCACCCGCGGCTGGCCGGGCATCGGGTGGAGCTGCGTCGGGTCGGCGGGTACCGGCATGTCGGGGTGTTCCTCGGATCGGGGTCGTCTGACGTCGTCAGGTCCGATGATCCCAGCACCCGACTCACCAGCACACGCATTTTCGACCTGCGACAACACGCGTCCGCCGCCCGGCGCCGTCCCCCCGAGGATCCAGAACCTCGTCGGGCCGGCCCGACGGTGGGTGCGACAGGGCCTCCCTCGGAAAGCCCCCGGACCCTAGTCTGAACGGGTGGGGGCGGCTGACGGTCGCACGGCCCCGCACCCCCGGTCACCCGCCGGGGTTGCTCCGTGGTCGGGCTCCGCCCGGTGCGGCGGCCGGCCCGCGGGCGACCGGACGCCGCCTCCCGAGGCCCGCTCCCGGGATCGGGGACCGTGCGCGGATCATCGCGCCGGCTCCCGCCCCCGGCCGGTGCCCCCTGTCCGATGCCGCGAACGGAAAGCGAGATGACAGAACGCCGATGACGTGGACTCCCGAAGAGTTGACGCTGATCTCCTCCAGCGAGGAGATCGTCCTGACGGTCGCGCAAGGAAGGCGCGTGCTGAGGCGCGGGCAGAAGGTCTGGGTGGTGCGCGAGGGGGACGACCTCTACGTGCGCGCGCTGGGCGGCCCCGCCTCCGGTTGGTACCAGAACGCGCGCACCCGCCGCAAGGGCAGTATCCGGGCGGGGGGCCTGCGCAGGAACGTCGCGTTCGCGGCCGCCGACCCCGGGGCCCGCGCACGGATCGACGCCGCGTACCGGAGCAAGTACGGCCACTACGCCGCCGCCATCATCGAGACGGTGACCGGCCGTCAGGCGGCCTCCACCACGCTCCGGCTCGTGCCGTGCTCCCCGCAGTCGCCCACGTGCTCGGCGACCACGGCCCGGGACGCCTCCGGCCGCGGCTCCCGTGCAGGCGCCCTGACGGGACAGATCCCGTCCGGGCGGTGGCAGGCCCTGTTCGACCGTCCCCGCCGTCAGGGCGAGAACGCCTGAGCCCGTCGGGGCGACCGGTCACGGCCGCGTTCAGCAGCCACGAGCTGGACGTATGCCGTTCTCGCATGGGATTGGTCGTTTCCGTCTTGGACGGTATCGGCCGGGCGGCCCAGACTACGGGCAGGGCCGCGGACGGAGGCGGTGCTCCGGGGGGACCTCCCCTGCGGTGCACCGCCTCCGGCGGCCCGGCCGAACCGCGCCGCCCTGTCCGCAGGGCAGCGCGCACCAGACCAGGAGGAGACGTACATGTTGTTCCCCACGGCCCGGAGCACCGGGTTCGCGGCCCTGACCGCGCTCGTGCTCGTACCGGCCACCGCATGCTCGGGTTCGGCGACGGCGCCCGCCGCGGAGGCGGAGGTGTCGGGGGCCCAGACCGTGGCCGACGACCTCTCCGGCGAGTTCGAGCGGTTGGAGTCGGAGTTCGACGCCCGCCTGGGTGTCTACGCGGTGGACACCGGGACCGGTGAGGAGGTCGTCCACCGCGACGACGAGCGGTTCGGCTACGCCTCCACCCACAAGGCGTTCACGGCCGCCCTGGCCCTGGGGCAGAACACCCCCGAGGAGTGGGAGGAGGTCATCACCTACACCGCCGACGACCTGGTCGACCACTCCCCCGTCACCGAGGAGCACGTCGACACCGGGATGACGCTGCTGGAGGTGGCCGACGCCGCCGTGCGCTACAGCGACAACACCGCCGCCAACCTGCTGTTCGAGGAGCTGGGCGGGCCCGACGGGTTCGAGGAGGACATGAGGGCGATCGGCGACGACGTGATCTCGGCGGACCGCATCGAGACCGAGCTCAACCTCGTCCCCCCGGGGGAGACCCGGGACACGAGCACACCGCGCGCGATGGCCGAGAGCCTGGACAGGTTCGTGCTCGGGGACGTCCTGGAGGAGGAGCCGCGCACCGTGCTCACCGACATGCTCGTCAACAACACGACCGGCGACGAACTGATCCGCGCCGGGGTCCCCGAGGACTGGCGGGTCGGCGACAAGACCGGGGGCGGCAGCCACGGTTCGCGCAACGACATCGCCGTCGTCTGGCCCCCGGAGGGAGACCCCATCGTGATCGCGGTCATGTCCACCCGCGAGCAGGAGGGCGCCGAGTTCGACAACGCGCTGGTCTCCGGGGCGACGGAGATCGTCGTGGAG
>NZ_JAUZMY010000024.1:0-120809 GCF_036327455.1 Nocardiopsis codii | reverse complement strand
GAGGCCCATCGTGTAGAACACGGACCCCTCCGGGAGCAGGGGGACGAGTCCGCGGAACGTCGCTCCGATGTCGGGGCCGACGTAGACGGCCAGGCCCACCACCGTCACGAACATGACGCCCACCAGGCCCGGCTCCAGCAGCTCCAGGCCGTCGAAGAGCGCCGTGATGCCCGCCGCCGTGCGGATGGTGAGCTTGGGGGTGCCGCGTTCGTTCCACGCCGCTGCCACCTGGTGGGCCCGCTCCCGGTCGAGGTCGTCCGTGGGGTGGGAGACGACCAGGAAGCTGCCCGGGGCGAGTGCGCCCACGAGCTTGTCCAGGATCGAGCGGACCTCGTCGTCGTCGGCGACGAAGTTCACCACCCCCAGCAGCATCAGCGCCACCGGCTCCGACAGGTCGAGCGTCGCGGAGGCCGCCGCCAGGATCGAGTCGGGATCGCGCAGGTCGGCGTCCGCGTAGTCGGTCGAGCCCTGGTCGGTCCCCGTGAGCAGCGCGCGGGCGTGCGTGAGCACCAGCGGGTCGTTGTCCACGTAGACCACGCGCGCGTCCGGGGCGACGGTCTGGGCGACCTCGTGGGTGTTGTTGTGGGTCGGCAGCCCGGTACCGATGTCCAGGAACTGCCGGATCCCCTCCTCCGCGGCCAGGTAGGTGACCGTGCGGACGAGGAAGGCGCGGTCCGCGACCGCGTTGTCCACGATCTCGGGGAAGAACGACCGGATCTGCTCTCCCATCTCCCGGTCCACGGGGTAGTTGTCCTTGCCGCCCAGCCAGTAGTTCCAGATACGGGCGTTGTGGGGGATGGAGGTGTCGATCTTGGGGGCGGGACCCTCGGGAGTCACAGGGGGCACGGACAGCCTCTTTCTGCGCATGTACACGACAACACCCACAAGGGGCACTAAAGGGACAAGTAAACGGTCCCGAGGGGTCTACGGCAAGTGCCGAAGAGCACGGATTCGCCTGCCCCGTCGGCACTCCCGCGTCCACGGGGACGGAAAAGGTGTCGAGGCGCCCGCCCTCCGGACGGTAGGTTGCCGCCAACCCCCGACTCACACACAGCGACGACCAGGAGCCGCAGGTGAAGCACTCCTCCCCCGAGTACGCCCGGATCGCCGAGAAGGGCACCGTCCTCCGCTGCCAGGTGGGCTCCGGCGTCCACGGAGTCACCGTCGCCGACCAGGACGACCGCGACGAGATGGGCATCTGCGTCGAACCGCCCGAGTACGTGATCGGCCTGCGCACCTTCGAGCAGTACATCTACCGCACCCAGCCGGAACACTCCCGGTCCGGCCCGGGCGACCTGGACCTGACCGTCTACTCGCTGCGCAAGTGGATGCGCCTGGCCCTCGACGGCAACCCGACCGTCCTGCTGCCCCTGTTCGTCCCCGACCGGGAGATCGTCGCCATCACGGACACCGGCCGCGAACTGCGCGCCGCCGGCGACCGCATCCTGTCCCGCAGGGCGGGCCGACGCTTCCTCGGCTACCTGCGCGCCCAGCGCGACCGCATGGAGGGCGTGCGCGGCGGCAAGCACACCAACAGGCCCGAACTGGTCGACCTGTACGGCTTCGACACCAAGTTCGCCTACCACATGGTCCGGCTCGGCATCCAGGGCGTCGAACTCCTGGAGACCGGACACCTGACCCTGCCGATGCCGGAGCCCGACCGCACGTGGCTGCGGGAGCTGCGGCGCGGCGAGCACACCCGGGCCGAGGCCCTCGCACGCGCCGCGGACCTGGAGGAGCGGCTGGCCGCGCTGTGCGAGAGCTCGGACCTGCCCGAGGAGCCCGACCACGCCTGGGCCGACCGCTGGCTGGTCGACGCCCACCGGCGGTCCTGGGACGGGCGCTGACCGGCACGGCGCCCGCCCCCGGCGACCCCGCTGGTCAGGGCGGGCACCCGGCGAGGTGGCGGCGCGGGGGCGAGATAGGGTGAGCCACCGGAGAGGCACGCGCACCCCGGCCCGCCGGGCGGCAACCGCGCGGCGGACACCGCGCGCGGTGTCCGGTAACAACGAACGTGAGGAAACACCATGATCGGAACCATCGCCTTTGTGCTCATGGTCGTGAGCCTGTCGATGATGCTCATCGCCGGCATCGTCCCCGCGCTGATCAAGACCCGCTAGCCGGTGGCGGGTGCCGTCCCTCGGACGCACCCGCCCACCCCGCTCCCCCGGGCCGCCCCACCGGACCGCGCCGTCCCGGCAGGCCACGACGCCCCGCCCGCCTGCGGCCCGCACCTCCCGCCGCCCGGCGCCGCGCACCCGTCGGCGGAGCTCGGAACGGGAGCCACCACGGCCCCGGCCCTCTTCGCCGCCCGAAGCACCACGGATCCCCGCCGGCCCCTCTCCGCCACGCGGGACGGCTGCGGTGAGTCGCGCGACCACGTGCGGCCCACCCACCGCGCGCCCCCTCAGAGCACAGGGCAGGACCCGCCGCCTCGACGGCGGCCCCGCGACCGCAGCACGCAGCCCGGCAGCAGAGCACCCGGCTCCGGCCCGGGAGGATGCGGGGTCGGCACCCGCCCCGTCGGCGTGAAGAACCCCTGGACCCGGCGGGCCGATCCGGGTACGCCGTCGGCCGCCCGTGCCAGGCGTTCACGACCGCGCCCGCGCACGACGCCCCCGTGTCCGCGGGACAGCCCGCAGAGCGCCGACGCCCGGCAGCGCGTCGTCACGGTGAGGGCCCTCGCCCCGCTCGGGAAAGCCCCTGTACTGCGGGATCACCGGTATCGGCGGCGCACGCCGCCCCTCCGCCGGAAGCAGGAAGCCCGGTGCGGGGCATCCGTCCACGCTGCCCCGCACCGGAGTGCGCACGTGTGTGCGCAGGACCACCCTACGGAATCCCGTACCACCGCGGATCATGATTCGCGAAAGTCGTGGGATGTCTGAGCACACCCGAGCGCCATCTTTACGACGTAGATTCACCTAGGGGGCGCGGGGAGCCCGGGACGGTCCACGGCCCCGCGGGGACGCGGCGACGGCGCTCGGGGGGGTGCCAGGGCAGCCGCGCCGTGACAGGGTGGACGGCGTTCCGGGCGCGCCACGGCGGCGCGCCCGCCCCGCGACCGAAGGAAGCCCCCCATGCTCCCCTCCCCCGGCCCCGCAGCCGCGACCGGGCCCGCGTCCCTGCTGGGCGCGGCCCTGGCCGCCCTCCTCGTCCTCCCCGCCCTCCTCGCGCCGGCGGCCCCCGCCTCCGCCGCACCCGCCCCCCTGGCCGAGCGCGCCGCCTGGATGGCGCCGCTGCCCGACCAGACGGACCTGGCAGCACTGTCCATTCCCGGCACGCACGACAGCGGCGCCTGGCGCGGCTCCGTGTGGTCCCGCACCCAGGACCTGACCATCTCCCAGCAGCTCGACTCCGGCGTGCGCTTCCTGGACGTGCGCACGCGCCATTACCGCGACGCGTTCCCCATCCACCACGGGGCCGAGTACCTGCACCTCAACTTCACCGACGTGGTCACCGACGTGAGCGCCTTCCTCGAACGGAACCCGACCGAGACCGTGCTCATGCGGCTCAAGAAGGAGCACACCGAGGAGGAGAACACCCGGAGCTACGAGCAGACCCTGGACCACTACATCGAGGAGAACCCGGACACCCGCGACCTGCTGGCGGAGCACCTGTGGGTTCCCGAGCGGGGCGGGAACCACGTGCCCGACCTCGGCGAGGTCCGCGGCCGGATCGTCATCGTGCAGGACTTCTCCGCCTCCCGCGACTACGGCGTCCACTGGAACGGATCCGCGCTCAGCATCCAGGACGACTACCGGGTCCCCACGCTCTTCGACATCCCCGCGAAGTGGAACAGCGCCCGGGCGCACTTCACGGCTGCGGCCGACGGACCGGCCGACCTGCTGTACGTCAACCACCTGAGCGGCAGCGGCGCACCGTTCGCCAACCCCCGCGACGTCGCGTGGGGCGCACTCGGACAGAGGGGCGTCAACACCTACGCCACGGACCACCTGCGCGCCTCCCAGGGGGACCGGACCGGTGTCGTGGTCATGGACTTCCCCAGCCAGGAGCTGACCGACCTCGTCCTGGCCCGCAACCCGTCCTGACGCCCCCGGCCCCGGGGCGGGGCCGGACCTCCGCGCCCCGTCCCCGGGCGCCGTGCGGGCGCACGTTCCCGGGCCGGGGCGCGGACCCGTGCCCGGGGGCGACCGCCGGGGGCCGGCGGCCCGGTCCCGGAATTCTCCGGAACACCGAAAATCCACCGACCCGAGCACCCATGCCATTGATTCGCCCATGAGTTTTTCTCAGAAACGAAAGAATTGAGCACGGCGCCCACTATTTAAAGTAATGGATCAGAAGCAGAAGGTGAGGAGTGGAGATCTAGGCCCCTGCCGTATCCAATGACTCATGCAACCGCCCGAAATGTTCCCTATGTTCATTTCCAGGATCTATGACGATCCACCCCCGGTGCAGAGGAGTAGGCATGAGAATCTGCGGCAGAAAATTCGCGAATGTGACCCCCCTGTTGGCTGCCGGAGCCACGGCGGCGCTCCTGACGGCCTGCACCCCGGTGTGGGCCGGCCCCGGAGACGACCCCGCCCCGCCCGACGACGGGACCGCGCTCCCCACACAGAGCCCCGTCCCCTCCCCCGAGCCGAGCCCCGACCCGAGCACCCCCCCGGGCACCGACCCCAGCCCCGCACCCGCTCAGGAGCGCACCGCCACCGCCGTCGTCCACCTCCTCGACCAGACCGTCGAGGAGATCGGCCCTCCCGACGACCCCAGTGGCACGCAGATCCTCAACACCGTCTTCCAGACCGACTTCGTCGGCGACCTCGACGGCCAGGGGTACCACGTCTATCTGGACCTCGTGGACGCCGACGGGAACGCGACCAGCGAAGGAGCCGGCAGGTTCGTCGGTTCCCTGGACGGGGTCGAGGGCACCTTCGCCATGGACGCGTGGGGCACCGCCGACTCCGAAGGCGCGATCAGCGCCGAGTGGTGCGTGGTGGAGGGCTCCGCGAGCGGTGACCTCGAAGGACTCAGCGGCTGCGGTGAGATCCTCACGGCCGGCACCCCGGAAGCCCACGTGACCCTGACCTACACCCTGCCATAACCACCCTGACCTGCCCCTGGACCCCCGGCCGCTCTTTCCGACCGGGGGTCGCGCCTTCTCCGAACCGGCCGGGCCTTTACACGGGCACGAAAACTGTCAATGGACAAGTGAATGCCGGGCTTCCTACTCTGTTACCCACTCCGGTCGAGGATACGGTCACCGCCTGGTACCCACCACGTTGGAAAGCAGACGCCGCATGCACCTGTTGTTGATCGATAACGCACGGCTCTACGCGGAGCCCTTCGCCCGCCGCCTCCGAGGACATGCGGACATCAAGGACGTCACTTTATGTGCGTTGAGGGACATCAATGACCACACGCATCCGGAGGCGCGCAGATACGATGCCGCGCTGATCAACGCGAGCGCCCCCAACGTCGAACAGGTCATCTCCTCCCTTTCCAAGGTCCCCCTGGCCGTCATCGCCCTGGGGGTCGATGAGACCGAGAACCGTGTCATCGGGCTCGCCGAATCCGGCGCGGCGGGCTATGTGCCGCTCAGCGGCGACATCGACGACGTGGTCAGGAGCGCGAGGGCCGCCGTCCGCAAGGAGATGCACTGTTCCCCCGACCTCGCCTTCCAACTCTGGCAGCACATCGGTCTCATGGCGGCCCAGGCCCCCGAGCAGAAACCCGCCGTCCACCTCACCCGGCGGGAGCGGGAGGTTCTGTCCCTCATCTCCCTCGGCGCGTCCAACCAGCAGATCTCGCGCGAACTCTTCATCGAACTGCGCACCGTCAAGAACCACGTGCACAACATCCTGCGCAAGCTCGGTGCGAAGCGGCGGGGCGAGGCCGCCGCACGGGCCCACGAACTCGTCGGCTGGTCGGCGGTCACCCCCTCCGACGCTCCAGGACGACGATCTCGAAGTCCGGGTCGTCAAGGCGCATGACCGTGGCCGTCCGCATCCGCCCCTCCACCACCCGGTGGGCGTTGAAGCCGTCCCACCCCTGCCCCTGCACCGTGCTGCGCCGGTGCACGCAGACCACGTGGCCGCCGGGGCGCAGGCGGTCCCGCAGCCCCTTCGACAGCAGTTCCAGATCGTCCGGGGTGAAGTAGTACAGGAACTCCGAGAGGACCACCAGGTCGAAGGAGGCGTCCGGGAGGTCCCCGGGTAGTACGGCCCGTCGCACGCTCACGTGCGGGGAGTCGGCCACCGCGGCCGACGCGGCCCTGACCGCCGCCGGTGCGCTGTCCACGGCCAGGAGCCTGTCACAGCGTGCGGCGATCCCCCGCGTGAGCACACCGATCGAGCACGCGGGCTCGTACCCGGAGGCGTAGCGCCGGCGGGGAAGGCTGGCCAGCGTCAGGTCGTATTTCCTGCGCTCGTACCAACGCGCCGAAAGACTCCACGGGTCCGGGGAGTCGGCGTAGCGCCCGTCGAAGTAGGACGGGGGGATCGTGCGCTCGTGCGGGGCGGCGTCGCCCTCGCGGCGCGGCGGCCGGGGGCCGTCCCCGCTCACGGGCGCGATCCGAACAGGTCCGGATTGGCCCGTGCCCATGCGAGGTACTCCCTCAGTCCGCCGGCCGGAGTCGTCCTCGCCTCGAATCCCAGGAGGTCGCGCAGCCGCCCGGTGTCGGCGGCCCCTCCGTCCGGGTCCCCCGCGGGACGCTCGCCGCGGGTCACACGGACCCCCGGCACCAGCTCTGCCACGGTCCGGGCGAGTTCGGCGATCGAGGTCGCCCTGCCGGTGCCGACGTTGACGGTGCGCCCGACCGCCCGGGGTGCGGTCACCGCCTCGACGGTCGCGCGGGCCACGTCCGCCACCGACACGAGGTCGCGCACCTGGGCGCCGTCCCCGTGGACCACGAGGGGCAGGCCCCGGAGCGCCCGCACGGAGAAGATCGCCGCGCACCAGCTGTGGCTGCCCGGCTTGGGCACCTGGTGGGGACCGTAGACGCTGAAGTAGCGCAGGACCGTGACCGGGACCCCGAACTGGGCCCCGTAGAGCCGCCCCTGACGCTCCGCCCAGCTCTTGGAGTTGGCGTAGAGCATGCCGGGCTCCCCCAGGGGGTCGTCCTCGTGGAACCGGCCGCCCCTCGCGGGGACGGCGCCGTACACCTGGGCCGAGGAGGCCAGGACGACGCGTCCGGTCCCGTGCCGCCGGGCCGCCTCCAGGACGGCCTGGGTGGCCCGCATACTGGAGAAGTCCCGGTCGGGCTCCGCCGTGCAGGCGGCCACGTCGGCGACGGCCGCCGCGTGCACCACCGCGTCGCTGCGCGCGACCAGGGGTCCCGTGGTCGCGGCGTCGGTGACGTCCCCCCTGACGACCTCCGCCAGTTCGCCGACGCCGAACCTGCCCGCCTGGTCGAACCCGTAGGCGTCCAGGGAGTCGAGCACCGTCACCTCCGCGCCCGCCTCAGCCAGGCGCCGGACGACGTGGCTGCCGATGAATCCGGCGCCGCCAGTGACCAGCACGCGCCGGCCGGCGACCGGATGCGGGGCGCTAGGCATGGAGCCTCCTCAGGAGTGCGGTGGAGGACGCGGTCACGTCCTCGTCGGTGAAGGCGGTTCGGCCACCCAGCCGTTCGACCAGCGCCGTCTCCGCACGGAGCCGGACGCAGGGGTTGCGCGCGTAGTCCGGCCCCTTGACGTACACGTCGGGACGCAGCGCCTCGATGACCCTCATGGGGCTGCTGTCCTCGGCCGCGTGGACGTGGTCGACGACCTCCAGCGCCGCGATCAGGCCGGTCCGGTCGGCGATCCCGTAGAGGGGCCGGCCCGGCCCCTTCACGCACGCGGCGTCGGCGCTGACACTGACCACCAGCACGTCGGCGAGGGCGGCGGCCCGGTGGAAGTGGTGGACGTGGCCGACGTGCAGCAGGTCGAAGCACCCGTGGCACAGCGCGGTGCGCAGTCCGGAGGCTCGGGCCCTGGCCCCCACCCCCTCCAGGCCGGCCAGGTCCACGGCCTTGTCCCGTCTATACGCGCCCAAGGCCACCGCTCCCCCGCCCGCCACCGGTCAGCACGGCCACCGCGGCCGTGCGACTGCCGACTCCGAGCTTGCCCAGGATGCTCTGGACGTGGTTCTTGACGGTGTGGTGCTGGATACCCAGGCGCGTGGCGATCTCCCGGTTGGGGAGGCCGACAGCCACGAGGGCCAGTACCTGTGTCTGGCGCCGTGTGAGGCGCCTGCCCCCCAGGGCGCCCCTGCGCACGACGTCGCGCAGCGCCCCGACCAGGCTCTCGGCGCTCTCCTCGGCCGAGACGAAACCGACCGCTCCGGCCTCCAGGCAGTGCAGGACGGCCTCGTGGCACACACCTGAGCCGATCACGAGCGCGGCCGGGCCGACCCCGACCTCGGAACGGCGGATGATCTCGATGCGCCGGGAGTGCGAGGCCTCGACCAGGAGGACGTCGACACCGTCGCAGGTCCCCGGCGGGGCGGCCGTGGCCGAGCTGTCGAGCCCGGCACGTGAGAGCTCCTCGGCCAGACTCCGTCCTCGGGCGAGGAACTCGTCCACGACCAGTACGTGGGGGCGGTCAACCATACGCAGGCTCCGTCTCTGTTGATGTCAGACCGGACGCGACCAGTTCAGGTGGACTGCTCCGGGGGAAGGAGAGCGAGGGCAGTCGGCTGACGTGGCGTCCGGCATGGAGCGACGCGGCCCTCAAGGAGGAGGGCCAGTCGGCGCCGGAGGCCCTGGCCACCAGGAGCGCGGCGGTGTACGCCTCCCCCGCGCCGTTGGGGTTGCGGGGGGACCCGTCCGGCGACAGTGCGCGCTGTCGCAGACGCAGTCCGCGGGTGTGCAGGACGCTCCCTCGCGCACCGCCGGTGATCACAGCGGCGCCGACGAGGGCGAGTTCGGGCAGGGGCGCCAGGAGCGCGTGCTCGCGCCGGTTGGCGACCAGCAGGTCGACCGACCCCAGGAGGGCGGCGCGCTCGTCGGAGGACATGGACACGATTTCCCGGCACTGGGTGAGGTGCGGGACCAGGACGAGCCGTCGTCCGCACGCCGGCACGGCCAGCGGGGTGAGCCGGCTCGGTGAGCAGATGACGAGGGTGGTGCCGGCGGCGGCCGCGGCGCGGTCCGCCTCCAGGGGAGGCCGCACCCTGTGCGTGACGGTGACCGACTCCAGGCCGGGCGTGACCAGGGTGACAGTGTGGTCCAGTGCCCCGGCGCCGGGGCGGGTCCTGACACGGACGCCCTCGGCCTCCAGGAGGGCCAGCGCCCGCGCGCTGTCCTCCTGGTCCCCCAGGGCCGTGGTCAGCTCCACGTCGGCGCCGAGCCTGCGCAGCGCGAGCGCGAGACAGGTCCCCGGACCGCCGGGGGTGCGCTCGTGGCCGGAGGCGGTGAGGCTGACGTCGAAGTCGATGTCGGACCCGACCCAGTAGACGTCCTCGGAGTAGGTCCCGCCGACGACGTGGAACGGGGTCACGGCGTCGCTCCGGAGAACAGGTCCTCGATGTCGGTGACGAGCGTGTCGAGGGACGGAAGCGCCAGCATGTCGCGCTGGACGGCTCTGGCCCGGGAGCGGTAGGCGGGGTCGGCGAGGACGTCTCGGCAGGCCGCCGCCACGCGCTCCCCGTCGAGGACTTCCCAGTCCAGGCGCCGGGCCAGGCCCAGCTCCTCGCACCGGGCGGCGATGAGGTGGTTCTCGGCGATCCAGGGGATCGCGACCATGGGCAGGCCGGCGCGCAGCGCCTCCCGGACGCTGGTGAAACCCGCGTGGGTGACCAGCAGGTCGGCGGTGTCCAGGAGGAGGGGTTGGGCTGCGAAGTCCACGACGCGGACGTTGGGCGGGCAGGAGCGTCCGAGCGCCTCCGCGCGGCCCTGCCCAACCGCGACCACGGCCTCGCAGGCGACGTCCCCGAGGCCGTCGATGATGGACCGCAGCCGGGTGTCCGAGGCCTTGAACAGGGGCGCGACCGTTCCGAGGCTGGCGTAGACCAGCGGCAGGGAGTGGTCGAGCCCTTCGAGCGGGGGCGACAGCCGGTCACCGGGGCGGTCCACCGTGCGGTGCCGGTAGCAGCGCAGCGTGGGGATGGCGAGCTCGGCGGGGTCGTAGCCGGGCGGCATGAGGTGGGCGTGCAGGTGGGCGTACAGGCGCTCCGCCCGGGGGTCGGGCGGTAGTCCGAGCACGCTGCGGTGCTCGTCCAGGGACGGCGCGAGCAGGTCCGGGGCCAGGAACTCGGTGACCCTGCCCACCACGCCGACGGAGGCATGCGGGATTCCCACGGCTTCCGCCGCGAGGTAGCCGCCCATGTCGTAGGCCTCGCGGACGACCGCGTCGGCGCCTCCCTCATGGATGTGGCCGATCACGTCGCGAGCGGTGCCGAGAGCGCCGTCGCCGGGAAGGCCCTCGGAGACGAGGCGCCGCATCAGCGCGTCCACCTGGTCCGGCGGGATCTGCTCGGAGCCGAACAGCGGCGCCAGCATGCCGGTGATCCAGTCCTCCCCGGCCGGGAGGAAGGGCAGGCCGTAGCGCGCGACCTCGTCCCGGAAGGACTCGGGGGCGCACACGGCGACCTCGTGGCCCCGGGACAGGGCGGTCTCGGCGATCGGGACGAGCGGGCGCAGGTGGGTCTCGACGGGCAGGGTGGTGAACAGGATCCGCATGGGCGCCTCTCCGTGGGGACGGGGGCCGGAGGTCCGACGGCGGACCCCCGGCCCGGTACCTGGACCGGTGTGCCGGGCCCTTCCCCGTGTCAGGGATGGGACGGGGTGGGAAGGGCCCGGCCCGGCGGGCCGGGAGTGTTCGACGCTCCGCGGCGCCCGCGTGCCCGCGTGCCCGGGGGGCTCACGGCCAGGCGGGGCCGCCGGGCTTCACCCGGGGCCGGTTCGAGGGGCGGGCCCTAGGCCGCGTTCCGCGGATCATTCCGGGCTCGCGTCCCCCAGACTGCCTCTCGCCGCGCCGACTGCGCTTGGACAGCCAAACCCGGGCTGACCTGCGCTATTCGCCTTGCGAGAGATGACCTGGAAGCCGCTCGCGTCGATCGGCGCAAGCGCCGAGTCAACCGAAAGCATCCACAGAACACGCCCTAGTCCACCAGTGCGGTGAGCTCGCTCTCGGTCGTGGTCTTCATGCAGACGACCTGCCCGTCGGCGTCGTACAGCGCGACCTGGCCCTGCTGGACGTAGGGCTGGCCGATCGGCGGGATGGAGGTCAGGTCGCAGTGCATGACCGCCGGAAGGCGGTTGTGCAGGGTGCCCAGGGGGGTGTCCGCCTCGACGTACACCTCCTGGACGCTGCGCACGGGATCGGTCCCGAAGTTGACCAGGGGGTCGATCTCCATCCGCCCGAAGGTGGGGCGCATCATCGGGTCGAGCCCCCGGCCGACGCGCAGCCGGACGCGCTCGCCCGGCCACAGCACCTCGCTGGTGCCGACGGCCTCGTAGGTGATGGTCTCCAGGTCCAGCCGCAGGGCCCCGTCGAGGGTCAGCACGGGGTCGTGCAGCCTGATCTCGGACTCCTCGGCCACCAGGGTGATGACCTCCTCGGGGGTGTCCGCGGAGGCGTCGCCCCCGAACTTGAGGGTGATGGTGGTCTGGACCCTCGCCTTGAACCCCAGGGTGCCGTCGCTGAGCTCGCGGCGGGGGATCATGACGTCGACCAGGTGGCTGGTCTTGGAGTGCAGCAGTTCGGCCGCGAGCGCCGGATCGGCGGCCCGCAGGCGGTCCTTCAACGTGTCGGTCGTGGTCATCTCAGGCTCCTCGTCAGTGACGAATCAGCGTCAACTCCGGTCGGGATCATGCGCGCCACCCCGTCCGGACCGGTTCGGTCAGGTAGGCGTCGATTGCGCGGAGCAGCACCTCGGGGACGGGGACGGGCTCGAAGCCGTCCCCCGACCTCCTCAGCCAGGCGAGCTGCTGCTCTCCACGGGCCACCAGGTCCCTTCGACCGGAGGCCCGCCAGTACTCGAAGGAGAGAGTCATGCGGTTCTGGACGACCTCGCTGACCCGCATCCGCACGCTGACCTCGTCGAAGGCGTAGAGCTCGTCCAGGTAGGAGCATTCGGCCCGGACGGTGACGAGGGCGTGCTCGTGGTCGAGCGAGGAGACGACCTCGGGAGCGGTCCGTCGCAGGAAGAGCTCCCGGCAGTGCCCCTGCCAGCGGAGGAAGTGCGCGAAGTACACGTTGCCCAGCTGGTTGGTCTCGTCGAGGGTGACGACGTGCAGGTACTCGAAGCTCTCAGGCATCGCTGCCTCCCAGGACCGCGACGGCGGCGACGTCGTCCCCGTCGTGGTGGACGGCGACGGTGACGTCCCCGCAGCCGAGGAGGATCCACGGTCCGTCCAGTCCGCGCAGGGTCAGCGGGCCTCCGGGGCGGCCGGCGCACTTGCGCAGCGCCTCCGAGGCCGCCCAGACCACGGCCGCGTGCACCTCGGGTCCGCGCCCCGGATCACGGTCGGCGAGGGCGTCGCGCAGGGAGAGCGCGTCGGGTCCCAGCACGTCCTCCCAGCGGACGCGGGCCTCGGCGGTGTCGGGCATCCACACCAGGTCCACCCCGACCGGGACGGGGGCGGTGGCGACCATGGTCACGGCACCGCAGTGGGTGACCGAGACCCGGTCGTCGGTGGACAGCTCGGGGCGGCCGTCCGGGCGGCCCCGCACGGTGACCCCCGTGCCGAGGAGCCGGTGGACGGCACGGGCCCTCCTGCGCACCTGGGTGTCACCCGTCTCGACGGCCACCCGCACCCCCTCCACTCCGGTGACCTCGGAGATCCTGCGGTCCAGGTGCGGTCCGAGCAGTTCGACGCCGACGGGGAGCGGCCCGGGGCCCATGACGTTCAGGACCAGCCCCTCCCAGCGTTCCAGGACGCGGTCGTCCGCCCCGGTCAGCTCCAGGTCGAAGACGTGCCTGCCTCCCGCGGCGTGGCGTTCCCGCGCGTGGAGGACGGCGGGGGCGGACGCGGTGTCCAGGACGGTGACGCGCTCGGCCCCCACGGGGAGCAGGCGGGCTCCGGGCAGGCAGGCCTGGAGCGCGTGGAGTGCCGCATCCCTGCGCCCCGGGTCGCCCAGGAGCAGGCGCCCGGGGAGGTGCTGGGCGAACCATGCCCCGCCGGTGTCCCCCGCCAGGTCGGCGACGCAGTCGAACCCGGTGAGCCGCTGGTAGGCGCGGACCCGGCGCAGGGGTCCGTCCTGGAAGAGGAGGCGTCCGTACAGGTGCTCGTCCGGACGGACCGGGACCGGGGCGTCCGGGACCACCGGGAGCACGACCCGGCGCCCGGTGTCCGGCGTGCCCCCGGGAGGGAGGACCGCCGTGAAGTGGTCCACGGCGAAACCGGTGGCGGAGCTTCGCAGCACCGTGCGGACGGTGCCGTCCGGCAGCGCGAGGGCGGCGGCTCTCACGGTGACCCGCTCCCCGCGGTTGACGACCACCGGTGCGCTGAGCCGCAGGTCCTCCAGGAGGGGGCGGCCTCCGTCCCCTGTCAGGACCGCGGCCACCTGGGCCATGGCCTCCATGCCCAGCACCGCGGGCAGGAGCCGGTCGCCTTCGAACTCGTGGTGCTCCAGGTAGGGGTCGGTGTCGGCGCACAGGACGGTGTCCGCGACGACCTCGACCCCCGGGACGACCCTGCGGGGGCGTTCGAGGAAGCGGAGCATGGGCAGCTCCGCCTCCTCCGACCGCAGGGTGGGGGAGTCACCGTAGCGGCCCGTCACCACGACGCCGCCCGAGACGTCCGGCGAGGCCAACAGCCGGTGGAGCAGGTCGAGGCCGGTGTCGAGCGGGATGGGGTCGATGCCGCGTCCGGCCAGCGCGTCCAGGGCGCCCAGGCGCTCACCCATCCCCGCGCCCGCCCACACCGACCAGTCCACCGCGAGGCAGCGGCAGTCCTCCACACGGGAGGAGACCTCCTCGGTCAGGGCGCCGAGCCACTCGTTGGCCAGGGCGTAGTGCGCCTCACCGGGGAGCCCGGTGCGGGCGATGAGGGATCCGAACGAGACGAAGAGGCGCAGGGGGCCAGGATCGAGGGCGTCGAGGAGGTGGAGGGCGCCGTTGACCTTCGGGGCGACCGCGTTCTCGAGCGTTCCCGGGTCCAGGTCGGCCAGGGCGGTGGGCTCGTTGGCGCCGGCGCCGTGCAGGACTCCGGTGATGGGCCCGAGTTCGCCGACGGCCGCGTCCACCGCCCGCCGTACCGACTCGGTGTCGCGCACGTCGGCTCGCTGGTAGGTGAAGACGACGCCGTCCCCGTCGAACCGGGCCAGGTTCTGGGCCAGTTCGGGGTCGTCTCCGGGCGCGGAGCGTCCGAGGACGGCGATCCGCGCGCCGGTGCGCACCGCGAGCGCATGCGCGCACTCGGCGCCGATGCCCTTGCCCCCGCCGGTGACGAGGAGGACGTCGCCCGGCCCGAGCGGCTCGTGGTCCGCGGGGGGCGCCGGCAGCGGAAGGTGTCGCAGGCGGGGTTCGGTGCGGGTTCCGTCGGGGTGGTGACGGCACTCCGCGTATCCGCCGTTCTCGACCAGGGCGGCGGCCTCGCCCGCCACCAGGTCGACCGCGTCGGGGGCGTCCGCGGGGACGGTGACAACGGCGGTCGGCAGGCCGAGTTCGAGGTGGACGCTGCGCGCGAACCCCGCCGCCGTGGCGTGCGCGGGACCGTCCGCGTCCTGGACCACGAGGAGGCGGCGGGCGCCGGGCAGGGCCTTGGCCGCGTCGGCCACCAGGTCGAGGCACGCCAGGGGGTCGTCGTCGCGCGCCGGCCTCAGGACGAGGGTGTCCTCTCCGAGGTCGCGTCGGGCCAGGGCCGCGCCGAGTGCGTCGTTCTCGCGAGCGATCACGTGCGCTGTGCCCGCGTGATCCTCTGCGGCGGGCGCGGGCCCCGCCCCCACGGGCGCGGCGCGCACGGCGACGTGGTCGACGGTGAACACCCGCACCCAGGGGGCCACCCCGGCGGCGGTGTCGGCCTCCCGCGGCTCCTCTCCAGCACGCGGACCCGCCGCCAGGAGTGCGGCTATCTCCGCGATGGTCGCCCCGGAGTGCTCTGTGAGGCGTGCGGGCACGGGCAGCGCGAGTTGTCTGGCCGCCTCGGCGATGAGCTGGGCGACGGTGATGGAGTTCAGGTGCAGGTCCGCGCGCAGCCGGGTGCCCCCGGTGACCGAGGCGAGGGGGAGTTCGGCGCGTTCGGCGACCACGGCCCGGATCACGTCGGTGGGCGTCGCCTCCGCCGGGGCCGCGGGGGCGGCGTCGCGAGCGGCGGCGGGCCGGCGCTCGGGTTCGGGGGTGGCGGCGGGTGCGGCCTGTTCGCAGGGGTTGGCGAGGAAGCTCCGTGGCCGTCCGGGGTCGATCGGGCGCAGGAAGCGGTGCTCGTACAGCGCCTCGACGCGCACGTCCCGGCCCAGCGCCCAGGCGGCGGCGGCGCAGCACAGCAGTCCGCTGACGGTGTCCGATCCGGCTTCGACGGCGAAGGCGGGGATCCCCCTCCTCCTGGCCAGGTGGGTGAGGATCGTGTCGGGCCCCGCCTCGATCCACAGGTCGGCCCCGGCCGCGGCGGTCATGGCCTCGTCGAAGCGGACGGGGGCGGTGATCTGGCGGACCAGGTGCTCGCGCAGGTCGGTCCCGGGGTCGAGCAGTTCTCCGGTGACGGTGGAGTACACGGGTGCGCGCGGCGCGGCCACGGCGGCGGCGTCGAGGGCCTTGCGCAGCTCGGGGGCGGCCCCGGCCACCAGCGGTGAGTGGAAGGCGTGCGCGACCGGGAGGCGCAGGCCGCCCGACTCCGTGACCACCCGGTCGACCCCTGCGCTGGTCCCGGAGACCACAGTGGACTCGGGGGCGTTGAGGCAGGCGATGCCGACGCCCTCGGGGAGGAGCGGGAGGGCCCGGTCCTCGGGCATCTCCAGGACCGCCATGGCTCCGTGGTCTCCCGGGAGGGCCGCCATCGCCCTCCCCCGTTCTCGCACGACGGCCTCCAGGTCGGCCTCGGACAGGGCGCCTGCCCAGGCCAGGGCGGTGAGTTCGCCCAGGCTGTGGCCGACGGCCAGGTCGGGCCGGATACCCAGGGCGTCCAGGGCCGCGAGCGAGGCCAGGGACGCGGTGACGATGCGCGGCTGGGCGACGGAGGTGTCGGCGACCGGGTCGCCCTCGGGGAGATCGGCGCGGTCGTACAGGGACGCGACGGCGGGAAGGCGACGTGCCAGGGCGCCTCCGGTCCGGCCGGCGGAGGCCGCCTGTCCGGACGCCAGCAGACCGATCGTGGCGCCGGTGCGGCCGGGAGGCGCGGTGAACACGTCCGGTCCGAGGATCCGGCGACCGGACGCGACGGCCTCGGCGGCCCGGCGCAGGAGGTCGGGCAGTGCGGCGTCCGCGACGGCGGTGACCGCCGCCCTGTGCGCACCCGCGCCGCGTGTGCGTGCGAGTCCGGCGGCCAGGTCGGTGTACTCGGCGTAGGACAGTGTGTCGGCCGCGCGGGCGGCGGCCTCGATGCGCTCCCTGAGCGCGTCGGCGGAGTCGGCGGAGAACACGAGGAGTTCGTGTTCCTGGGGTGTGCGTCCCAGAGCGGTGGTGCGCTCGTCCAGGCCGGTGCGACGGTGCGCCGCCAGCCCTTCGACCACGACGTGGGCGTTGATGCCGCCGAAGCCCATGGAGCTCACACCGGCCCGCAGGGGCCGCTCCCGCGGCCAGGGCTCGGGTTCGCGGATCGCGCGCAGGCGGGCGCTGTCTCCGGAGAGCTCCTCGATGGGGTCCTCGCATCCGGCCGTGGGCGGGAGGACCTGGGTGTGGACCGCCATGACGGCCTTGATGAGCCCGGCCGCGCCCGCGGCGGCCTTGGTGTGGCCGATCAGCGCCTTGACCGAGCCCACCGCGGGGAGGGGGCCGTCGCCGACCTCTCCCACCGCGCCGGACAGGGCCTCCAGTTCGGCCCGGTCGCCGATGACCGTGCCTGTTCCGTGCGCCTCGAAGTAGGAGACCGTCCCCGCGGCGAAGCCGGCCTGGTGGTAGGCCCGGTCCAGGGCCAACCGCTGGCCGCGGCTCTCGGGCCTGGTGATGCCGCCGGTTCCGTCCGAGGACACCCCCCAGCCCCGCAGGACCGCGTAGGGGCGCAGTCCCAGTGCCTGGGCGTCCTCCAGGCGTGTCAGGACCACCATGCCGCAGCCCTCGCCGGGCAGGAAACCCGCCGAGCCGCGGTCGAAGACGCGCATGCGGTCCCGGGCCAGGGCGCCCGCACGGGAGAACCCGACGAGCTCGAAGGGGTCGATGCTCAGGTCCACCCCGCCCGCGACGACCGTGCGGGCCCGCCCCTCGGTGATCTCGCGGCAGCCGTGGATGACGGCGAGGAGGGAGGAGGCGCACGCCCCGTCCACCGTGTACCCGCCGCCGCCGAAGCCGAAGTGCGAGCAGATGCGCCCCGCGATGGTGTTGGACAGGCTGCCCGCGAGCGTGTCACCGTCCGGTTCGGGGAACGGATCGAGGAAGCGTCCGCGGAGCTCGTCCAGGAGGTCGGGGTCGGTCACCCCCCGGTCGGCCAGGAGGTCGGCGACGACACGGCGGACGTAGGGCCAGCGCGTCCGCAGCACGTGGGACCGGGTGAACTCGCCGGTCAGGGTGTTGCCCACGAAGACGGACGTGTCCTCGGCGCCTCCGGCTCCGGTCAGGCCCGCGTCGGCGAGCGCCCGCGAGGCGGTGTCCAGCGCGAGCCAGTGGGTGAGGTCGGTGGCGCGGTAGGTGGGACCCGCCACCCCGAAGGCGGCCCGGTCGAACTCGTACCCCTCCAGGACGGCGGCGTGGGTGACGGAGATCCGGTCCGGGTCCGCCCCCTCCTCGCCGAGGTAGTCGGCCAGGTTCAGCCGCTCGGCCGGGATGCGCCGGAAGGCGCGCCGCCCGGCGAGGGCGTTCTCCCACAGCTCGGCGGGGGTCGCGGCACCTCCGTAGGTGCACGCCATGCCCACGATCGCGACGCCGCTCATCGGCCCTTCCCCCACTTCGAGAGTCCGTACAGGTACAGGCCCCGGACCGCGCACACGGCCACGAGGGCGAAGAACAGCCCGAAGACGATGTGTGCGGCGGTGAGCACCCCGTAGACCGCCGCGACCGACAGTCCGAAGAACACCTGGTTCCTGGGGGACGAGGGCGTGGTGGCGGGGTCGGTGACCATGTAGAAGGTGAAGAGGACGAAGGCCAGACCGGTGGCGGGTCCCAGGACGGCGATGAGCGACGCGTCGAAGACCACCGTCCGCACGATCCCCTGGAGGGCGAATCCCCCCAGCCACGCGACGATCAGCCATCCGCGCTTCGTGAGCTTGAAGTTGAGCAGGCTGCCGGTGGTGAGAATGATGGCCGGGAGGATCCAGTCCCAGGCACCGGACACGTTCTCGGTGAAGTGGTAGGGCGGGGCGATGCCGACCCAGGTGAACGTGACGAGGGTGGCGGCGATGCCGAAGTTGGAGGGGTTGAGGAAGTGGCGGACGCCCTTGCCGGTGTCGACCCGCAGCACCGTCTTGGAGGCCAGGGCGACGACGACGCCGAAGACGACCGGCCATATCCGCTCGCCCGAGTACAGGAGCATCCCGACGGCGAGGGCGGTGATATGGGCGGGGAGCAGGAAGTCGACGAGGGTCCGCACGCCGCCGAGGAACTTGGGCGGGCGGCCGTTGAGCCGCGCGTCCAGGTACTCCAGCCCCAGTTCCATCGTGTAGGCGGCGGCCAGGGCCGCCAGGGGGATGGCGACCATCGGCTCGAATCCGAGCACCGCGTATCCGAGGACGTTGAGGACCGTGATGGCGATGGCGAAGCGGCGCAGGGCGACGAGGCGGACGTCGCGTGCCGGCGGCGGCGACGGGGCGGGGCCGCCGTCCCCGCGGTCGGTCGCTCGTACTCGGAGTTCGGTCATGATCCGCTCCCGCTGCCGGTCCCGGGGATGTCCGCGCCGTCGGTCAGGACGACGGTGTGGCGCCCGGGAGTGAGGGTGATCTCGGCCTCGTGGACGCGCCCCCGGTCGTCCCTCCAGGCCAGCTCGACGGGGACCGGGGAGTCGGCGTCGGCTTCGCCGAGGCCGATGAGCAGTTCGGGCGCGTGCTTGCCGGAGTGGCCGTTCCCGCCGTCCACCTGGGCGACGTGGACCCTTCCGTCGGGTGCGGTCACACGGACACCGGTACCGATGGCCGGCGTGGTTCCGTGCTCGGCGGGCCGCACGAGGTTGAGCGAGATGGAGGCGCCGGGGTCGGGCGAGTCGTTGCGGTAGAGCACGGAGGTGTCCCACTGGTTGGCGACGGCGATGTCGAGGACGCCGTTGCCGTCGGTGTCGGCCAGTGCCACGCCGCGGCTGACGGTACTGCGGCCGACGCCCACGTGGTCGCCGATCTCCGCGAAGCGCCCCTCACCCCGGTCGCGGGCGAAGAAGCTCAGGCCTCCGTCACCGGACAGGTCGGTCTCGGGTCCGAGGTCGGGCCAGACCCGGGGGTCGGCGAGGAGCTCGTCGTTGACGAGGGCCACCTCCTGGATCTCCGGCCACCGGTTGACCTCTCCGGCGACGAAGCCGGTCGCCTGGACCACTTCCTTGTGACCGTCGTTGTCGAGGTCGGTGATGCGGATGTCCCATCCCCAGCCGGAGCGGGCGAGGCCGAGCTGCTCGCTCTGGTCGCGGAAGGGCGCCCGGCCGTCGGCGATCAGGGCTTCGTCGGCCGTGTTCATCCAGATGAAGTTGCTCTCGAAGAGGGCGAACTCCTCGGTGATGTTGCTGACGGCCATGTCGAGCCTGCCGTCACCGTCGAGGTCGCCGAAGTCGATGCCCATCCCCTTGAAGGAGTCCTCGCCCAGGACCTTCGAACCCGCTGTGGTCGGTGACCAGGTCCCGCCCAGCTCCGTGAACGCGGGATCGCCCGGTGTGGAGTCGTTGCGCAGCAGGACGTCGGGGCCGAAGTCGTTGGAGACGTACAGTTCGGGGAGCAGGTCCCCGTCCAGGTCGGCCGTTCCCAGGGCGAGCGTCCACCCCACGGACGCCTTGCCCTCCAGTGCCTGGCTGGCGTCGGTGAACAGGGGGCCGTCGGCACCGGCGGAGCCGAGCAGCAGGCGGTTCTCACCCGCGTTGGCCGCACGTGACATGGAGTGCTGCATCGTCGGCCGCCCTCCGCCGGAGGTGTCCAGGACCGCCGCGTCGTCGGGGAAGTAGTTGCCGATGACGAGGTCGAGCGTGCCGTCGCCGTCCACGTCGGAGGCCAGGGCGGCGTTGGAGTGCCAGGTCTCGAAGCCCTCGTCCAGGAGTTCGACGGCCTCGTAGGCGTCCGCGGCGGGGGCGTCCCCCGACGCCAGGTGCAGTGTGGGGCTCCGGCCCCAGTAGTAGACGAGCAGGTCCATGCGACCGTCGGCGTCGGCGTCGACGGGCAGGCAGCCCATGGGAGCCATGGTGTCGTCGTAGGGCAGGTCGCCCGTGTCGAGGGCGAAGGTGTCGTAGCGGGGCGGGCCGGTCGGGGCGGGGGCGACCACGGCCCGGTCCACGCGTGAGTCCACGTAGCACAGGTCGTTCATGAGCCCGTCGCCGTCCAGGTCGGTCACGGCGATGCCGGCTCCCACGCTGGACATCCACGCCTGGATGCCCTCGTAGTCGGGGTGCAGGTCCCGGTGCTCGCGCATGGGCAGGCCCGGGGGCGGTTCGAGTTCCAAGGGCGTGAAGGAGAAGCCCGCGGCGAGTGAGTCCACCTCGTCCGCGCCGGGTTCGGGGACCCGGGCGACGAGGAGGACGGCCACCACCAGGAGCAGGGCGACGCCCTTGGCGGCGTGCGCGCGGGGGAACGGGCGCGGGGACCGGATCTGCTCAGAGGGCACTGGTGACCCCCTCCGCCAGTCGGGCCGCCACCCGGGTGCGCCACACCGCGTAGGCGGGGGTTCCCGTCCGAGGCGCCTCGCGGCCCCACGGCGGGAGTCGGAGCAGTTCCTCGTCGGTCACCTCGGCCGCGCTCACGGCGCCGAGCCCGGTCAGGGACCGCACCACCGACTCGGAGTCGGGTGCGACCGGCCCCAGGGTCACCAGGGCCTTGGCGGCGAACGCGGCTCCCTGGGCCAGCGCGGGCCCGTGTCCGTCGGCGGCGTCGCGAAGTCGGTGGGCCCGCGTGGGCGCGGCCCCGGTGAAGGCGGCGGCCAGGGCGACCCCGCTCCACAGGTCGCCGTGGAGGTCCTTCGGGGCACGGTCGACGGCGCGGGCGATCAGTTCCGGTTCCGCGCACCGGTCGAACCACAGGGCTCGGCCCGCCCCTTGGGCGGTCGCGTGGCGGACGTAGCCGGGGAGCGGAGAGCGGAGCCTGCGCCCGAGACCGCCGAAGAACACCTGGTGGAAGCCGTAGCCGTCCCAGGCGAGCCAGCCCAGGAGCGGGTCGAGCTGGCGCAGGACCGGCCTCCAGAGCACGCGGGGCAGGCGGGCCAGGGCCCAGCCCGCGCCGACGTGGGCCGTGTAGGGGCTGTGGCGGGCGCGTCCGTCGAGGAGGCGGGAGAAGTCGGTGCGGCGCGGGAGGCTGAGGGCGTCGATGAGGCACAGCGCCATGGCCGCTCCCTCGTAGACGAAACCCGCGGTGGGCCCCTTCTGCTCGGGGAGTGCCTCCGGGGCCCGGTCCGGGTCGTCGAGCGCCATGCCGTAGCCCCGGTGGAAGGCCGCACCGGCGGCCTCCAGCCGGGCCACCGTCTCCGGCTCGCCCGGATGGAAACCCCGGGACGCGAACGTCGTCTCCTCAAGCGGGAATTCCAACACGGATCGGATGTTCATTCTCGACCGGCCCAGGTACATGCCCACCGCCCCTCTTTGGATCGCACCCGACGAATCTACGGCCCTTCACAAAACGACCCAATAGGAAGGAGGTACCGAATCGAATCCAAGCGGTACCAGAAAGGTACCGTCCACATAATTAACCGCCCACCAGCCATCGCGGAACGGCTATAAAAAACGGATGATCGCCATTGTGGGAGCAGGGCTGGCAGGGCTCACCTGCGCCGACGAGCTGTCGAGGGCCGGACACGAGGTGACCGTGTACGAGGCCTCCGGCCGGGTGGGCGGCCGGTGCTGGACGGTCCCGGAGGTCTTCGGGGGCCGGGGGGTCGAACGGGGAGCCCAGCTGATCGACTCGGGCGACACCCGGGTGCTGCGGCTCCTGGACGGTCTGGGCCTGGGCGCGGTGGACCTCCAGGCCTCCCAGGACGGGCGGGTCGGCCCGCTGCTGAGAATCGGCGGAGCACCCTACCCCCTGGAGGAGGCCGTCGCGGAGTACGGCGAACTGGACCCGGTGGTGCGCGCGGACCGGCGGGCCGTGGGCCCCGCGCCGGGCCGCGGCCGTATGTCCCCCCGCGCCCTGGAACTGGACGCCCTGTCGGTGGACGACTACCTCGAACGCACGGTGCCCGGCACACGCCTGGCCCGTCTCCTCAGGACCGCCTACACCTGGGAGTTGGGCGCCGACGCCGCGGAGCTGAGCGCACTGCACCTGGTCAACCTGCTGGGCGCCAATCCGCCCGGCGAGTTCGGGCTCTTCGGGCCGGCCGACGCCAGGTACGCCGTCCGGGAGGGGACCGGCCGCGTCGCCGAACTCCTGGCGGAGCGGCTGCCCGCCCCGGTCAGGCTCGGCCACGAGCTGGTCGCGCTCAGGAGGGACTCCGCGGGCCGCACCGTGCTGGTCCTGGACCGAGACGGCCGGACCATCGAGGTCCGGCCGGACCGCACCGTCCTGACCGTCCCCTTCCCGGTCCTCAGCACCCGCGTGGACCTGTCCCGGGCGGGGTTCGGCCCGGAACGCACACGCGCCGTCCGCGAGCTGGGCATGGGCTCGGCCGTGCGCACCCACATGGAGTTCTCCGGGCGGCCGTGGACCGCGGTCGGCTGCAACGGGGCGGCCGTGTCGGACGGGGGCTTCCAGTCGTGCTGGGACGAGACCCTGGGCCTGCCCGGAGAGGGGGAACCGTCCGTGCTGGTGAACCTGCGCACCGGGAGGGCGCCCTCCGACGACCCCGCGGAGATCGCGGCGGAATTCCTGTCCGAGTTCGATTCCCTGATTCCGGGCGTGGCATCCGCGTGGACCGGACGCGCCGTTACCTGGGACTGGTCCGCCCATCCCTGGTCGCTCGGTTCGTACGCGTTCTACCGGCCTGGGCAGTTCACCGACCTGGCGGGAACCGAAGCAGCTCCGGAAGGCGACTGCCATTTCGCCGGCGAGCACACGAGCCCCCACGACAGCGGCATGAACGGAGCAATAGCAAGCGGGGCCCGCGCGGCACAAGAGATCATGGGTACCACCTAGGTACCAGAAAGCCCGGATGGACTTTTCCATGCCGGATTGGATAACGTCTTCCCGGTGATAACCTGGCGTTCGGCTCCGATGCCGCATGCCCAGGATAAACATGGAATGAGGAGACCATGAGCGAAGAATTCAAGCCCACTCTCGTCATCATCAACCTTCCGGTCAAGGACCTGGAGGCGGCGACCGCGTGGTACACGAAGGTGCTGGGCCACGGCCCCTCCGGGGAGCCCTCCCCCACCGACGTGGAGTTCGACCTGCGGGAGGGCGTGAGCCTGCTCCTCACCACGGGGGACGAGGAGGCCGAGGCGGCCGGGGCCAAGGTCCTGTTCGGTGTCGAGGACCTGGACTCCGAGAAGAAGCGCCTCACCTCGGTTGACGTCGAGAGCGGCGAGCGCCAGGAGATCCCGGACGCCCTGGCGTGGTTCGACTTCAAGAGCCCCGAGGACCACCGGTTGAGCCTGGTGCAGCTGCTGGGCTGACTCAACGCCCACAGGTCCCCGGCGGGGGGCGGCCCGGTTCCGGGCCGCCCCCCGCACCGCGTCGGACCGCTCCGGGACAGGTCCCGGATACGGAGCGGTTGTGGTACCTATTCCCTATGGAGGAGTCCGCCCCCACCGCCCTAGTGTCACGGTATGAGCGATAAGCGGACCGGCCGGAACGAAAAGGCCGATTACGGCGATGGAATAGCCGACGTATTCGATACCTGGTATGGCGAGGAAAGCGACTCCGACTGCCTGTCCGCCCTCCGTAAACTCGCCGACGGCGGCCCCGTCCTCGAACTGGGCGTGGGCACGGGCCGGGTCGCGGTCCCCCTGGCCGCCTCCGGCCTGGAGGTCACCGGGGTGGAGTCCTCCCGGGAGATGATCGACCAACTGTCGGGCAAGCCCGGCGCCGAGCGGGTCTCCGTCATCGAGGGCGACCTGGCCGACGTCCCCGTGGACGGTGATTACTCCCTGGTCACGTGCGTGGACAACACCCTGTTCCTGCTGGAGTCGCAGGCGGAGCAGGTGCGCTGCTTCACCAACGTGGCACGCCGCCTGCGGCCGGGCGGCGTGTTCGTGGTCGAGGTGCCCGCCCGTGTCCCCCGTATGGACGAGGACGAGCAGCAGGGCGTGTTCGTCGAACACGTCGGCGCCGAGCGGGTCGGCCTGTGGGTCGTGGAGCACGACCGGGCGGCGCAGCGCATGTTCATGCAGCAGATCTCTTTCGAGAACGGGTCCGTGCGCCTGCTCCCCGTCCCGGTCCGCTACGCCTGGCCGGCGGAACTCGACCTCATGGCCCAGATCGCCGGGCTGCGGCTGCGCCACCGGTGGAGCGGCTGGGACGGCGCGGCCTTCACCTCCCAGAGCGTCCACAACGTGTCCGTCTACGAGCGAATCGAGGACGCCGTTGACCTCCCCTGAGTCCTTCCCCCTGTGGAACAGCACGTCGATGGAGGCCCACCTGTCCTACCTGGAGCCCGACGAGATGATCGTGGAGGGCAGCGGGGTACGGGTGCGCGACGCCGGGGGCCGCTGGTACCTCGACGCCAGGTCCGGCTTCTGGAACGTGACCCTCGGCTACGGGCACCCCGGTCTGGTCGAGGCGATGCGCGAGCAGGTCGGCCGCCTGGCCTACGGCAGCATGTGGGGTTACGGCCGCCCGACGCGGATCGCCCTGGACTGCGCCGAGGCACTCGTCCGGGTCCTGCCGGAAGGGATCGACCACGTCCGTTTCCAGAGCAGCGGCGCACAGGCCGTGGAGACCGCGGTTCTGCTCTCCCGCCACCTCCGCCTCCTGGGAGGGGAACCGCACCGCACGGCGGTGGTGGGGCTCTGGGGAGGCTTCCACGGCTTCGGGCCGGGCGCGAGCGCCATCACCGGCCTCTCCTACCTGCACCACCACGCGGGCCCTCTGCTGCCCGACGTCATCCACACCCGGGCGCCGCACGGCGAGGACGCCGGGCCGGCGGACGTGGCGCGCGCCCTGGAGCGGGTGGAGGACCACGGCCCGGACAGGGTGAGCGCGATCATCGTGGAACCCGTCATCGGCGAGGGCGGTCACGTCCTCACCCGGGAGCAGGCCGGGGAGCTGTCGGCGTTCTGCCGCACCCACGGCATCCACCTGATCGTGGACGAGGTGACCACCGGCATGGGGCGGACCGGCGACTACACCCGCAGCGCCCAACTGGGGCTGGACCCGGACATACTCCTTCTCGGCAAGGGCATCACCAGCGGTTACGCGGGACTGTCGGCCGTCTGCCTGGGCGAGCAGGTCCACCGCGAGCTGCTGGCCGCACCGGTGGAGAGGTTCTTCGCCACGGGCTCCACCCATGACGGACACCCCGTGGCGCTGAGCGCCGCCCTCGCCGTCCTGCGGGCGTTGGAGGACGGCAAGGTGTTCGCGAACGTGGCCGCCCAGGGGGACCGGCTCCAGGCGGGCCTGTCGGACCTGGCCGACCGCCACCCGGCGGTGACCGCGGTCCGGGGCACCGGGCTGATGTACGTGGTGGAGTTCGCCGGCTCCGCCGCCGAGGACCCGTGGTTCGTCAACAAGGTGCGCCTGGCGCTGGAGGAGCGGGGGGTGCTGGTGTCCGTGCTCAACGCCGTCCCGGCGCTCATGGTCATCCCGCCCCTCGTCTTCGACGACGGCGACGTCGACGAGCTGCTCGCGGCCTTCGACGGGGCCCTGGCCGCCCTCGCCTCGGGGTGGGCGCCCGCCAACGAGATGAAGGGCTTCGTCTGAGGCACGCGGCCTCCGACAGCCGGAATCCGCCCGCGCGGCGATGGGGGCTCTCCTTGCGTCTGCTCGTCCTCTGGGACATCGACCACACACTCGTCTCGACCACCCTGTTCGACCGGCGCGCGTACCTGGCCGTCGCGGCGGAGGTACTGGGTACGTCGGACCCGGTGCTGCCACCGTCGGGGGCGGGCAGGACCGAACCGCACACCATGGCCGAGACCATGCGTCTCAACGGCGCCGCCCCCGAGGACTCCCTGGTCCGGCGCGCGCTGGAGCGGTTCGAAGAACTGGTGACCGGTGATCCGGACGGCCTGCGCGCGCAGGGCCGTGTGCTGCCCGGAGCCCGGGAGGCGATGTCCGCGGTGGCGGCCCTCCCCGGGATCCGGACGGGGGTCGCCACCGGAAACCTCCGCTCCGTCGCCCGCGCCAAGCTGACCGCCTTCGGCCTCGACCGGCACGTGGACTGGGCGTGCGGGGGCTACGGCGACCACGCGCGCACCAAGGCCGAGGTGGTCGGGCTGGCGCGGCACGCGGCCGGGCTCCGTGACGGACGGGCGTTCTCGCCGCAGGAGACCCTGCTGGTCGGGGACGCGCCGGCGGACGCGGCGGTGGCGGCCGCGGGCCACGCGCGCGTACTCGCCGTGGCGACCGGCCGCACCGGCACCGGTGCTCTCACCCGTGCCGGAGCGGACGCGGTCCTGCCGGACCTGTGCGACACCCGCGCGTTCGTCGCGACCGTGCTCTCCACCGTCCGCTCGGGGGCTCCGGGGCGCACGAAGGGAACCGCTCCGCCGGGAGAAGCCCCCGCCTGAGCTCCGACCGACCGCGCCCCGTGCCCTCGGGCCGCCCGCTCCGTACCGCATCCCCCACCGCGCGGCCCCGTGCCGAGCACACGCAACGAAGGAGTTTCGATGGCAACCCACCTGGACCCGGCCTCGCGCTACCGCAGGGGCGTGGTGACCGTGAACAGTGACCGCCACAGGGCCGCACTGTGGGTGTTCATGGTGATCGTGGTCGCCCACTGGGCCGAGCACCTGGCCCAGGCCGCCCAGATCTACGTCCTGGACTGGCCGGTTCCGGAGGCGCGGGGCGTACTGGGCATCCCCTTCCCGTGGCTGGTCAGCTCCGAGTGGATGCACTACGGCTACGCGCTGCTCATGCTCGCCGGCCTGCTCCTGCTCCTGCCGGGGTTCACCGGTCGTTCCCGCACCTGGTGGCGTGTCTCCCTCTGGATCCAGGTGTGGCACCACCTGGAACACTTCCTCCTGCTGGTCCAGGCCCTGTCGGGTGCGCACCTCGGCGGAGGGGCCGCGCCGATGAGCCTCATCCAGTTCGTCGTCCCGCGGGTGGAGCTCCACCTGCTGTACAACGCCCTGGTGTTCGCACCGATGGTCGTCGCGATGTACCTGCACACCCACCCGCGCCCGGACGAGGCGGCGGCGATGGCGTGCGGCTGCGCCACGGCGCGGGAGGAGGGTGCGGTCCGTTGACGCGGCCCGGCGGGGCGCGACCGGGCCCCTTCGACGTGGTGGTCCTCCTTCTGGCGGTGTTCCTGGTCTACCTGGGTTCCACCAGCGTGGAGCGGGTGGCACGGGCCGCGACGGCGGACGGGGAACCCGGCACCTTCACCGCGTCCCGGGTGGAGTGCGTCAGCCACCTGGGGCACGAGTCCTGCACCTGTTACGGCACGCACCGGCCGGACGACGGCGGGGCCGAACGCGGGGACGTCTACCTGCACGGCGCCGACCGGGCGGCCTGCGTCGTCGGCGCCGGGACCGCTTCCTTCGACGTCGGCTCGGCCACACGGGTGTACGGCCCCGAGGGTTCGCGCGAGTGGCTGTTCACGGCGGCCATGGTGCTGGCCGGGACGGGACTCGGCGTGTGGGCGACGCGGCCGTGGTGGCCCCGGCGCGGGAAGGCTGCCTGAACCGGGGCCGTCCCGCGGACAGGGGCGGACGCGAGGCGGGCCGCCGTCTCCGGGAGGCCTCGGCGGTCGGCGTCGTCCGCCCCGCATCCGGCGCCCGCGCCGGGGCCGGGGCTGCCACACCGCCGAGGGGCGCCGGCGGCCTCGGATACGGTGGGCCCGTGAGTACCACGGGAAGGTTGGCGAGCGCGGCCCCTGGGGTTCACCCTGTGCCGCCCCCGCCCGCCTCTCCCTGTCCGTCCACCACCTGAAGGAGTCACGGGTGCGGTCCTCACCCGAACCGGGGTTCCTCCGGGTATGGCAGCGCGTCGTCCTGTGGTCCCTGGGCGGGATCGCTTTCACCGCCGGGACGACGGCGGTGTTCACCACCGACAACGGCAGCGGAGCCGTGGCGCTGCTGGTCTTCAGCGGGGTGGCCCTCGCTCTGGCGGTGCTGGGCGACCGCGTCGAACGGTTCGAGTTCGGCGGCGCCACCCTCCAGCTCCGCGCCGCGGCCGTGGAGCGCTACACGCTGGCCGAACAGGCCGAGGAGCGCGGGGACGGCGCGGACGCCGCCCGCCTCCGGCTGGAGGCGCGCACGCTCCTGGACGTGGCGGGGCCGATCCTCGACGACTACCGCTCGGCGCGTGCGTCCATGCCCGCGGGCCCCGAACGCGTCCGTTCCCTGGAGGGGGTCATGGCGCGTGCCCGCGACCTGGCCTCGACGCGGTCGTTCGAGCCCGACGCGGTCCGCCGGTGGCTGGCGGAGGGCCGTGACGAGGAGCGCGTCACCGCCCTGGGACTGATGCAGGCCGACCCCGGCCTGCGCGACTTCGACGCCGCGCTGTCCGCGATCGCCGAACCCCGCAGCGCATTCGAGCAGTACCACGCCATGCTCCTGGCCCGGCAGATGGTCGGCGACCTGCTCCCCGAGCATCGGCAGCGGCTCACCGCCACGTTGCGCACCGGGGCCGTCCAGGACCTCCACCCGGAGAGCGACCGCCGTGTTGTCGCCACCGCCCTGCTCCACACCCTCGATCAGGACGGCTGACCCCCGATCGCCGGAGGGCGAGGGGACCGACTCGGCCGACACCCGCGTGCGGCTGTGCCGCCCGGTGTGACCGCCCTGCACCGGCGGCGTCCACCGGGGCACGGGGTGAGCCGGGCGGCGCCCGGGCCGGGGCCGGAGTGGAGCCGCTCAGGTCACGGTGAGTCCGCCGGGCACCAGTTCCCCGCGCCCGGGGTCCAGGGCGAGCACCCGGTCGGCCCGGGCGGCGACGTCGCGGTCGTGGGTGACCATGAGCACGGCGAGGCCGTGCTCCTCCCGCAGGGAGTCCAGCAGGTCCAGGACCGTGCCCGCGCTCGCCGCGTCCAGGGCCGAGGTCACCTCGTCCGCCAGCAGGAGCGAGGGGTGCGCGGCCAGGGCGCGGGCGATCGCGACCCTCTGCCTCTGCCCGCCGGAGAGCCGCCCGGGGTACGCGCCCACGACGTCCTCGGGCAGCCCGACCCGGGCGAGGAGCCCGGGGACGCGTGCACGCGCCTGCCCTCGCGTCGACCCCAGGAGCACGCGGGCGGGACGGGCGAGGGCCGTGTCCACCCGGTGGGCGGGGTTGAGGGCGCACACGGGGTCCTGGCCGACGAACTGGACCGCGCGCAGGAGCCGCCGGTCCCGGTTCCGCAGCCCCGGAGGCAGCTGTTCCCCTCCCAGGGCCATGCTCCCCGAGACGGGCGGGTGCAGCCCGGCGACGGTGCGCAGCAGGGTGGACTTGCCGCTTCCGGAGGGTCCGAGGACCGCGACGCACTCGCCCCGGCGCACCGACAGGTCCGCCCCGGCGACGAGCTCCCGCCCGTCGGGCGCGGCCACCCGGAGACCGCGGAGGCCGAGCACCTCGGGGTTCCCGGAGGGGTCCCGGGCGGTTCGTCCGGCGTCCCGATCCGGTGAGGCGGGGGTGCTCCCCAGGACGACCCGGTCGTCGGCCACGCGCTCCGCGAAGGAGCGGTCGTGCGTGACGACGACCGTCACCCTGCCGGGCCGGCCGCGCCGACGCTCCAGGACCCCGGCCACCAGTTCCACCGTGTCGGGGTCGAGCCCGCTCGTGGGCTCGTCCAGCACCAGCAGCCAGGGGTCGCCGACCAGTGCCCTGGCCAGGGCCACGCGCTTGGCCTGCCCTCCGGAGAGCTCGTGCGGGCGGCGCTGCCCCACCGCGTCCGGGTCGAGGCCCAGATCGGCGAGCGCCCGGCGCACGGGCCCGCGTGCACCACCCCCGGCGGAGCGCGCGAGCCCCTCCGCCACCAGGGCGGACACCGTGCGCAGGGGGTGCAGGTCCGAGGCCGGGTCCTGGCCGAGGATCCCGGTGTGGGCCGACCTCCAGCGGCGCGCGGCTCCACCGGCCGGGATCGGCGTCCCGTACCAGCGCACCTCCCCCGAGGCACGGACCAGCCCCGGCGGCAGTGCGTCGAGGGCGGCCAGCACGGCGCTCGTCTTGCCGCCGCCGGAGCCTCCCATGACCGCGAGGACCCGCCCCTCCGCCGCGCACAGGTCGACCGGTCCGACGACCGTGCGCCCCGACAGGTCGCGGACCCGGATCCGGCGGGCGCTGAGCCCTTCGTACTCACCCACGGGCGGGCTCCTTCCTTCGTGCGGGGGCGGGGCGGAGGGGGCGGGCACCGCCGCGGCGGGAGGAGAGCTGGACGGAGAGGGCGAGGACGACCGTGGTCGCCCCCAGGGCCGCGGCCGGCGCGGCCACGGCCCAGGGGTTCATCGCCGCTCCGGCCATGTTCTCCCGCAGCATCAGGGCCCAGTCCGGTGCCGGAGGGGAGGCGCCGAAGCCCAGGACCCCCAGGGCGGAGGCGATCTGGAGCGCCACCACCAGGCGCAGGCCCAGGTCGGCGGCGACCAGCCCGCGCACGGCGGGCAGGACCTCCCTCACCAGGACCGACGCCGAGCGCTCACCCCTGCACAGGGCCGCCTCCACGTATCCCGAGGCGCGGACCGAGCGGACGGCGTCGCGGACCACGCGCAGGGTGAGCGGCGCCCCGCCGCACACCGTGGCGACCACGACGGCCGTCCGGCCGGGCAGCGCGACCGCCGCGACCAGGGCCAGCAGCAGGGAGGGGAGGGCCAGCATGAGGTCGGCCGCAGCGGTGAGGGCCCGGTCGGCCAGGCCACCGGCCCAGCCCGCGGCCAGTCCGCCGACGACGCCGACGGCCGAGGCGCACACGGCGGCCGTCACCGAGACCGCGAGGAGCTCCCCTCCCCCGGCCAGCACGCGCGACCAGACGTCGCGGCCCAGTGCGTCGGTTCCCAGCGGGTGGCCCGGCACGGGGCCCAGCCAGGGGGTTCCGAGGGGGGTCGTGGGGTCGTGGGGCGCCAGCCAGGGGCCCAGGAGCGCGGTGGCCGGTACGGCGACGAGCAGGACGGCGAGCAGCGGGCGGCTCACGGCCCCCTCCTTCCCGGTTCGGTCACGGTCGCGACCGTGTCGGCCAGCAGCAGGCCGGAGAGGACGATCGCCGCCGCGAGGACCGCCGTGGCCTGGACCACGGGCAGGTCGCGTGAGGCGAGGGAGGAGACGAGCAGGGAGCCGAGGCCGGGATAGCCGAAGAGGGTCTCCACCACGGTCGCGGCGGCCACGAGTCCGCCCGCGCTGACGGCGAGGACGCGCGTGAGGGGGGCGAGGAGGAAGGGCAGCACGTCGACCGCGGCGACCCTCCAGGCGGGGTTGCCCCGGCGCCGGGAATCGGCCACGTGGGGCCTTCGCAGGGTGTCGGCCACCGCGCCCGACAGCAGGCCCGCGCCGAACAGGGCGGTGGGCAGTGCCAGGGACAGGACCGGCAGGACCAGGAGCTCGGGGCTGCTCGTCGGCGGTCTGTCCGGAGGCAGCAGCGACACCGGCGGGACCAGCTCCAGGACGCCCGAGAGCAGTGCGGCCAGTCCGCCGGCCACGACGGCCGAGGGCAGGGCCGCGCCGCCGGTGAGGAGGGCGGTGGGCGCTCCCCCTCCCCGGCGTGCCGCGCCCGCCCACCACCCCAGGGCGAGCATGGCCGGGGCGGCCGCCAGGAGCGCGCCCCCGACGAGCGTGAGCGTGGCGGGCAGCCGTTGGAGGAGCGCGTCGGCGACGGGCCTCCCGTTGACCAGGGAGGTGCCGAGGTCGCCGGTGGCCAGTGCGGCGGCCCATGCGGCGTAGCGCAGCCACGCGGGATCGTCCAGTCCGAGTTCCTCGCGGAGCCGGTCGAGCTCCGCCTGTTCCGCGCCGGGGACGGCGCGCAACTGGGCGGCGTCACCGGGCAGCAGCTCGGTGGCGGCGAAGACCGCGACCGAGACCGCCAGGAGCAGGAGGAGGGCCCGCGCGGACGCGAGGAGCAGGGCGGACCCCGTTCCCCGCGTCCGCGGTGCGGCGCCGGTCGGCGCCGACGCGCTCGGGACCATCAGCCCGGCACTCCGGCCCGCTCGATCTGCAGCCGGTGGAAGCCGGGCCCGGTGGGCAGGTCGCTCACGCCGGGTGCGGTGAGGTCGATGCCGTCTCCCAGGCCCCAGACCACGTAACCGCCCTCGTCGGCGACCTGCTGCTGGAGCTCGCCCAGGAGGGCGTGGCGCCCGGCCTCGTCCTCGGTGCCCAGTGCCTCGGCGAAGTCGGCGTCCCACCCGGGGTCGTTCCAGCCGGTCTCGTTGATGGGTCCGTCCGCGAGCAGGGCCATGCGGGAGAAGTCCACGAAGCCGTTGCCGCCGAGGCTGTTGAGGTAGAAGGGTTCGACGTTCCACACCTCGGTCCAGTAGGTGTCGGGCGGCCCGACCTCGATCCCGACGTCGATCCCGGCCTCGGAGAGCTGCTCGGAGACCAGCACCGCGGCCTCCTCCATACCGGGGTAGGAGGTGGTGGCGTGCAGGGTGAGCGTCACCCCGTCGGCGTGTCCGGCGTCCTCCAGCAGCTCCCGCGCCCGGTCCAGGTCGCGGTCGACGGGGGCCGTGTCCGGGGCGAAGGGCTCCAGGGGGCTGAGGACGTCGGCGCCGGGCTCGCCGTAGCCCAGGAAGACGGTCTCCACGAGCCGCTCCCTGTCCAGGGCGAGCTTGACCGCCTCGCGCACGCGGGGGTCGTCGAAGGGCTCGGTCGCGGTGTCCATGACCAGCGGGTAGTTGACGCCGCCCGGCCGGGTGACCACCTCGACCTCGCCGCCGTCGGCGTACTGCTGGGCGGTGGCCGGAGCGACGCTTCCGGCGACGTCGGCCTGCCCGGAGGCGACGGCCGCGGCACGCGCCGCCGGGTCGGGCATGGCGGTGATCTCCAGCGTCTCGTACGCGGGCGCCTCCCCCCACCAGGCCTCGTTGCGGTTCAGGACGGAGGTGGTGTCGTCGCCCCCGTCCGGGACGAAGGGGCCGGAGCCGGGGACGGGCTCGGTGATGTCCTCGCTGCCGTCGGGGACGACGAAGGTGAGCGAGGCCAGGGCGAGGCCGACCTCGGCGTAGGGCTGACGGGTGGTGAGCTCCAGCTCGTGCCCGCCGGTCGTACCGGAGGACTCCAGGTCGAACATGGACAGGCGGCCGTTGTTCTCCGCGCCCTTGCCCTGGATGCGGCGCAGCGAGAACAGGACGTCGTCGGCCGTGACGGGCTCCCCGTCGGAGAAGGCGGCGTCGTCGCGCAGGGTGACGCGCCACCGGGTGAGGTCTCCGTCGACCGGCTCCCACGAACTGGCCAGTCGCGGCTGCACGGCGCCCTGGTCGTCGGTCACGGTGAGGACGTCGTAGAGCATGGCGAAGCGCAGGTAGTCGGCCTCGTTCGCGACCCGTCCGTGGGGGTCGTGGGTGGTGGCGGCAGGCGCCCCCACCGCGGCGTAGCGCAGGGCGGCGCCCGCGGAGGCGTCGGCCTCCTCTCCCGTGCCGCCGCCGCAGGCGGTGGCGGCGAGGGCGAGCGCGCACGCGCCTGCCAGGAGGGATGGTCGTCTCATCGTCGGGCCTTTCGGTTCCGGGCCGTGTGCGCCACGGCCCTGGGGTCGGTGTCCTGACCGGGGGTCAGGAGGTCTCGGTGACGGCGACGGCACCCGAGGGGCACCAGTCGGCCGCCGTCAGTGCGCGGTCGCGCGCGTGTGCGGGGACGTCGGCGCGGAGCAGGACCACCAGACCGTCGTCGGCCTGGTCGAAGAGGTCGGGGGCGGCGCGGACGCACTGGCCGGCTCCGGCGCACACGTCCGTGTCGGCGTGCAGGCGCAGCGGTCCGGTTCCGGGCGCCCGCTCCTGCGCCGGGGTCCCGCGCGGGTCGCGGCTCACCACGACACCGGCACCTCCTCCAGGCCGAAGATCGCCGAGGCCGAACGCCGGGGCAGGTCCTGCGGCGGGACGGCGGGGCGCAGTGCGGGCACCTGGTCGAAGAGGGTCCGGAGCGCCACCTCGATCTCCAGGCGTCCCAGGTTCTGCCCCACGCACTGGTGGGCCCCGTAGCCGAAGGCGACGTGGTTGCGCTGCGGACGGGCCACGTCCAGCTTCCCGGGGTCGGGGAAGGCGGCGGGGTCGCGGTTGGCCGCGCCGAGCAGGGCGATGTAGCCGTCGCCCGCGGGGATCGTGGCTCCCTCCAGGGGGATGTCCTCGGTGGCCACGCGCAGGGTGATGACGTCGGCCACCGACAGGTAGCGCAGCAGCTCGTCCACCGCGCCAGGCCACAGCGAGGGGTCCTCGCGCAGCAGGGCCAGCTGGTCGGGGTGCTCCATCAGGGCCAGCGCGGCGAGCGGGATCATGTTGCGCGAGGTCTCGTGCCCGGCGTTGAGGGTGATGCCGATCTGGGAGAGCAGGGATCGGCGGGTGATCTCCCCGCGTGCCAGGGGGCCGGTGACCAGGCGGCTGATGAGGTCGTCCTGCGGGTCGGCGGCCTTCTCGTCGATGAGCCGGCCGATGAGGCCGAAGAGGTCGGCGAGCGCGGCCCCCACCTCCTCCTCGGTGCTGCTCCGGCTGCCCGAGACCGTGGTGATCCGCCGGAAGAACTCCAGGTCCTCCAGGGGGACGCCGAGCAGGCGGCAGATCACGGTCGTGGACACCCGGTTGGCGTACTCGCCGACGAGGTCGGCGGGGGCGGGCAGGGAGAGCAGGTGGCGGACCTGCTCGGCGCAGACCCGCTCGATCTCCGGGCGCATCTCGCGCACCCGGCGGACGGTGAACTCGCCCACGAGCATGCGGCGGACCCGGGTGTGGTCAGGCGGGTCCATCCGGATGAACGGGCGCAGTTCGGCGGCGACCGCCTGCTCCCCCTTCCCCAGTGCGGGGAAGGCCGGGTGGCGGGCGTCGGAGCTGGAGGCGGGGTGGGACAGCGCGGCGCGCACGTCGTCGTACCGGGTGAGCAGCCAGGCCTCCTTCCCGCTGGGGATCGTGGCCCGCGTCGGCGCCGCGGAGCCGCGCATCCCCTCGTAGGCCGCGGGCGGTGAGAAGGGGCAGGAGCGGGCGAGGGGGAACTCCACCGGCTCCGGGGGCGCGGAACCGGGCTCGGGGGCGGGTACGGGTGCGGTCATGTGCTTCGTCTCCTGGGATGGGGAGGGGAAAGGGGTCGGGGCGGTCGCGGGCACGGCCCTGGGACGTCGGGCGGGCAGGTCAGGCCGGTTCGGCGCTCAGCCTCCAGCCCTCGGCCCGTTCGCGGGCGCGGACGAACTCGGCGTGGCGCCCCCCGTGCGCGAGGAGCTCGCCGGGCCGGCCCTGCTCGGCCACGCGTCCCCCGTCGAGGAACACGACCCGGTCGGCGGCGGCGACGGTCGCCGGGCGGTGGGCGATGACCAGGACGGTGCGGTCGCGTGACAGCGTGCGCGCCGTGGCCGTCACGAGCGCCTCGTTCTCGGCGTCCAACGCGGCCGAAGCCTCGTCCAGGACGATGACGGGGGCGTCCTTGAGCAGGGCCCGCGCGATGGAGACGCGCTGCTTCTGCCCGCCGGACAGGGCGGTGCCCCCCTCGCCGACCCGGGTGTCCCAGCCGTCGGGGAGTGCGGCCAGCACACTGTCCAGGCCGGAGGCGGCGGCGACCCGGTCGAGGTCCTCCTGCGCGGCGCCGGGGTCGGCGAGGCGGACGTTGTCGGCGATGCTCGCGTCGAACAGGTACACGTCCTGGAAGACCACGGAGACGTGCTCGGCCAGTACCTCGCTGCCGATGGAGCGCACGTCGACACCGCCGATGCGCACGCTGCCCACGTCCGCGTCGTGGAAGCGCGCCAGGAGGCGGGCGACCGTGGTCTTGCCCGATCCGGACGGCCCCACGAGCGCGGTGAGGGTTCCGGGTTCGGCCCGGAAGGAGACCCCGTCCAGGACCGGGGGCCCGTCGTCGGTGTAGCCGAAGCGCACGCCGTCGAACTCCACCTCCGCACCCCGGGGCGGGACCGGGGTCTCGGGTTCGGGGAGCGGTCGGGCGTCGAGGACCGCGTTGATGCGTCCCAGCCCGTTGCCGGCCATGCGCAGCGCGGCCCCCTGGTCGGCGGCCCCGGCCAGCGGCTGGACGAATCTGGCCACGAGCACGAGCAGCGCGACCGCCAGGGGGGCGTCGAGGGTGCCGCCGAGGGCGAGGAGGACCGCGTACACCAGGACCAGGCCGAAGGACAGGCGCACGGCGAAGGAGTAGCCGAGGAGGGCGGGGACCGCGCGCAGCAGCAGGCGCCGGGAGGCGGCGTGTTCCGCGGCCAGGGCGGCGTCCAGCCGCGCGTGGCCCCGTTCGACCCCGCCGAAGGCGCGCAGCACCGTCTGCGCGCGGGCGTACTCCAGGACCCGCCCGGCCGCCTCGTCTGTCACGGCGTCCCGGGCGGCGTCGTTGCGTCCGACCGCTCTTCCCGCGAGGGAGAACACCGCCCACAGCACCGGTGCGCACGCGGCGCAGGCCAGAGCCACGCGCCAGTCCCACAGGGACAGGGCGAGCACCGCGACGAGCGGGGTGACCACCGCGTCCACCAGGGGCGGGTAGATGTGCACCGGGACGTTCGTGGCGCGGGAGACGCCGTCGGTGGCGACGCGGCTCAGCTCTCCCACGCGGGCGCCGGTGAACCATCCCAGGGGCAGGCGCACCACGTGGTCGCCGAGGCGGTGGTGCAGGGCCCTGGAGATCGAGCCGCCGACCCGGAAGTTGAGGAAGAGGCCGGCCGCGCGCAGGAGCGCGTAGAGGGCCGTCACCGAGAGCAGGAGGAGCGTCCAGGGCACCGCCGCCGAGGGGGTCGGGCCGAGGAGGGCGGCGAGGACGGGGACCAGGAGCGCGAACACCACCCCCTGGACGGCGGAGACGAGGGCGGTGAGCGCGAGGCTCGCCCGCACCGGACCGGATCGCTCGGGCCCGAGGGCGCGGAGGAAGGAGCGGATCACAGGGCTTCTCCCTTGTCTGTGCGGTCGTCGCTGTGCTGGGCGCGCCACAGGTGCGCGTAGCGCCCGCCGAGCTCCAGGAGTTCTCCGTGGGTGCCGGACTCGGTGATCCGCCCGCCCTCCATGACGGCGATGCGGTCGGCCCCGGTGACCGTGGCCAGGCGGTGGGCGATCACCAGGACGGTGCGGCCGCGCGCGAGTTCGCCGAGCGCGTCCTGGATCGCCGCCTCCGAGACCGGGTCCACGGCGGCGGTGGCCTCGTCCAGGACCAGGACGGGGGTGTCGGCGAGCAGGAGGCGGGCGATACAGACCCGCTGGGCCTCGCCGCCGGAGAGGTCGGCGTCCTCGCCCACCACGGAGTCGTAGCCGCGGGGCAGCGCCTCGACGCGCTCGGAGATCCGGGCCGCGCGGGCGGCCGCCTCGACCTCTGCCCGGGTGGCGCCCGGGCGGCCCAGGGCGATGTTGTCCGCGATCGACTCGCGCAGCAGTCGGGCGTCCTGGAAGACGAAGCCCACGGAGCGGTACAGCTCCCGGGCGGGGATGTCGCGCACGTCGGCGCCGCCGACGGTGACGGTCCCGCCCGTGACGTCGTGGAAGCGCGCGGGCAGGGTGGCCAGCGTGGTCTTCCCTGCCCCTGAGGGGCCCACGAGGGCGGTGACGGTGCCCGGTTCCAGCACCAGGTCCACTCCCCGGAGCACCTCCTCCCCCGGTTCCCCGTCCTCCTGGGCCGGGTAGGCGAACCGCACGCCCTCGAAGGTGACGCGCGCCCCCCGGGGCACGGCTCCGGCGCCCTCCCCCAGGCGGGGCGTCCCCAGGAGCGCCGCCACCCGGGACGCGGCGGCGCCCGCCGCCCGGATCTGCTGGGCCCGGGAGCCGATGACGTTCATGGGGGCGCACAGGGCCGGGGCCAGCAGTGCGAAGGCGACCACCGCCACGGGTTCGCTCCAGCCGAGCGCGGTGGTGGCGGCCCCGGCCGCGACGACGGCGACGGTGACCATGGGCGCGGACAGCAGGAGGAAGGACCCGACCGTGGCCGGGGTGGTGCTGCGCGACCACGCGAGGAAGAAGTCGGCGAAGGCGTCGGAGGACCGGGTGAAGCGCTCGTGGGCCCGGCGGTGCCCGCCGAAGTGCTTGACGACCTGGATCCCGTCGACGAACTCCACCGCCGAGGCGTTGATGTCGTTCATGGCTTCGGCGTAGAGGGCCATGTTGCGCGCCGAACCGGACATCGCACGGGCGAACAGGGCGACGCCCGCCGCGACCAGGGCGACGGAGAGCAGGGCGAGGCGCCAGTCGACGGCGAAGAGGTAGACCAGGGCGACCACGGGGACCGTGACCACTGCCGCCAGGTCGGGCAGGGTGTGGGCGACCAGGGAGTGCACGTCCTCGATGTCGTCGTGCAGGGCCTTCTTGACCCGGCCGGACCCGCGGCCCGAGAGCAGGCCCAGCGGGACCCGGCCCATGTGGCGGGCCAGGGAGCGCCGCACGGACAGCTGCATGTCGTTGTCGGCCAGGTGGCCGACCAGGGTGGACGCGGCGCCCGCCGCGAGGGAGGCCGCCGATCCGGCCAGTGCGGCCGCGACCAGCGTCCACACCAGGGCGGTGTCGGCCGGGCCTGCGGCGAGCAGGGCCCGGGCGATCTCGACGAGGCAGATCAGCGGGACGAGGCCGAGCGCGCCCGCCGCCCCCTGGAGGGCCGCGGACGCGCGGACGCGCCCCCGGACGGGTTCCAGGAGGACGCCGAGCGGCGTGGCGGCGCGGCGGTTGCCGGGCTCCGCTGCGGCGGGCGTGCGCGGGGCGGTGTCCTGTGCCGTGCTCACTTGACCAGCACCCCGATCTCGGGGGTGGCCTCGCGCCCGGTCCGGGCCAGGCGCCGCACGGACAGCCCGGACTCCTCGGCCAGCCGTTCGACGCCGAAGGTCTCCCAGTCGTACTCGTCGTCGACGGTGCGGACCAGGTCGCCGCCGCGGAAGACCCGCCACTGGGTGCGCCAGCGCATGGTGCCGGGCCCGGCTGGCTCGCCGGAGATCCACCACTCGTAGGCCTGCTCGCCCACGGTCTCCCGGCACATGCGCACGAAGGGGATGGAGCGGGGGGTGTCCACCCCCATCAGCTCCACGACCACGGGTCCGCCCGGGGGGAGCCGGTCGGCCAGGCGGCGCCACAGGGCCAGCCGCTCGGCGCGCGGGATGTGCCCGGCCACGCCGAAGACGACCGCGGCCGAGATCGAGTCCGGGAGCGGCAGCTCCTGGGCGGGTTCGGGCAGCACGGTGACGCGCCGGCGCAGGTCGGGGTCGCCGAAGACGCGGCTGGTGAGGATCGCGCGCATGTTCGGCGAGGGCTCGGCCGAGTGGATCCGGGCCGACGGCAGGATCTCGGCGATGGCCGCGGTCACCAGACCGGTGCCCGAGCCGATGTCCACGACCGGGCCGTGTCCGGTGTCCAGTCCGGTCAGCGCGGCCCGCAGCGCGGGGGTGCTGGTGACCATGTGCCGGTGTCCGACGAGGTCGAAGAACTCGGCCGCCGGGGAGTAGTAGTCGATGGCGGGAATGGTGTCCTCCAGGTTCTGCGGAGTTGTCAGGGGGTACTCGGCCAGGGGCCGGCGGCGGCGGCCAGCGCCGGGTCCATGCGGCGCAGGACCTCGGACACGACGGCCTCCCGTTCGGGCCCGAGGTAGAAGTGGTCGCCGGCGAACACGCGCACGTCCACACGGCCGCTGGTGGTGGCCGACCAGCGTGCGGCCAGGTCCGCGTCCACCTCGGGGTCGTCGTCGCCCAGGAAGACGCTGACCGGGCAGCTCAGGGGCGGTCCGGGGAAGGGCGTGTAGCGCTCGATGAGCCTGTAGTCGTTGCGGACGTAGGCCAGGACCGCCTCGCGCAGGGCCGGCTCGTCCAGGACCTCGCGCCGGGTGCCGCCCAGCCGGACCAGCTCGGAGACGATCGCGTCGTCGTCGGCGAGGTGGACGCGGCCCGGCGGGGCGTCGGCGGGGGCCCGGCGCCCGGAGGCGAACAGGCGGTCCGGTTCGGGGAGCCCGTCCGCCCGCAGCCGCCGGGCGAGCTCGTAGGCCACGGCCGTGCCCATGCTGTGCCCGAACAGGGAGTACGGGCGGTCGAGCAGGGGGGCGAGTTCCGCGGCGACGGCGTCGACCACGGCGGCCATGTCGTCCACGGGGGCCTCTCCGAAGCGGTCCTCGCGTCCGGGGTACTGCACGCACACCAGGTCGACCCCGGGCGGCAGGAGTGCGGCCCAGGACCGGTAGGCGTTGGCGCCGCCGCCGGCGTGGGGCAGGCACACCAGGCGTGTCAGGGCTCCGGGTCGGGGGCGGAAGCGGCGCAGCCAGGAGCGCGCGGTGGCGGGGGTCATGGGTTTCCTGCGCTTTCTCGCGGGGGTCGGTTCCCGCAGGTCGGCGGGGTGGGGGCCGGGAGGCCCCGGTGCGGGGGCGTCATGGTGCCGCCGCCCGGTCGGGGTCCCGGGGCGGTTCCAGGTCGGCGGCGCCGAGGTGCAGGTCGGGCGGTCCGGGGCGGATGATCTCGGGCCGCCCCAGGCGGTCGGTGGTCTCGTGCCACAGGCGGCACACGCCGAGGTCGAACCGGCCGCGGACCAGCGGGTCGGCGCCCGCGTGCACGTCGGCCGCGAACTCGGCCAGGGCACGGGTGAGCGCCTCGGGCCACAGGCGGTCGAAGACCTCCCGGTAGGGCGGGGCGTCGGTGCCCTCCAGGACCGTCGTCGCCCGTTCGGCGAGGTGCCCGGTGCCCGGTCCGGTGGAGCGCAGGCGCCCGTGTGCGTCGCGGGGGGCGTACAGCCGCGGCTGCCACAGCACGGGGCCGTGGGTGTCGGCGAGGGTGAGCACCCCCTGCTCGGTGCCCAGTGCCAGGCGGTGCCAGAGCAGGGCGTGGTTGTCCCCGTCGGAGGGGTCGATCTGGTTCTGGACCCGCAGCGTGGCGGGGACGCCCCCCAGGGTCGGTTGGAGGACCCGGTAGGGCTGCGGGCGCGCGGCCAGGCCCGCCGCCGCGGGGTCGGGGGGCAGGGGGTCGCCCAGGGCCCAGGGCCGCAGCCCGCCCAGGGCGAGGCCGAGCACGTCGAGGAGGGGGTACAGCACCTGGATGGCCGACGTGGCGTCGACGAAGAGCACCGGCCCCCGCTCCCGCAGGGCGAGCGCCGCCGCGACGAAGCGCCGGACGGGCGCGACGTGCCGGTAGAAGGGGTTGAGGTGGTACACCGCTCCCCCGCTCCGGGCCGCGCGCAGGGCTGCGGCGAGTTCGTCCTGGTGGACGGGGTGCTCCTGGATGACGTGCACGCCCCGCTCCAGCAGGGCGCGCGCCAGTTCGCCCCCGGGCCCGCCGGAGACCGCCGAGCCGACGACCACGCAGGCGGCGTCGACTCCGTCGGGCACCTGGTCGACGCCGGTGTACAGCGGCAGCCCGGCGTCGGCGGCGTAGCGGCGGGAGAACTCCCCTCCCCGGGCGAGGATCCCGACGAGCTCGAACGTGTCGGGCATCAGGGCCAGCGCGTCGGCGTAGTGGCGGCCGAACCCGGTGCCGCAGAGCAGCACGCGCAGGGGGCGCGCACCGGGGCTCACAGGTGGCCCTCCTCGTCCTCGGACGAGTCGGGCCGGGTGTCCTCCACCCGCAGGGTCCCCTCCGAGGGGTCGTCGAACAGCGCGGCGACCGTGGAGGCGGGGTCGAGGACGTCGGCGGCGTGGTGCAGGCCCCGGGGCACCAGCCCGCGCGCCACCGCGTCGACGGCCTGCGCTCCCACGCGGCCGGTCATGCGGTAGCTGTCGGGGAGGCCGACCGTCATCGTGCGCCGGTCGCCGGAGGGGCCGGTGAGCGCGTACACGAGCCGGTAGTAGGGGGTGCGCCCGGCCAGGTCCAGGTCGGCGGCGCGCCGCAGGCGGGCCGCCGCGTCCTCGGGGTCGGCTCCGGGACGGCCGGCGAACGAGGTCAGGACGGCCCTGGTGCGCTCGCCCGGGTGGACGTTGTACCACTCCAGCCCGCGCAGGCGCAGGACGGCGGCCAGGCGGCGCGCCTCCCCGGTCAGGAAGGGCTGTACGAACGCGGTGCCCGGGAAACCGGGGACCCGGACGCCGTCGGCGGCGCGCAGCGCCCGCGCGACGACCCGCCCGTCCCGCCAGGCGGCCAGGGGTTCGCCGAAGACCGCGGCCGGGTCCTCGGCGCCGGGCAGGGAGAGGAGCAGGTCGCCCGCGGCGGCCTCGGTGCACCTCTCCAGCCCGCCCGCGTGGACGCTCATCCGCTCCAGGCCGTACCGTGCGGCGAACCAGCGCGGAAGCAGGGCGGACAGGCCGGGGAGCACCCCCGCCGACAGGACGATCGCGGAGTCCCGTGCGGCGGGGGTGCGGCTCAGGCGGTCGTGCGCGGGCCCGTCGCCCGTCACGTCCACGTAGTCGGCGCCGGCGGCCAGGGCGGCCACGGCCACCGCGTCCGCGATGCGGTAGGAGGGGCCGGCGCAGTTGAGCACCACGTCGCAGCCGTCGCAGAAGGCCGACAGCGACTCCGGGGAGTCGGCGTCGGCGCGCCGGGCCCCGGCGTCCCCGCCGAGCCGGGCGGCGAACGCCGCGAGGGGTTCGGGGCGGCGCCCTCCGAGGAGGAGCCGGGTGTAGCCCAGGGCGCGCAGGCGGTGGACCGCGGCCCCGCCGACGGCCCCGGTGGCGCCCACCACGCCGATCAGGCGGTCGGTCGCGCCGGTCACCGGACCACGTCCCCGCCGGTGACGGCCTCCAGGTGCTTGAGGACACCGGGGGCGTAGGGCACGGACAGGAGGCTGAAGTGGTCGCCCGGTACGTCCACGATGTCCAGCCCGCCCAGGACCAGGCGCTCCCAGTAGGTGGTGACGCTCTCCTTGTTTCCGGGGAAGGGGTAGGCGCCGCCGTGGCGCAGGAAGGTGACGTCCCCGGCATAGGGCTCGGGCTCGTAGCGGGAGATGGAGAAGACGCTCTGGCGGAAGATGGCGAACATCTCGGTGAGCGCCTCGGGGGTGTAGGTCCCGGCCGAGGGCGGCACGGCGGCGCACATCCGCTCGATCCTGGTCGCGCGGGGCACCTGGGCCAGCTCCCGGAAGCGTTCGGCGACGTCGGCGTACTCGCCGGTCAGACGGCCGATGGCACCGTCGGGGAGGAGCCCGGGGGTGGCTTCGAGCAGTTGGTCGGAGGCGGCCGAGACGCGGTCCTCGTCGGCCGGGAAGCCGACCGCGACCGGGTCGATGCCCATCATCACGGCGAAGGCGTACTCCGAGATCAGCTCGTCGTCCAGCCGGAACGGCGGACGGTGCGTGCTGATGGCCGTGAGGGAGGCGACCTCGGCGCCGGCGTCGGTGAGCGTGCGGGCGACCTCGGTGGCGATGAGGCCGCCCAGGCAGTAGCCGACGACGTGGAAGCGGTCCCCGCCGCGTTCGAGCAGGGCGTCCGCGTAGTCGGTCGCCCACCGCTTGATCACCGCGGCGGGGTCGGCCTCCAGGAAGGAGGGGACGTCGGGCAGTTCCAGGCCCACCAGGGTCCCCTGCCCGCGCGAGCGCCGGCGGATCTCGGTGATGAGGGAGCGGTAGGGGATGAGGGTGCCGGTCCCGGCGTGGACCAGGGCGGTGACCGCTCCCCCGCCCGGGCCGTTGAGGGGGACGTAGGGGTCGGTCCTGGCCCCGTCCGCGGCACGCACCTGCCCGGTGAGGTCCCGGAGGTAGGAGGCCAGTCCCGCGACGGTGGGCCTGCGCAGCATGTGGCGCAGCACCACCTCCCACTCGATGTCGGCGCCGGTGGCGGGCAGGACCTCGCCGAGCCTGCCGACCATGCGGGCGACCAGGAGGGAGTCGCCGCCCAGCGCGAAGAAGTCGTCCTCCCGGCCGACCGGGCCGCGCTCCAGCAGTTCGGCCCAAAGCGAGGACAGGGCGCGTTCGAGTTCGTCCTCGGGCTCGCCGGCGCCCGTGTCGGCCTGGGCCGGGGCGTCGTCCCCGGGCAGGCTCGCCAGGAGGGCGGCCCGGTCGACCTTGCCGTTGGCGGTGAGCGGAAGCGCGTCCAGCAGCCGCCAGTGGGCGGGCACCATGTACTCGGGCAGGCGGGTGGCGGTGTGGCGGACCAGTTCGTCCGCGGTGACCGGGGTCCGGTCCGTCTTCAGTCGCGCCAGGTACAGGGTCTGCCCCGTTTCGGAGAGGCCGTCCCCGGCCTCGGGCAGGGCCAGGGGCGCGGGTGCCCCGGCCCTCTCCAGGGCCCGTTCCCACTGGTCGCGGGTGAGGAAGGTCTGGTCGTGCTCGGCGCGCGCGTCGCGGTGGCCGCCGTCGAGACCGTCGAGGAACTCCATGGAGACCAGCAGGGCGGGGTCGTGCTCGGCGGTGGTCTCGACGAACAGCAGCCGCCCGCCGGGGGCGAGGAGTTCGGCGACGCGGGACAGGGCCGCGTCGGCGTCCACGGCGTTGTGCAGGACGTTGGCCGCCACGACGGCGTCGAAGGAGTTGGGGGCGTAGCCCTGGGCCGCCGCCTCCCTGTTGAGGTCGAACAGTCCGAAGGACACCCAGGGGAAGTCGGCGAACCGCTCCCTGGCCTCGTTGACGAAGAACGGGGAGACGTCGGTGAAGCGGTACTCGGCGTGGTGGCCCGCCAGGGCCTGGACGACGGCCTCGGTGGTGCCGCCGACGCCCGCGCCGATCTCCAGGATCCGCAGCGGGCCGTCCGCCGTCCGGCGCGCGGCGGTCTCGGCCAGGGCCGCGGCCGCGGCCGCGTTGAGGTGGCGCACGGCCAGGTTGTCGCGGTAGGCGGCGCTCGCGGTGTCCGTTCCGGCGCCGGGGAAGAGCAGGGTGCGCACGTCCAGCTCGCCGCCCAGCAGTTCGGGCAGCCTGCCCGAGCACGCCCGCATGTACTCCAGGACCTCGGTGCCGTAGTCCACCCGGCGCTCCAGCTCGGCCAGGTGTTCCCAGGCCTCGGCCTGCTCGTCCTCGCCGACGCCGCGCAGCCCGCTCCACAGGTCGCCGTCGCGGGTGAGGCGCCCGGCGTCCTCCAGGGCGCGCAGCCAGCGGCGGACGAGGCGGTGGTGGCGCCGGTCGGCGCCCAGCCGCTCGACGACCTCCTCCGCGGTGTGCGCGCCGCCGGAGAAGAGTCCGGCGCCGGTGAGGGTGCGGGTGATGGCGCCCAGCGCGGTGGCGCGCATCGCGTCGAGGAAGGCGGCCAGGTCGTCGCGGTCCAGGTTCGCGGTGGCCGCGCGGACGGCGTCGGAGGCCGCCCGCGCGGCGGGGTCCGCCGCGGTGTCGGCGTGCGCGCCGGCGTCGCGGCGGGCCGTCTCGGCGAAGGCGGCGAGGCGCCGCTCCTCGCGGCCCCCCACGGCCAGGACCGCGGCCGAGGCCACGGCGGGGTGGGACACCAGGGCGGCCTCGATCTCGGCCAGCTCCACGCGGTGTCCGCGGATCTTGACCTGGTCGTCCTCGCGGCCCAGGAACTCGATGTCGCCTCCGGGGCGGTAGCGGCCGAGGTCGCCGGTGCGGTAGAGGCGCTCCCCGGTGCCGGGGCGGGTGACGAAGCGCTCGGCGGTGCGGGCCTCGTCGCCCAGGTAGCCGGACGCCACGCCCGCTCCGCCGATGTGGAGCTCGCCCGCGACCCAGTCGGGGCGGTCGCGCATGCGCTCGTCGAGGACGTGGAAGGTCTGGTTGGTCAGGGGGCGGCCGTAGGGAACGCTCGGCCAGGAGGGGTCGGCCTTCCCGATGGGGTGGTGGATGGACCAGATGGAGCCCTCGGTGGCGCCGCCGAGGCTGTACAGCGCGGTGCCGGGCAGGTGGGCGCGGACGCGGTCGGCCAGGGGGAGCGGGATCCAGTCGCCGGAGAGCAGGGCGACGCGCAGGGTGGTGGGCGCCCGGTCCGGCGCGGTGGACAGGTAGTCGGCGAGCATGCCCATCTGGGCGGGCACGGAGTTCCACAGGGTCACCCCGTGCGCACGGGCCAGTTCTGCCCAGTGGGAGGGGTCGCCGCGGCGGTCGGCCTCGGGGAGCACCAGGGCGCCTCCCGCGCCCAGGGGGCCGAACAGGTCGTAGACGGACAGGTCGAAGCCCAGGGCGGCCAGCCCCAGGACCCGGTCCCCGGGACCGACGTCGAAGCGCCGGTTGACGTCGGCGATCGTGTTGAGGGCGGCCCGGTGGGTGACCATCACGCCCTTGGGGGCGCCGGTGGAGCCAGAGGTGTAGATGACGTAGGCGAGGCTGTCGGGGTCGACGGGGCGGGGCGGGGCCGCGTCCGGTGCCCGGGTTCCGGGGACCGTGTCGACCTCGATCGGGCGGACGTCCTCCTCCCAGTCGCCGATCTCGCCGAGCCAGGACTGCGTGAGGACGTGGCGGACCCCGGCGTCGCGCAGGATGGCGCGGCGGCGGGCGGCGGGCTGGGTGGTGTCGACGGGGACGTAGGCGGCCCCGGTGAGCAGGACGGCGTAGGCGGCGACCACCTGTTCCACGCCCTTGTCCATCACGACCGCCGCGCGGTCGCCCGGCCCGCAGCCGCGGGTACGCAGTTCCTCGGCCACGGCGGCGATCCGCGCCCACAGCCGACCGTGTGTCAGGGTCCCCCCGGGGTGGACGACGGCGGGGGCCCCGGGTTCGCCCAGCGCCGCGGCCAGCGCGTCCTCGTACAGGAGTGCGTCGGGCAGGGGGCCCTCGGTGGCGTTGGCCTCGGCCCGGGCGAGGAGCTGGTCGGCGGGGACGCCGACCGGGTCGGCCTCGTCCCAGGGCTCGTCGGACAGGGCCAGGCGGCTCAGCAGCCCGGTGTAGGCCCCGAAGGCGCGGGCTGCCAGACCGTCGGGCAGGACGCCCTCCCGCACGTCCCATCGCACGGCCAGGGCGTCCCCGGCCCCGGAGACCTGGCAGTCCACCCACACCTGGGGGGTCTGGGACAGGCCGTGGACCTCGCGGGAGGCCCAGGAGTCGCGGTCTCCGTCCTGCTCGGTGCCGATCGCGCCGGTGAAGACGACCGGCATGAGCACGGCGGCCTCGTCGCGGCGGCGGGACAGCTCGGCCAGGAGTTCGTTGCCCGAGTACAGGCAGTGGTCGACGTCCTCGATGAGGCGGCCCTGGCGGGTGCGGGCGCGCTCGGTGAAGGTGGCGCCGTCGTCGGCGTGAACGGCCAGCAGGGTCAGTGAGGTGAAGTCGCCGACGACGCGGTCCACGTCGGGGTGCAGGGGCAGCCGCTGCGACACGGGGAGGTTGAGCGTGAAGTCGGGGCGGCGCGACCACAGGGAGAGCGTCTCGGCGTAGGCGGCCAGGGCGACGGCGGCGGGGGTCAGTCCGCGTTCCGCGGCACGGGAGCGCAGCGCGCTCCACTGCTCCGGCGGCAGTGCGGAGGCCAGGCGGGTGAACCGCGCCGAGGCGTCGGTCGCGTGCTCGACCAGCGGCAGTTCGGGTGCGGGCGGCAGGTTCTCGGCACGCTCCGTCCAGTAGGCGCGGTCGCGCTGGTAGCGGGAGCTCTCGAGCAGCGACCGGTGGGCGATCACGTAGTCGCGGAAGGTCGCCTCCAGCGGAGGCAGGGGGTGATCGGGGTCGTCGTAGAGGGCGGCCAGTTCGTCCAGGAGCAGCCGGACGCTCGTGTAGTCGGCGGCGAGCAGGTCGACGGACAGGTGCAGGTAGGCGCGGTCGGCGCCGCGGGTGAGGTGCAGGCGCACCAAGGGCCAGGAGGACGGGTCGGGGACGAGGTCGCGCATGCGCTCGCGGGCCCGGGCGGCGTGCGCCGCGGTGTCGCCGTCACCGACGTCGGTGACGGTCAGCGACTCCCCCGGCGGTTCGGGCAGTACCCGCTGGTGGCCCTCCGGGGAGACGACGGCGCGCAGCATGTCGTGCCGCCGTACCAGTGCGTTCCAGGCGCCGCGCAGGCGCTCGGGGTCCAGGTCGTCGAACTCCAGCTCGGCGTAGGCGTGGCAGGCGACGCCGCCGTAGTCGTAGGCCGGGCCGCGGCCGACGAGGTAGGCGCCCTGGACGTCGGTCAGGGGGAAGGGCTCGTGCCGGGCGGCGGGGTCGGGCGTCAGGGAGGGGGCGGCCTCGGCCTCCAGCAGCGCGAGGACCTGGTCGCGGTGCTCGCGCAGGGTCGCACGGTGCTCTTCGGTGAGTGCTCCGGAGGGGCCGCGGAAGCGGATGCGGCCTCCGTCGGCCCAGAGGTGGACGCCCGCGGAGCGGAGTTCGTCGAGCAGGGGGCGCAGGGTGTCGGGGGCGGGGTGCACGGTGGGCTCTCCTCGGTTCGGTCCGCGCGGGACGGACCCTGGTGGGGACTGCGGGCAGGCGCAGGGGGTGGTGGGGCGCAGGGTGGCGGGGTACGGGGCGGACGGGGTCCGCTCCGGAAGGGCGGGCAGGGGGACGGCTCGGCGAGCGCAGCGGGGTCGGCCGGGGGCGAGCGGTGTGGGGCGGCTCAGATCACCCCGGCCCGGTCGTCGTCGGACCGCGTCGCGCGGACCCGGTCGGCGAGCGCGGCGAGGGTGGGGGCGGCCAGGAAGGCCCGGGTGGACAGCTCCTCGGCGAGCTCGCGGCGCAGGAGGGTGATCATGCGGATGGCCAGCAGGCTGGTGCCGCCCAGGGCGAAGAAGTTGGCGTCGCGGTCCCGGACGTCGGCGCCGGTCAGTTCGCCCCAGACACGGGCGATGTGCTCCTCCACGTCGTCGGCGAGGGGGGCTGCCTCCGTGTCCGCCCCGGCGGCGGCGGTTTCCTCCAGTGCCCGGAGGTCGACCTTGCCGTTGGGGGTGAGGGGCATCTCCGCCACCGCCCGCACGCTCGCGGGGACGGCGTGGGCGGGCAGCCGCTCGGCGAGGTGGCGGGCCAGGCCCTCGGGGAGGGGGGCGTGCTCGCCGGTGGCGACGAAGGCGACGACCCTGCGGGAGGCGCGCTCCCCCACCGCCAGGGCCGCGGCCCGGCGCACCCCGGGGTGCTCCTCCAGGGCGGCCTCGACCTCTCCGAGTTCGAGGCGGTGTCCGCCGACCTTGACCTGGCGGTCGGCGCGTCCGAGGAACTCCAGGACCGCGCCGGGCCGGTAGCGTCCCAGGTCACCGGTGCGGTACCAGCGTTCTCCCCCGGCGGTGACGAACCGGGAGGCGGTGCGTCCGGGGTCGCCCCGGTAGCCCCTGGCCACCCCGGTTCCGCCGATCCACAGCTCGCCGGCCACCCAGTCCGGGGAGTCGGCTCCGTGGGGGTCGACCACCCGGTAGCGCTGGTTGCGCAGCGGCGTCCCGTAGGGGACCGACGGCCATCCCGGCGGGACGTGGCCGCCGTCGAACGCGTTGGACCAGATCGCCGCCTCGGTGGCGCCCCCCAGGGCCACCAGGTGGACGCGGGCGCCGCCGGCCGCGCGCAGGCGCGGTGCCAGGTCGCCGCCGACCCAGTCCCCGGAGACCAGGGCCAGCCGCAGGGAGGCCGGCAGTCCCCTGTCCCGGGAGGCCAGGAGCAGCATGTCCAGCAGGGCGGGGACGGTGTTCCAGACCGTGACCCCGTGTTCGGCGCACAGGGCGCGCCAGCGCTCGGGGTCGCGCCGGTCCTCCTCCTCGGGCAGGACGAGCGCGCCCCCCGCTCCGAGCAGGCCGAAGACGTCGTAGACCGACAGGTCGAAGTCGAGGGCGGACAGGGCGAGGACCCGGTCGCCGGGGCCGACCCGGTAGCGGTCGTTCATCTCGGCGACGGTGGCGAGCGCGGCGGCGTGGGACACCTCCACCCCCTTGGGCTCCCCCGTGGAACCGGAGGTGAAGATCGTGTAGGCGGCCTCCGCGGGGTCGCCCTCCACGGGTGCGTCGAGGGGAGGCGACTCCAGGAGGTCGGCCACGGCCGCGGACCGGGGGGCGCCGGTGCCGTCGCCGACGGCCAGGACGGTCAGAGCCGCGCGGTGGACGCGCTCGCGCCGCAGGGGCGGCTGGCCCGTGCCGACCGGCACGTAGACGGCTCCGGCGGCGAGGGCTCCCAGGACGGCGCAGATCTGGTCCGGCCCCTTGGGCAGGCACACGGCGACCGCGTCGCCGGACCGCACGCCGCGTGCGAGGAGCCCGGCGGCGACGCGCAGGGACCGGTCCGCGAGCTCGCCGTGGGTGAGCACGCCCCGGTCGGTGATCAGTGCGGGGGCGTCGGCGCGTCCGGCCGCGCCGGCGAAGAAGGCCTCGTGCAGCCGACCGGCCGGGACGGGGCCGTCGGGGGCGTTGGCGGAGGCCCGCACCACGCGCTGGTCGGACGGCAGGAGCTCCGCCGCCGCCGCGCGCCACCCCTGCGCCCCCTCGCGGGCGAGTGCGCGCAGCATGCCCAGGTAGGCGGCGAACATGGCGTCCAGGACGCCGGGCCGGAACAGGTCCTCCACCGCGTCCCAGCACACCTCCAGTCCGCCGCGGCTCTCCATGACCTGGTTGTCCAGGTACACCTGGGGGGACTGGGACAGGCCCCACACCCGCTCGGGGAAGTCCGGGGAGGGGTCCATGGACACTCCCCCGCCCACGCCCAGCGAGCTGGTGAACACCACGGGGATCCCCGGTTGGGCGGTCCCGGTGCGCCGCGCGAGCTCGCGCAGCACCTCCTCGGCCGGCGCCTCCCGGTGGTCCAGGTCCCGGCCCAGGCGCCGCTGGAGGGCGCGGGCCGCCTCGACGGGGTCCTGTCCGGGGGCGCGGTGGTAGGAGGTCAGCGACAGCGAGGTGAAGTCGCCCAGGACCCGGCCGATGTGGGGGTGCAGGTCGTGGCGGTTGAACAGGGTGAGGGTGACGCTGAGGTCGGTCTGGCCGCTCCAGCGGCCCAGGACCTCGCCGTAGCAGGCCAGAAGCAGGGTGGAGGGGGTGACGCCCTCCGAGCGGGCCAGCGCGGTGAGGGAGTCCCACTCCCCCGGATCGAGCCGGTCGGCGCGGCGGGTGAACCGGGGCCGGTCGACGGCCGCGGGTTCGGTGCGCAGCGGCAGGGCGGGGGCTGCGGGCAGGTCGGCGACGCGCTCGCGCCAGTACGCGCGGTCGCGCTCCTCCCGCCCGGGGTCCGGCCGCGCCTGGGTGAGGTAGTCGCGGAAGGTGACGCCGACCGGGTCCAGGACGGCGTCCGGTTCGCGGTACAGGCGGTCCAGCTCGGTGTAGAAGGTCATGATGCTGAGCGCGTCCAGGACCAGGTAGTCCAGGCCCACGCCGAGTCGTACGCGCTCGGCGCCTTCGCGCGTGTAGCGCACGGCCCGCACGTCGAACAGGGGCCAGCGGGAGGGGTCCAGGACCTGGTGGGACATGGCCTCGCGCAGGGCGGCGAGCGCGGTCTCGGGATCGTCGGGGTCCGCGTCGGCCACGGGTACCCGCACGGGGGGCGCGGTGGGCAGGACCCTCTGGTCGCCGTCGGGGCCGAAGACGGCCCTGAGCATGTCGTGCCTGGCGACGAGCCGGTCCAGGGCCCGCTCCAGGCGGCGCAGGTCCACGTCGGAGCCGTCGAACTCGGTGTAGTGGTAGGTGCCGACGCCGCCGAGGACGAAGTCGGGGCTGCGGCCGGTGAGGTAGGCGCGCTGGACGCCGGTGGGCGGGAAGGGCTCGTGGCGCGAGGCGGGGTCGTGGACGATCCCCCGGTCGCCGGCGGCCTCTCCCCGGTCGGGGAGGCGGGCGGCGAAGTCGGCCAGGACGGGGTGGGCGAACAGCTCCGAGACACCCGCGTCCGCGTGGCCGAGACCGCGCAGGGCCGCCACGACCCGGGTGGCGAGCAGGGAGTCGCCCCCGAGGGCGAAGAACGAGTCGGTGCGGCTGACCGGTCCCGAGCCGAGCAGGTCCGCCCAGACCCGGGCGACCAGCGTCTCGGCCTCGCCCTCGGGGGGCTCGCCGGAGCGCGCGGGCCCGGTCAGGTGGTCGCGGAGGAGGCGTTCGACGGCCGCCCGGTCGGGTTTCCCGTTGCGGGTGAGCGGGATCGCGTCGAGCGCCAGGACGGGGTCGGGGCGCATGGCCGCCGGCAGCAGGGTTGCGGCGCGCTCGGCCGCGGCCTCGGCCAGGGCGCCGGTCCGCCCCGCCTCCCGGGTCGCGACGGCCGCGGCGAGCCGGGGCGCCGGGGCGGTCAGCGCGACCGCGACGGCCAGGGAGACGTCCGGGTGCGAGGCCAGGGCCGCCTCGACCTCGCCGGTCTCCACGCGGACGCCGTTGACCTTGACCTGGTGGTCGGCCCTGCCGTGGAACTCCAGGGTGCCGTCGGGTGCGTAGCGTGCCAGGTCGCCGGTCCGGTACCAGCGCCGTCCACCGTGTGTGACGAAGCGGTCGGCGCCCTCCTCCGGCGCCGCGCGGTAGCCCCTGGCCAGGCCGGCGCCGCCCACCCACAGCTCACCGACGACCAGATCGGGCCGGTCCCGCCCCTGGGAGTCCGCCACGCGGCACAGCACGCCGGGCAGCGGGCGCCCCCAGGGCACGCAGGCCCACGACGGGTCGACCCGGTCGACCTCCAGCAGGGTGGAGTGGATCGCGGCCTCGGTCATCCCGCCCAGGGCGAGGAAGCGGCACCCGGGGGCGAGGGCGCGCAGGCGTTCGCGGAGGCCGGGATCGACGCGGTCGCCGCCGAGCAGGACCGCGCGCAGGGGCGGCATCGGGGCCGTGCCGGACTCGACCGCGAACAGCAGCATGTCGAGCAGGGCGGGGACGCAGTTGAGGACGGTCGCCGACGCGTGCGCGGCGAACCGCGCCCAGCGCTCGGCGTCGCGGCGCGTGTCGGAGTCGGCCAGGACCGCGGCGCCGCCCGCCGACAGCGGGGCGAAGAGGTCGAGGACCGACATGTCGAAGTCGTAGTCGGCCAGTGCCAGGGTCCGGTCCCCGCCGCCCGTGCCCAGGACGGCGTTGAGCACGTCGACGGTGTGGGCGGCGGCGCGGTGCTCGACCTCCACGCCCTTGGGCGTTCCGGTGGACCCGGAGGTGAAGAGCACGTAGGCGAGCGCGTCCGGAGCGGTCTCGCGCGGTGTCCCCGGCGGGGCCTGCAGCGCCCGGTCGAGGGTGAGTACCGGCTGGTCGGCTCGGGTGTACCGCCCGGGGTCGTCGCAGACGACCAGGTCGGGAGCCCCGGCGTCCAGGACGCGGGTGCGGCGGGCGGGGGGCTGGTCGCGCCCCAGGGGGAGGTAGGCGCAGCCCGCGGCGAGCACGCCCAGCACGGCGGCGACCTGGTCGGCTCCCCGGGGCAGGTCGAGGGCCACGGTCGTGCCCGCGGGCACGGCGCCGGCGACCGCTCCGGCCACCCGCAGGGCCCGGTCGGCCAGTTCGCCGTAGGTGAGGGGCGCGCCGTCCGGGAGGACGAGGGCGGTGTCGCCGGGCGCGGTGCGGGCGTGGTCGAGGAAGCGTCCGTGCAGCAGGCGGGGGCCGGGCGGCTCCGCGTCGGGGGTGTGGGCGGAGCGCGCCCGGGCCTGGTCCGGGGAGGGTTCCGGACGGAAGGGGCGGTCCCAGGCCGCGGGGTCGTCGGTGAGGTCCTCGACGAGCGCGCGGTAGCAGGCGAAGGCGGCCTCCATGGTTCCGGGGGCGAAGGCGCGCTCGCGCAGGTCCCAGTTGAGGAGGAGCCCGCCGTCGAGCTCGGTGACCTGGGCGTCGAGCAGGACCTGGGGGCCCTGGGAGATGATCCACGAGGGTCGGCCGAAGCACTCCTGCACGGGTTCCGTGAACAGGGGGCCCAGGCCGATCGCGCTGGTGTAGACGACGGGCGCCAGGACCGGGGCGCCTCCGCCGAGGCGGGCCAGGTCGCGCAGGAGCTCCACTCCCCCGTAGGCGCCGTGGTCGACCGCGCGGTGCAGGTCGGTCTGGACGGTCCTCGCCCGTTCGGCGAAGGGGGCGGGGTCGGTGGTGTCGACTCCGAGGAGGACGGAGCCGCTGAAGTCCCCGACGACCCGTGCGACGTCGGGGTGCAGGGGCGCGCGGTCGAACATCGGCAGGTTGAGGGAGAAGCGGGGGTCGGCGCTCCAGGCGCCCAGGACCTCGGCGAAGGCGGCGGCCAGCGCGGCCGCGGGGGTGACGCCCGCGGCGCGGGCGCGCCGCTCGAACAGCCGGGTGCGCTCGGGTGTGAGCGCATGGTGCAGGCGGGTCGAGCGCGTGGCGGGCGTTCCGGCCTCGGCGGGGAGCAGGGATCCCGGGACGGTGGGCAGAGCGGGCGGGGGCGGGATCTCGTCCAGGCGCCCGTGCCACCAGGAGCGGGCGCGCTCACGCGGTCCGGGGTCGCGGGAGGCCCGGTCGGCCAGGTAGCGCGCGAAGCCGTACTCCAGCGGTGCGGGGTCCCCGCCCTCGTAGGCGGTGCGCAGGTCCTCCAGCAGGACGCGCAGGCTGAGCGCGTCGGCCACGATCATGTCCAGGTCCACGTGCAGCCGCGTGGCGCCGCCGGGGAGCAGGGACAGCGCCACGTCCAGGACCTCCCCCGCGGCCACGTCCATGCGGCGGTGCGTGGAGGCGTCCCGGATCCCGGCGAGGACCCGGTCGACCTCCCCGGGGGCCAGCGCCGTCAGGTCGTGCACGGTGACGGCGGGCGGAGCGGCGGGGGCGTGGGTTCCCTGGCCGGCAGGGGCGGACGGGGCGGGGGGAGGAGAGGCGGCGGTCCCTGCCGGGGGGAGCACGCGTTGGCGGCCGTCGTCGTCGAGGCGGACCCGGAGCATCGGGTGGCGGTCCACCACGGCCCGCAGGGCCGCGGCGAGCCGGTCGGGGTCCACGTCGCGGCCGTCGAACTCGGTGTAGAAGTGGGCCGCGACGCCCCCCAGGGGCTGGTCGTCCCGGCGTCCGATCCAGTAGGCGTGCTGCATGGTCGCCATCGGGAACGGCTCGCCCTCCGCCGCCGCGGTCGCGGACCCGGTCGTCGCGGGACGGGCGGTGGCGGCGGAGCTCCCGAGCAGGGCGCCCCAGGCCGCCGCCGTGGGGTCGGCCGAGAGCTCCTCGAAGGTGACGTCGAACCCGCCCTCCCTCCAGGCTCCCACCAGGCGGATCAGGCCCAGCGAGTCGAGCCCGTGCTCGAAGAGGTCGTCGGTGTCGGCGAACGCGCCTGTTCCGAGTACCTCGGCCACCTGCTCGCGCACGGCTCCGGATCGCGCCCCGGCGTGGTCTGACACGGTGTTCTGCCCCTCTGTGTTCGGGTTCGGCACGATCGGCAATAATGAAAACCGTTTTCATTGCCAATGTGCGTATTTATAGCACTGCCGGGACGGCCCGGTCGACCCGGGCGCCGGGAATACGGGAGGGATCACATGACCCAGGACTGGCTGCGATGGCCCGAGGAGCAGGCGCGGGAGTACCGCGCGCGGGGCTTCTGGGACGGCCGGACGCTCGACGCCCTGCTGAGGGAGGGCGCCGACCTGCACGGGGAGCGCACCGCGCTCGTGGCGGGAGGGGACCGGCTCACCTATGCCGGACTGGACGCCCGCGTGGACCGGTTGGCGGCGGGACTGTCCTCGCTCGGTGTGGCGCGGGGCGAGCGCGTCCTGCTCCAACTGCCCAACCGGGGGGAGTACGTCGTCACGCTCTTCGCCCTGCTGCGGGCCGGTGCCGTGCCGGTCCTGGCGCTGCCGTCCCTGGGCGCCGCCGAGGTGGAGTCGCTCGTGCGCACGTCGGAGGCGTGCGCCCTCGTCGTCGCGCAGGGCAGGGGCCGAAGCGACCCCCGCACGCCGGCGGCCCGGATCGCGCGGGCCGTGCCGTCCGTGCGCCACCTGGTCGTCGTGGGCGACCCTGGGGACACCGGAGGCGTGCGCTGGGAGGAACTCGCGCTGTCCGCGCCCCTCCCCGGGGAAGGACGGGGCGCGGCGGCCCCGGAGGGCGGTGCGCCCCGGACCGCCGGGGTCGCGGGTGCCGCCTCCGAGGACCTGGCGCTGCTCCTGCTGTCCGGGGGGACCACGGGCGCCCCCAAGCTCATCCCGCGCACCCACGCCGACTACGGGTACAACGCCCGCGCCTCGGCGGCGGCCTGCGGTGTGGACGGGGACGCGGTCTACATGGCCGTCCTGCCCGTGGCGCACAACTTCACCATGGTCTCCCCCGGCATCGTGGGCACCCTCGCGGCCGGCGGCACGGTCGTGCTGAGCCCCGACCCCAGCCCGACCACGGCCTTCGCGCTCATCGGGGCCGAGCGGGTGACGATCACCTCCCTGGTGCCCGCGCTGGTGCCGTCCTGGCTGGACGAGGCCGGGCGGACCGGACACGACCTGTCCTCGCTGCGCGTCCTCCAGGTGGGCGGGTCGCGTCTGGACGACACGACCGCCCGGAGGGTGGGACCCGCCCTGGACTGCCGCCTCCAGCAGGTGTTCGGCATGGCCGAGGGGCTCAACAACTACACCGCCCCGGACGACCCGGACGACGTCGTGTGCACGACCCAGGGACGCCCCCTCTCCCCCGCCGACGAGGTGGCGGTGGTGGACGAGGACGGGCGCCCCGTGCCCCCGGGCAGCCCGGGGGAACTCCTCACCCGCGGCCCCTACACGCTGCGCGGCTACTACCGGGCGCGGGAGCTGGACGCGCTCCGCTTCACCCCGGACGGGTTCTACCGCACCGGGGACCTGGTCACGCGGAGCGCGCGCGGTGACCTGGTGGTCGTGGGCAGGGTGAAGGACCAGGTCAACCGTGCCGGGGAGAAGATCGCCGCGGTGGAGGTCGAGGAGTACCTGCTGGCCCTGCCCGGGGTGCGGGCGGCGGCGGTGGTCGGTGTGGCCGACCCGGACCTGGGCGAGAGGTCGGTCGCCCTGCTGGTGTGCGACGGGGAGCGCCCGGACCGGGAGGAGGTGCGCGCCGCGGTCCTGGGACGCGGCGCCGCCGCCTTCAAGGTCCCCGACGAGGTGCGCGCGGTCGCGGAGCTGCCGCTCACCGGGGTGGGCAAGGTGGACAAGAGGCGGTTGAGGCGGGAGCTGGAGGGAGCCTAGCCGTACCGGCCGGGCCGCGCGGGGCGGCCCGGCCGGTACGCCGGGGGCGTCTGCCGGCGGCGCGGACGGGCCTGGCCGGAAGCCGGTCCGGAGGCGCGCGCTCAGCCGTGCAGGGCGCTCAGCACCCCCTTGGTGCTCACCGTCCCGGCACAGCGGCGGGCGGCGTAGGACAGTGCCATGGCGTGGTCCTCCTCGGAGAAGTCCGCCACGGCGTCGGCGACGACGAAGGCCTGGACGTCGCGCATGAAGGCGTCGCACGCCGTCATCAGGACGCCGATGTGGGCGTAGACGCCGCAGACCACGAGCTGGTCGCGGCCCGCGTCGCGCAGGTACTCCTCCAGCCCGGTCCGGGCGAAGGCGCTGTAGCGCCACTTGGTCATGACGACCTCGCCGTCCTCCGGTTCCAGGCCCTCCACGATCGCCGTGTGGGCGGGGTCGTCGCGCAGACCCTCTCCCCACAGGTCCCGGAGCAGCCCCCGGTCGCGCGGCTCCTGGGAGCCGGGCTGGGCCGTGTAGACGCGGGGGACGCCGAGCTCGGCGCAGGCGCGCCGCAGGGCGCCGATGTTGGACACCAGGCTCGCCGCGGGTTCGGAGTCCCCGGGGAAGGCGTCGAGGAAGTAGCGCTGCATGTCGTGGATGAGCAGGACGCAGCGGTCGGGGTCCACCGCCCAGGACATGCGGTTGCCGGGCAGGGAGCCCTCGCCCGGCATGGGGTAGGGGGCGATCGAGGGAAGCGACATCAGGGGTGTCCTCCGTGTGGGGTCGGAACGGGAGCGGCCGGCGCGGCCGGCGCGGCGGGCACCGCGGGCGCGGCGGACACCGACCCGAGGCCGAGGGCGTTGAGCATGGTGCGGAACTTGGCCCCGGTCTCCGCCGCCTCCGAGGCGGGGTCGGAGCCGGCGACGATCCCGGCCCCGGCGAACAGGCGCGCCCGCGTGCCCGCGATCTCGGCGCAGCGCAGGGCGACGGCCCACTCCCCGTCCCCGTCGGCGTCGCACCATCCGACGGCGCCCGCGTACAGGCCCCGGTCGAAGGGTTCCCAGCGGCCGATGGCCCGCGCGGCGGTGTCGGAGGGCGTGCCGCAGACGGCGGGGGTGGGGTGGAGGAGGAGCGCCAGTTCCAGTGCCGACGGCAGGGGGTCCCTGAGCAGTCCCGCGACGGGCGTTCCCAGGTGCCACATGGTCGCGGTCGCGGTCAGTGTCGGGGCCGGCGGGACGTCGAGCCGCGAGCACAGCGGACGCAGGCGCTCGGCGACGGCCTCCACCACGAAGGCGTGTTCGCCCAGGTCCTTGGCCGAGGAGAGCAGGGCGTGGGCCCGGTCGCGATCGGTGGCCGGGTCGGGGTGGCGCGGCGCCGAGCCCGCGAGCGGGTGCGAGCGCACGCGTGGACCGTCCCGCGCGACGAGGAGTTCGGGGCTGGCCCCCACCAGGACCGGCCGCGGGTCACCCGGTCCCGTCCCGTCGGCGCCGGTGGCGACGGCGAAGTTGTGGGCGCCCGGGTTCTCCGCGGCGAGGCGGGCCAGGACGCGGGCGGGGTCGAGGGGCTCCTCCAGTTCCACCAGCAGTGTCCTGGCCAGGACGACCTTGTCCAGTCCCTCCCGGGAGAGGCGGTCCACGGCCACCGCGACCAGGCGGGCGTACTCGTCGGCGGAGGGCTCCTCGCGCAACCGGAAGCGGGGGGCCGGAAGGGCGGGGTCCGCGTCGTCGGGGGTGCGCGGCGGGCGCGGCCCGCCGGCGACGGCGTCCGCCACCAGGAGCGCGGCCGGATCCTGCGTCCGGAAGGGGAGGGCGCCCACGATCCTGGGGTCGTCCCATCCGGCCGCACGGGCCCCGCGGAGCGCGGCCGAGGCCGCGGGAACGGTTCCGCCCCCGGCCGACAGGGGACGGAAGCGGCCCCGTCCGCCGTCGACCGTCAGGGTGCGGGCGGGGGTCGACAGGGAGAAGGGGCTGGTCGGGCCCGCGGGGGTGTCAGGCGCCAAGGCTCGCTCCTCCGTCCACGCGCAGGTCGTGCAGGGTGACGTGCTGTGCCCGCCGGGAGGTCAGGAAGGCGACGGCGTCCGCGACGTCCTCTGGCCGGGCGACGCCGCCCAGGGGCACGCCGGGCCGGAACGCCGACGGGTCGTTGCCGGGGGCCGCGGCCGGGGAGGAGGGCCCCTTCTCCCACAGCACCCGTCGCATGGCGGTGTCGGTGGACCCCGGGGAGACGACGTTGCAGCGGATGCCGTGGGGCCCCAGTTCCAGGCCCAGGCACAGTGTGAAGTGGGTCGCGGCGGCCTTGGAGGCGGCGTAGGCGGCCAGGGCCGCCCTGGGGACGGCTGCGGCGTCGGAGCTGACGGTGACGATGCTCCCGGATCCGCGCGGGACCATCGCCCGGGCGGCTGCGCGGGAGACGTGGAAGACGCCGAGGGTGTTGACGTCGAAGACCTCCCGCCACTCCCGGGAGGGGAAGCCGGTGACCGCGCCCCAGCGCAGCACCCCGGCGACGTTGACCACAGCGGTGACCGCGCCCATCTCCGCCTCGACCGAGGCGACCGCCGCCTCCACCGAGGCCTCGTCTGCCACGTCGACCGTGTAGGCGCCGACCCGGTGGCTGCGGGCGGTGAGGTCCTCCGCCAGCCCCCGCACCGCCTTCCCGCAGACGTCCAGGGCGGCGACGGACAGCCCCTGTTCGGCCATGGCCAGGGCGACGGCGGAGCCGATGCCTCCGGCGGCCCCGGTCACCAGGGCCACGCCGTGGCCCTCTTCGGTACGGGTCGTGTCCACGACCCTCCTCTCATCGGAAACGGGGTGGCGGGCCCGGCACGGCGGGGCCCGGGGGGCGAGGGAGTGTTCTCCGGGCGCGTCCGTGCGGGCGAGTCCTCGCAGGGCGCCGTGCGGCCCGTTCGTGCTTCACGGGCGCGGGGCCGCAGCGCGGGGGCGCCCGGTGGACGCGAGCCCGGGCACGGAACACGACCTAGATGCAGCGCGGGCACACTCCCGACAGCTCGAAGGAGTAGTCCAGGGAGCCGAACCCGCTGTCGCGCCGTACGCGGTCGGCGACCGCCCCCAGCTCGTCCGCCTGGGCGATGTCCTCCACCCGCCCGCAGACCCTGCACAGCAGGTGGTGGTGCCGGGAGGAGGTCCTGCACAGCCGGTAGAGGCGCTCGCCTCCGGGCGAGTGGACGGTGTCGAGGACGCCCTCCTCGGCGAGCCGGTGGAGGGTCCGGTAGACGGTGGACAGGCTGGGCGGCCTGCGTCCGCGGGAACGCGCCCCGAGGAGGGAGGCGTGGATCTCCTGGCAGCTGCGGAAGTGCGTGCTCCGGTCCAGCGCCCTGAGGACGACGTCGTCGTACTGGGACACCCTGGGCATCTCAGCCGACCACCCGGGAACTTCTCACGGTGAACGGCGAGCCCACCGGCTCCGGCGCCCGGCGCCGCTCCCTGCCTCCGGACACGTCACGGCCCTCCGGTCGTGTGGCACAGCCTGAATGGAAATGATTTTCATAACCGTACCATGATCATGTCCTTATCCCCTCAAACCACCCGAAAGGCACGCCTGTTGCCCACCCTGCCGCCGGGCATCTCCGTTCGCCGCCGCGAGCAGGGACGCGCGCCCTCCGGCGGGGCGCAGACCGGGCACCTGGCCGATCAGAGTCCCCGCGACACCACCCCGACCTGCGAACACACCGTTTTCCGCCCCGCACAGCGGCCGAACCCGCGACCGAAGGCGACGCGGTCGCACCGTGGACGGGCCGGGTCGAGCGCGCCGGAACGGAGGAGCAGCCACCGCTCGCGTGCAGCCCGCGCCACCATGGACCCATGAACAAACACACGTTCGAGACCGAGGCGCAGGTGGCGACACCGTCCCTGAGCGCACACGTCCTCCTCCTCCGCGACGGGCGGGTCCTGCTGGCGCGCCGCCGCCCCGACGCACCCTTCGCTCCGGGGCTGTGGCACGCCGGCGCAGCCGGGAAGGCGAACCCGGGCGAGGACGTCGTGCGGTCGGCCGTGAGGGAGTGCCGCGAGGAGCTCGGCATCACCCTCTCGACCACCGACCTGGAGTTCGCCCACGTCGTCCACAGCCACGAGGGGGGCGCCGACTGGGTGCACTTCTTCTTCGCGTGCCGGAACTGGGAGGGCACCCCGGCCAACCTCGAACCCCGCAAGCACGCCGAGCTCAAGTGGTTCCCGGCCCACCGCCTGCCCGAGGACAGCGTCGACTACTGCGCGCAGGCCGTCGCCCACTTCCTCCTCGGCGAGCCCTTCTCCCAGCACCGGACGACCACCCGCTTCCCCGCAGCCCCTCGGAGCACGGCGCCGGCGGACGGAGCGGGCGACGCCGGGGTCGCCGGGCCCCTCCACCGCACCCTGGGGCACGTCGCCGAGGAGCGGCGTCGGCAGCAGAGCCTGTACGGCGTCCAGAACCTGCCCCCGGGCACCGGTCCGGAGCACCGCGCCGAAGCGGTCGGAGCACAGGCCCGGGTCGACTCCGCGGGCCGGGAGCCGACCTGGTGGGATCTGGCCTATGAGGAGCTGTGCGAGGCCCGTGCCGCCCGGACCGACGAGGAGCTCTACGGCGAACTCGTCCAGACCTGCGCGGTCCTGGTGCAGTGGGCGCAAAGCCTGTCCCTGACACCCGACGGCGCAGGCCGGTGATACCGGGAGCCGGGGGCCGCGGCCGGGGAGGAGGGCCCGGGCAGCGCACGGCCACGCCGCCCTCCGGCTCGGGGTGTCGGCCCCTGACGTCGCCGCCCCGGCCCCGGTTCCCCGCGACGGCGTCCCCGCGACCGTCCCGGAGCGGGAGGCGGCGGCCCGGAGGCCGGGCGGGGAGGGAGACGGCGCGGAAGCCTGACCCGGCCGCCCGGTCCGCTGCCGGAGGGCCCGTGCCCCCTGGCGACCCGGTGCCACGGCCCTCCCCCGGGGACCGGGCGGTTCGGGGCGGCGCACGCCCCGCCCCCGCCCCGCGGAGCACACCGGACCGTGACGGGGGCGGCGCCCGGGTGGAGGTGTCCGCGCCACCCGGGCGGGGCGGTCCGGCCCACGGCTCCGCGCACGGCCGGACCGCCGACCGCTACGCCGGGTCCGGGGTGCCCGACCGGCCGCCGAGGTGCTCGGCGAAGTGCCGCTCCATCGCGCGGTGGAACAGGATCTGGTTCTCGGGGTTCTCGAATCCGTGTCCCTCGTCCTCGGCGACGAGGTACTCGACGGGGACGCCGCGGGCGCGCAGGCGTTCGACGATGTTGTCGGACTCCTCCTGGACCACGCGGACGTCGTTGGCCCCCTGGGCGACCAGCAGCGGGGTGCGGATCCGGTCGACGCGGGAGATCGGCGAACGGGCCAGCATGTCGGCCGCCTGCTCCTCGACGTCGGGGTCGCCCACGTAGCGGTACCAGTTGTTGGCCAGGCTGGGCCTGAGGAACGGCGGCAGTGTGCGCATGAAGTTCGCCAGGTCCGAGACGCCCACGTAGTCCACCGCGGCGGCGAAGTAGTCCGGGGTGAACGTCACTCCGACCAGTGCCGCGTAGCCGCCGTAGGAGCCGCCGGCGATGCCGATGCGGGCCGGGTCCGCGTAGCCCTGCGCCACCGCCCAGTCGGCGGCGTCGATGAGGTCGTCGTGCATCTTCCCGGCGAACTCGCCGATCGCCGCGGTCATGTGCCGCCTGCCGTAGCCCGACGAGCCGCGGAAGTTGACCTGCAGCACCGCGTAGCCGCGGTTGGCCAGGAACTGCACCGTCCGGTCGTAGGACCACGTGTCGTGGGCCCACGGCCCGCCGTGTACCAGCAGGACCAGCGGCAGCCTCTCGGGCTCGACGCCGACGGGCAGGGTCAGGAACGCGTGCAGCGGCAACCCGTCGCGTGCCGTGAGCTCGACCGCCGCCATGGGGGCCAGGTCGGCCGGGTCCAGGTGCGGGTACGGGCTGAACAGCAGCCGGCTCTCCCCCGTGCCGTGGTCGTAGAACCAGGTCGCCCCCGGCCCGCGGTCCTGGATGAACGTGGCGATCCACCGCTGCTCCGCCTCGTCCGAGGACACCGAGGCGAGCACGCCGTCGGAGAGTGCGGACAACTCGGCGGACACCTCGGCGAAGTGCGGGTCCAGCGCCTCGATCCTGGGCCGGTCGCCGACGAAGCGGGCCGCGATGAGCTCCCCGGTCCGCCGGCTGACGAACACCGTGGGGGGCAGCTCGGGAGCCAGGTGGCCCATGGTGCACAGGCTGTGCCCCTCCACGGCGGCGACCACGGTCTCCTCACCGGTCTCCCGATCCACGCGGACGATCCGCAGATCGTCGGAGTCCTGGTAGGAACCGACCAGCAGGCCCTTCCCGTCCGGGGTCACCATCTGCAGGGGCAGCCCCATCGGGTGCTCCGGTCCCCCCTGCCGCAGCACGAGGCGCTTCTCCCCGCTCTCGGGGTCGACCGTGTGGAACTCGTGGGTGCCGTCGTCGGTGAGCTCCGAGTAGAAGGCCGCCTCGCCCTCACCGTCGACCAGGACGGTGGTGGTCAGGTCGGGCTGCTCCAGGTGCACCGTCGTCCCACCCGTGGCGACGTCGATCAGGACCAGGTCGATGAACAGGGGGCGCTGGTTCATCCAGACCCGCACGCTCCCGGGGACCGACGCGAGGGGTTCGACGGCGAACACGCGGGAGCCGGGTTCCAGGGGCGTCAGGTCGACCGCGGGCTCGTCCGGCGCGTCGAGGTCGACGCGGAAGAGGTGCCAGTCCTCGTTGCCGTCGGTGTCCTGGAGGTACAGCAGCCAGCGGGGGTCGTCGGTCCAGTGGTAGGTCTTGATGCCGCGCCGGAAGTCGTGCGTGACGCACACCGCGTCCCCGTGCTCCTCCTCGATCCCGCGCACCCACACGTTCGTCCGCCCGTGCTTCGGCGCCAGGTAGGCGATCCGCGTCCCGTCCGGCGAGATCGACGCACCGGAGAACTCCGGGTCAGAGAAGAACTCCTCGACGTCGATCAGCCTCGGAAGGGACTCTCGTGTCTCGGCCATCCAGTGCTCCAGTCAGGGTTCTGCGGCGTGTGTCCGAACGGTGCGCCCGGCGTCGGGCGCACGGAGGACGGCCTCCGTCCCGCGGACGGGCCGTCGCGCGAACCCGACGAAACACCATGCCGTAGGGACACAGTCAAGCCCGGTCCGCGGCGACGGCGGCGCACGCCGGCGGGCACAGGGGACGGCGGGCCCGGTCGGCGGCAGCAGAGCAAGAGCCCTGCTCTCCGAGGTGGAGAACAGGGCTCTCAACCGCACCGGCGGTGTGGGCGTACCAGGACTGGAACCCGGCACCCACCCCCCTCAGGTCACGCCGGGGCTCAGGCCGGGTGGTCCGGCGGCCCCAGCGCGGTGAGCGCCGCCAGCGTCATCGCCCGCACGCCCGTGGACAGGGTCGGTTCGACCGCGGGGGCGAAGTACGGCGAGTGGTTGCCCGCACTGTCGCTCTCCGGGGCCGGCGCCGTGCCCGGCACCAGCGAGCCCAGGCCCCAGAACACCGACGGGGCCCCGGCGTCGGTCCCGAAGTGCCCCATGTCCTCGCTGCCGATCATGCGGTCCATCGGCACCACCCGGTCCGCCCCCAGCACCTCGCCGAAGGCGTCCCCGAGGCGGGCCGTGGCCGCCGGGTCGTTCACCGTGGTCGGGAAGGCCCCGAGCCCTCGGTACCGCGGCGGGACCGGCGCACCCGAGGCGGCGGCCTCCCCGTCCAGGATGCGGCGCGCCGCCGCCACCACGCGGCGGAGCACGTCGGTGTCGAAGGCGCGCGCGTTGAGGGTCAGCACCGCCTCGTCGGGGATGACGTTCTCGGCGTGCCCGGCCCGCAGCCGGGCGACGGTCAGCACGGCCTGTTCCTCGGGGTCGACCTCGCGCGCCACCACGCCCTGGAGCCGCATGACCGAGGCGGCGGCCATGACGACCGGGTCGACGGTGCGGTGCGGCTGGGATCCGTGGCCGCCCCGGCCGGTGAGCGTCACCTCCACGCTCTCGGTCGCGCCGAGGACCAGGCCGGGGCGCAGGGCCAGGACACCTGCGGGGAGGGGGAACACGTGCTGGGCGAACACGGCGTCGGGTGTGCCGAAGCGCGCGTACAGGCCGTCGTCGAGCATCGCCCGCGCACCGGCCCCGTTCTCCTCCGAGGGTTGCAGGACCGCCAGGACGGTGCCGCTCCAGTGCGCGGCCGCGTCGGCCAGGACCGAGGCCGCGCCGATCAGGCAGGACACGTGCATGTCGTGCCCGCAGGCGTGCATGAGCGGCGGCCGGTCGTCTCCGGGGCCGCCCGACCGCGAGGCGTAGGGCAGCCCGGTCAGTTCGCGGACGGGCAGGGCGTCCATGTCGGCGCGCAGCAGCACCGCGGGGCCGGGCCCCGACCGGAGCACGCCCACCACGCCGGTACCGCCCACGCCCGTGGTGACCTGGTAGCCCGCCTCCGACAGGGCGGCGGTGCCGACGGCGGCGGTCCGCTCCTCGCCGAAACCCGGTTCCGGGTGTGCGTGCAGGTCCCGGTAGAGGTCGGCCAGCGCGTCCGGGTCGGTGCCGGGAGCTCCGGCGCCGTAGTGGGAGAGCACCGCCCGTGCGCGTCCGATCGCCGGGCCCCCGCCGCTCACTCCGTCTCCTCCGCTGCCTCGGCCTCCAGCGCCGCGACCGCGGCCCCCAACGCGCGCACCGCCCGGTCCAGGTCGGCCTCCTCGGCCGCGACCGAGGGGAAACCGTCCGGCAGCAGGTCCAGGGCGTCGCCGAGGACCTTCACCCGGCGGCTGTGCCTGGTCGGCGCGGGCAGCCGGAACAGGGCCGCGACCAGCCGGTCCGCGGTCGCCTCGTCGTAGAGGCTCTCCCAGCGGTCCCGCTCGGGGCCCAGCCCGTGGGCTCCGGCGGCGCCGGAGCCGCGGACGCGCAGCGCGGCCGTGCCCTCGGCGTCGACGGCGGCTCGCGCGCCCTCGCCGACCACCACGACACCGTAGTCGCGGGCCGCGGCGGCGGGTGTGACGACCCCGCGCACCACGTCGCGCAGGACCTCGGCCCCGGGCCGCTCGAACGGGTCGCCGTAGCCTCCGGCGCCCGAGGTCCGCAGGGTGACCGTGTCCCCGCGCCGCAGGGCCAGGACGTCGATCTTGCCCACCCTGCGCTCGTCGCCGCCGTCGGCGGAGGAGACGATGAGCTCGGCGGGCGCCCCGGCCCGGCCGCCCTCTCGGCCCCAGGGTCGGAAGCGCAGCCGTTCCAGGCCGCGGGCCAGCAGGCGCGAGTCGTCGCGGGTGACGCGGAAGGACAGCTCCAGTCCGCTGCCGCCCCGCCAGCGCCCGGCGCCCCCGGAGTCCGGGCGCAGGGCGTAGCGGAGGATCTCCACGCCGATCTCGGTCTCGACGGTCTCCACCGGGTTGTTGGAGAGGTTGGAGATGCCGCTGTCGCGGCCGTCCACGCCGTCGGCGCCCGCGCGGGCGCCGGTGCCGCCCACCATGGGCTCGAGCACCTGGACGTTCTGCCCGCCCGCGTGCCGTTCGGCGACCACGACCGGGACGACGAGGCCGCTGCTGGCCGCGGGCATGATGTCGGGCGCCGCCAGGCCGAGGGCCCCGCCGAGTGCGTCGTTGACGCGGGACGCGGTGGCGTGCCGGATACCGACCGCGGCCGGGTGGCGGGCGTTGACCACCGACCCCTCGGGGGCGGTGACCTCCACCGGGGCGATGAGCCCGGCGTTGAGCGGGGCCTCGGGGTCCAGCGTGCAGATGAGGGCCAGCACCCGGGTGGTGATCCACGCGTGGGCGGTGCCGTGGCTGGCGATGTTGAAGGCCGCCTCGACCTGGGGGTCGGATCCGGTGAAGTCCAGGTGCAGCCGGTCCGCCCCGACGGTCACCGCGACGCTGACGCGCACCGGGACCGGGGTGACCGCGTCGTCGTCGAGGTAGTCGGTGAACCGGTACGTGCCCTCGCGCAGCCGGGACAGAGCGGCGCGCGCCCGCAGGGCGGTGTACTCGACGAGGTCGCCGTGGGCGGCGAGGACGTCGGCGGCGCCGTGCGCGGCCACCGCCGACGCCAGGCGCTCGCCCCCGGTGCGCAGCGCGGCGAGCATGGCCTGGAGGTCGCCCTCGTTGGCCTCCGGGGAGCGGCTGTTGGCGGCGATGAGCGCGGTCACGTCACGGGCGCGCTCTCCGGCCCTCACGAGCTTGACCGGGGGGATCTGCAACCCCTCCTGGTAGATCTCGTGGTTGGTGGGCGACAGGCTGCTGGGCACGCGGCCGCCGATGTCGGAGCAGTGGATGAACGCCCATCCGTAGCCGATGATCGCGCCGTCGTGGAAGTAGGGGCGGATGAGCTGGATGTCGGTGAGGTGCGTGGCCAGGCCGCCGGACCGGTAGGGGTCGTTGGTGACGATGACGTCGCCGTCCTCCAGCGGGCCGGCCGCCTCGATCGCGGCGGTCAGGTCCAGTCCGACGAACCCCGAGACCCCGATGCCGCGCGGGTAGGCGGAGAAGCGGCCGTCGGGTCCTGCCAGTGCGCAGCAGAAGTCGGCGGTCTCCTTGACGTACAGGGAGCGGCTGGTGCGCTGGAGGGTCAGGCACATCTCCTCGGCGAGAGCCGTGAGCTTGTTGCCGATGATCTCCAGGGTGATCGGCGGCAGTTTCATGAACGGCTCCTCAGGCGCAGGCGCAGGTGGCCGGACGGGTCGACCTCGGCCGACCAACCGGGTGGGACGAGGACGGTGCTGTCGTCCTGGACGATGACGGCCGGTCCGGGCACGCGGTGGCCGACCCCGAGCGCGGCACGGTCGTGGACGGCGGCCCGGACGTCACGGCCGTGCACGGTGACGGTGCGGTGGGCGCGGGGCGCGGTCTCGCCGGCGGCGGGGGCGGCGCCGGGGCCGCCGGGGTCGGGGCGGGGGGCGACGACGGCGAGGCGGACGGTGCCCACGCGGATCGCGGCGTCGGTGTCGCGGAACCCGTAGAGGCGCTCGTGCTCGGTGTGCAGCGCCTCGGCCAGGGCGGCGGTGTCCAGACCGGAGCGGGCGTCCCCCTCCCCCAGGTCCACACGCAGCTCATGGGCCTGTCCCAGGTAGCTGAGGTCGGCGGAGGCCTCCAGCCGGACCGTGTCGGCCTCGTGGCGCCCCTGGTCGGAGAGCCAGGAGCGTGCCTGCTCCGCGAGGTCGTCGAGCACGGCGCGCACCGCGGTCGCGGACTCCTCGTCGAGGGGGCGGCGCAGGCTGCGCGCGAAGTCGCGGCGCAGGTCGGCGCCGACCGCGCCGAGGGCGCACAGGGTGGCCGCCGAGGCGGGCACGAGGATGTCGGCGATGCCGACCTCCTCCGCCAGGAGGGCGGCGTGGGTGGGTCCGGCACCGCCGTAGGGGACGAGGGTGAAGTCCGCGGGGTCCAGCCCCCGGCGGGCCAGGGTCTTGTGCAGTTCGACGGCCATGCCGGCGGTGGCGATCCGCAGCGCGCCGTCGGCGGCCGTGCGGGCCGCGCCCTCCCCCTCGCTCCCGTCGAGTGCGCGGGCCAGGTCGGCCAGGGCCTCGTCGGCGGCCTTCCTGTCCAGTTCCATGCGTCCGCCGAGGAACTCCTCGGGGTCGATGATGCCCGTGACCAGGTAGCAGTCGGTGATGGTGGGCCGGACTCCGCCCCGTCCGTAGGCGATGGGGCCCGGGTCGGCCCCGGCGCTCTCCGGGCCGGCCTTGAGCAGGCCGTAGTCGTCCACGCGCACCACCGAGCCGCCGCCGGCGCCGATCGCGCCGACCGCCACCACGGGCAGGATGAGGGGGAGGCCGCCGATGGTGGTGTTGACGGCGAACTCGGGAGTGCCGCCGACGGTGACGGCGATGTCGCTGCTGGTTCCGCCCATGTCGAAGGTCACGACGTCGTCGGTCCCGGCCGCCGCGGCCAGGCGGGCCGCCGCTGTCACCCCTGCGGCGGGCCCCGACAGCACCGTCTCGATGGGCCGGGCCCGCGCCGAGGCCAGGCTCAGCGACCCGCCGTTGGACGCGGTGATGTAGACCGGGGCCCGCACGCCCAGGTCGGCCAGGAGCTCCTCCAGCCGGTCGAAGTAGCCGCTCATCAAGGGCTGGATGTAGGCGTTCATGCAGGCAACGAGGGTGCGCTCGTACTCGCGGACCTCGGGCCAGACGGCCGCGGAGGACACCAGGGGCAGGTCGGGGACGAGTGCGGCCAGGCGTTCGGTGAGGTGCGCCTCGTAGTCGGGCGCGGTGTGCCCGTGCAGGACGACCACGGCGGCGGCGTCGGCTCCGGTGGCGGCCAGTTCCGCCGCCGCGCGGGCGAGGTCGGCGTCGTCGGGGTCGCGCAGTACGCCTCCCCGCGAGTCCAGGCGCGCGTTCACCTCGACGACGCGTTCGCGCGGGACGAGCGGCTCCTCCTTGGCCGCGTGCAGGTCGAAGGAGGAGGGCATGCGGCTGCGGCCGATCTCCAGGATGTCCCGGTGGCCCTCGGTGACGACGAGGGCGATGCGGGCGCCTCGCCGCTGGATGATGGCGTTGAGGCCGATGGTCGTCCCGTGCGCGATGTCCACGACGTCGGCGGGGGCCAGCCCGGCCGCCGCGGTGACCGCGGCCAGGCCGCGGGCCACCGCCAGGGCCGGGTCGGCGGGGGTGCTGGGCTCCTTGTGGTGGACGGTGCCGCCGCCGTGCAGGCTCAGCACGACGTCGGTGAAGGTCCCGCCCACGTCGATGCCCGCGCGGGGTCCCTGTGGAACCGTGGCCGGGGTCGCGGTCTCCGGGTCGTCGTTCACACTGCCTCCGAGAGTCGGGTCATCCGGTCGACGGCCACCATCACCACGACGCTCGCGAGCATGAGCAGCGTGGAGACCGCCGCGACCGAGGGGTCGAGTTCGAACTTCACCGCCGAGAACACGCGCACGGGAACGGTGGTGGTGTTGGCGCCCGAGATCAGGACCGACACCGCGACCTCGCCCAGGGACGTCACCGCCGCGAACACCGCGCCCGCGAGGATGCCGGGGCGCAGGAGCGGGAGGGTCACGGTGAGGAAGACCCGGGTCCGTCCGGCGCCCAGGGTGGCGGCGGCGCGTTCCAGGGCGGGGTCCAGCCGCGAGGCGCTGATCATGATGGTGCGGACGGTGAAGGGCAGCGCCACGAGGGAATGGGCCAGCCACAGCCCCGGCACGCTGTTGAGCAGCCCCAGGCCCTGGAAGTAGTAGAGCAGGCCCAGGGCGATGATGATCTCCGGGACCATGAGGGGTGCGAGCGCCACACCCTCCACGAGCCGTCGTCCGGGGAAGGTGCCGCGTGTCAGGCCGTAGGCGGCCAGCGTGCCCAGGACCGTGGTGGTCGCCACGACCATGACCACGAGCAGGCCGCTGAGCCGGAAGGACACCGACCAGTCAGGTGACGACAGCACCGAGGCGTACCAGCGCAGGGACACGCCCCGCGGCGGGAACTCCAGCGAGGCGGCGGGGTTGAGCGAGCTGACGGCCAGCACGACGAGCGGGGCCGCCAGGAAGAGCAGGATCAGCCCGACGGGCAGGCCGAGCGCGATCCTGCCCGCGTGGCGGGCCACCGCGGGGCGTCGGCGCGCGCGGGGCGCGGCGGTGGTCTCAGCCATGGTTCCTCCTCTCCCAGAAACGGAATCCGGCGCCCATGGCGGCGACGCACACCAGGGTCAGCACCAGCAGGGTCAGGCTCAGAGCGGCGGCGACGGGGTAGTCGTAGACGCTCGTGATCTGGCTGTACACGCGCAGTCCCGCGAGCGGCTGGTTGGCGCCGCCGACGAGGAGCGGGGTGATGTAGATGCCCATGGACAGCGGGAACACCACCATGCACGCCGCGGCCACACCCGGCAGGCTCAGGGGCAGGGTGACCCGGCCGAAGGTGCGGGCGGGCCCCGCCCCCAGGCTCTGGGAGGCGCGTCGCAGGTGGGGGTCGATACCGCCCAGGGCGGTGGTGAGCGGGATGATCGCGAAGGGCAGCAGCACGTGGGTCACCGAGACCACGACCGCCGTGTAGCTGGTGAGCAGGGGCAGCGGCTGGTCGGCGATGCCCGTGCCGACGAGGAAGCGGTTGACGACGCCGTTGGCCGACAGCAGCACCACCCAGCCGTAGCTGCGCACGACGACGCTGGTGAGCAGCGGTGAGAGGACGATGACGAACATGAGGGTGCGCAGCGCCCCGCCGGGGACCCGCGACAGCGCGTACGCCACCGGGTAGCCCAGAGCCAGGCACAGCGCGGTGACCAGCAGGGAGGTCTGGAAGCTGCTCACCAGCGCCTGCGAGAAGAAGGACTCGGTGAACACCCGCTGGTACTGCACCAGGGAGAACTCGGGGAGCGGGTTGCCCGCCCCGTCGACCGGATGCAGACTCAGCGACAGCACGCGTACCAGCGGCACCAGGAACACCAGGACCAGGAACACCGCCGCGGGCAGCACGAACCCGACGCCGAACAGGCGTCCCCGGGCGGCCCCCATCAGGCGCCGCCCGCGTCGCGGAGCGCGATGACGCTCGCCGCGTCCCAGTGCGCGGTCACCCTCGCGCCCAGGGGAGGGGGCTCGGCGTCGGTGCGGGCGCCCAGCGACAGGGACTCCCCCACGCGCACCCGCGTCTCCCAGCCGTCGCCGAGGAAGGCGCGGTGGACCACCTCGCCGTGCACGCCGCCGCGCCCGGCGGCGCCCAGGGGTTCCTCTCCCCCGGACACGCGCACGCGCTCGGGCCGCAGGGCCAGGGACACGGGGCCGGACGGCGCCTCGTCCAGGCCGGTGCGCACCAGGACGCCGTCGACGTCGACGCCGTCGGCCCCGCCGACACCCTCGATGATGTTCGCGGCGCCCACGAACTCGGCCACGAAGCGGCTCACCGGGGCGGAGTAGATCTCCTGCGGGGTGCCCTCCTGCTCGATCCGCCCGCCGTTGAGGACCACGATGCGGTCCGACAGCGACATGGCCTCCTCCTGGTCGTGGGTCACGAACACCATGGTGATGCCGAGCCTCTGCTGGAGTGCGCGCAGGTCGACCCGCATCTCGCGGCGCAACTGGGCGTCGAGGTTGGACAGGGGCTCGTCCAGGAGCAGGACCTCGGGGCGGGTGGCCAGGGCGCGCGCGACGGCGACCCGCTGCTGCTGCCCTCCGGACAGCTGCCGGGGGCGGCGCCGCGCGAACTCGGCCAGGCCCACCAGGTCCAGCGCCTCGGCCACGCGCCGGTCCCGCTCCGGGCGCGGCGTGCGGCGCGCCCGGAGGCCGTAGGCGACGTTGTCGGCGACCGACATGTGCGGGAAGAGGGCGTAGTTCTGGAAGACCATGCCCAGGCCGCGGCGGTGCGGAGGCACCGCCGTGACGTCGCGGTCGTCGATGGTGATGGAGCCGCCGTCGGGTTCGACGAACCCGGCGAGTGCGTGGAGCAGCGTGGTCTTGCCGCAGCCGCTCGGCCCCAGGATGGAGAGGAACTGGCCCCGGTGGATCGCCATCCGGTCGACGTCCAGGACCCGTGTCCCGCCGTAGGCCGTGGTGAGCGACTCGACGACGATGTGCTCGGAGGTCGGATCGGTCACTGGAAGATCTCGTTCCATCGCTGCTGCCACTCGTTGAGGTTGGGCGTGGCGGCGCCGTAGTCCACCCACGTGAAGTCCTCGTAGACGTCGGTGCCGTAGCTGATGCGCTCGTCGAACTCGGCGGAGTGGTCGATGCCGGTGTTGCCGCCGCCGTAGAACGTCCCCTCGGCGAACGGCTTCTGGTGCTCGGCGGAGGTGAGGTAGTCCAGGAACGCGTAGACGTCCTCGCGGTTCTGGGTGCCCTCTGCCACGTAGTACGACGTCAGAGCGCCCACCGCGCCGGATTCGGGGTAGGTGAAGCCGATCGGCTGCCCCTCCTGCTCCATGGCGATGGCGCGCCCGTCCCAGAACGGAACGATCCAGGCGTCGCCGTTCTGCAGGACGGTGCCGACGTTGCCCGCGTCGGAGGGGTAGGCGGAGACGCAGCCCTTGAGCTCCTCCAGTCGCTCGAAGGCGCGGTCGACGGCCTCGGGGTCGGACAGGTCCCCGCCCTCGGAGGCCACCAGCGCGGAGAAGAACTGCAGGCCGATGTTGTAGGTCAGGGGCGGCAGTGCCACGTGGCCGCAGTACTGCTCGTCGAAGATCTCCTCCCAGTCCTGCGGGGGGTCCTCGACGAGGTCGGTGCGGTAGACCAGGCCGGCGGAGCCGGTGGTGAGGGGGGCTCCGTAGGAGGAGCCGTCCACGGTGGACTGCTCGACGAGCACCGGGTCCAGTTCGGACCAGTGCGCCAGGGCGTCGGGGTCCAGGGGCTGGACGAGGTCGTTGGTGACGGCCTGGTGGAAGGTCTCGGAGGTGAGGGCGACCAGGTCGAAGGGCGGGTTCTCGCCCCCGGCGGCGCGCATCTGGGTCACCCATTCGCCGTCGGCGCCGGTGACCACGTTGACCTCGATCCCGGTCTCCTCCTCGAAGGGCTCGACGAAGGAGGAGGTGAACAGCTCTCCCCAGGGGCCGGCGAACGCGGTGACGGTGATCTCGCCGCCGGCGGACCCGCCCTCACCGGTGTCGATGCCGCCGCACGCGGTGGTGCCCGCCAGTATCAGGGCGCTGCCTGCTGCGCACAGGAGGACGCCGCGTCCTCGGTTTCGAGTGCCCAAGCGGCTTGACTCGATCACGGAAAGTCCTTTCACCAGCCCCTGAGGAGATGTGTGGCACGGTGGAGGGTCGCGCGGGGAGCTCGTTCGAGGGAACCTGCGCTTGCCACGATGCGCGCACGCAACGACAGCCGTGTCCTCACCCGGGGCACCCCACCGCGGTGGAGGGTTGCCGTCCAGCCAGCCGGGGCTTACCGCTGGAACTCCTGACGGCAGAAAACTACCACAAAATATGACTTTTCCTACCAGGTGAGTCGATTAACGTACATCTCTCACAGAACCAGTGTCCATGCAGGTCACCACCGGACCGCACCGCACCCCCGCCGTCCGTCCCCGGCGCGGACGCGGCGCGGAGGACACCGGACGGTGCGCGCAACCCCCGCCGACACCGGGAGGGAAACCCGGAAAGCCCGCCCCACGGGACTTTCCAGGCATAGGTGGCAGGTTTCGGCATTCGCCGCGTGCGGCGGACCCGGGGTACCTAGGCTCGCTCGGACCGATCCCGAGGAGTTCTGATGCCCACCCCAGCGGAGCACCGCCTCCCCCAGAACAGGTATCGCAACCTTGTCCTGATCTCCCTCCTCGCCCTCTCCGGGCGGCGTCCGGCCCACGGCCTGCTCGAACGGGCCCACCGCGTGGTCACCGGAGCCCTGCCCCCCGGTCGCCGCCAACCCCGCCCGCGCGAGTACGCGCGAGTGCGCCGACAGGTCCTGCGGCGCTCCCTGTTCCCGCGCGGATGGCACCCCAGGGGCGCCACCGGGCTGCGGGTGTCACCGCTGGAGGGTGCGGGCGGCGAGGCCGTCGCACTGGAGGGCCTGGAGGGCCTCGACGCGCGGACCCGGGCGGCCTACGCCCTGCTCCGCGTGGAGGGCATGGCCCCCGGGGACGCCCGCGCACTGCTCGCCTCGGTCGGCGTGCGCGACGCGGACGGCGCCGTGGAGCGGGCCCTCACCGTGCAGGAGGACCTCCGGTTCCCCGACCCCACGGTCGTGCGGGTCAACGGCCGGGGCGCCCTCCTCGACCGGCGCGGACTCGCCGTCGCGGCGGGCGCGGCCTGTCTGGCGGTGCTCTCCCTGTCGCTGACCGCAGCCGAACCGGGAGCCGAGACGTTCGGGTCCGCCGCGCGCACGGCCCCGGTCGCCCTCGCCGACGCGCCCGCGGAGGACACCTGGCGCGAACGCTTCCGGCTGGACCTGACCGCGTGGCACCCCCGGGGTACCGCCGTCGGCGACGAGCATCTGGTCCGCAGGGCGCTGGCCGTGTGGACCGGGCGGGCGACCACGGGGGACCCGGCGCGTGCCGGGGGCACCCCCGGCACGCCCGCCCTGACCTCCGCCGGGAGCGGCCCGGCCACTGCGGTCCCGCGCGCCCCGCGCCTGCTGTTCGCGGGCGAGGTGGCCGACCGGGAGGTGGTGCTGCTGCACGACGGGCCGTGGGTGGCCCGCTACACCGCCGCCGGCGGGGACGAGGACGTGGAGGTGTTCGCCGAGCCGGACGGCGGGGTGGCGCACTGGCCCGCGCTGAGGCTCGCCGACACCGACGCGGGCACCCACTACCTGTTGCCGCCGTGGGTGACCGAGGCCGCCACCGCTCCCCTGGGCGAGGCGGGCGCGCGCTGGTCCGACATCCCGCACGAGGACGGGGTGACCGGGGCCGTGGCCGCCGGCGGGCACTGCGGGGTGGGGCCGGTGCTGCGGCTGCGGGCCCCCGAGGTGGCGCACGGCCAGGCGTACACGGCGATCGACCTGGGCGGCCCCGGAACCGCCCACCTGGGCTACATGCCGCCGCCCCCCGCGGAGATCCGCCGCCTGGGCCCGCACGAGGTGCTGGACCCGGCGAACGGGTTCGACCTCTGGGGCCTGGTCGCCTGCGCCGGCGCCCCGCCGCACGAGCCGGTGTCCACGGCGACCGCGTGGGAGTTCGCGCGACAGGAGCTCCCGGGCGGCGGTGACGGGCGCTGGGTGTGTGTGCGCTACGGAACGCAGGACGGGGGCGGCCTGGCCCGCGCCGTGCTGGTCGCGACCACCGGCGAGGGGACCGACACGGTGGTCGCGGGCGAGCGCCGGAGCGGCTGGGACTGCAGCAACCTCAACCGCCAGGTGGTGGCGGGGACCTGGTGGCAGGACGGCGACGGCCGCTGGCACTACCTGGCGGCGGCGTCGCGCGAGGCGTCCCGGGTCGTGGTGCGCGGCGGCGCCGAGGGGACGGGGGAGAACGGTGAGCCCGTCGCCGTCGAGGGGCCCCGCAGCGGGGGTCCGCCCTCGGCGGAGGTCGAACTGTCGGCCCTGGACGCGCGGGGGGACGAGATGACCGTGCTCACCGGCTGATGCGCGCTCCCGCGGCCTCCGGACACGGGCCGGTCCCACACCTGCGCGGGGTGGCCGGTTCCGGCCAGTGCACGGCACCGCCGATGCCGTCCCGGTCCCGCCGCGCCGGTGGTATCACTGGGGTTGCTCCCCGCGCACACCGGAACGGATCCCGGAGCGTGACAGGGCTGGAGTTCCGGCCCGGGAAACAGTGGACCGCCCTGTCCCAGTGGTGCCGTTCCCGCTCGGTTGTATCCGGCCCCGGCCGTAGTGAGGGTTGACGCATGTCCATATGGTCCCGTGGTGACCGTACAGGAAGGGTCGAGGAGGCCCTGTTGATGTTGGAGGGACAGGGGATCATCGACGGTCTGGAGATCCTCCCCGCCGAGTCCAAGCCCTACAGAGTGCGTGTGCCGGCCGGCATCGTCCACATGGACGAGGACGAGGCGTCGATGTTCGCCCTGGGCGCGGTCGTGGGCGCGTTCGGCAGCGTCGCCCGCCAGCACGCCTGAGCCGTGGGCCCCGCCCGCGTGCGGGGCTCGCGGGGAGCGTCCGCTACGTGCGCCCCCATGGTGCGCGGCACGGCGTCGTCGGTCGGCCCGTCGCAGTCCGGGGGTGGCGCCACCACGGCGTCGGGGTGGTGGGGGGCTGTGGCCGCCCCGCGGCCGGGGCCGCGGGGCTGGGCGGGGCGGCCTGCGCTCACGCGCCGTCGCGGGCGGCGGGCTCGTGGATCCTGCGTGCGCGGTGGGAGGTCAGGAAGTCGCGGTACCAGTGGTAGCTGTCCTTGGGGTGGCGCTCCAGGAGCTCGTAGTCGACGCGGACCAGGCCGAAGCGCCGGTCGTAGCCGTAGGCCCACTCGAAGTTGTCCAGCAGCGACCACACGAAGTAGCCGCGCACGTCCACACCGGCCTCGATGGCGCGGCCCAGGGCCGCCAGGTGGTCGCGCAGGTAGTCGACGCGGCCGGTGTCGCGGACCCGCCCGGTCTCGTCGGGCCGGTCGTCCTCGGCCGAGCCGTTCTCGGTGATGAGCAGGGGCGGCAGGTTCGGGTAGCGGCGGTTGAGGTCGATGAGCAGGTCGGAGAAGGTCTCGGGGATCACCGGCCACCCCATGGTGGTGTGCCGCACCCCCTCGAACGCGACCTGCTCGGTCCGGATGTCCACGGCCGTGCGGACGGACGGGTCGGCCTCGGTGTGGGGGGCGTCGCGGAGCATGATCGGCCGGTAGTAGTTGACGCCGAGGAAGTCCAGGGGCTGGGCGATGATCTCCAGGTCACCGTCGGCGCGGTACGAGCCGTCGGCCATCGTCCCCCAGACCTCGTCCTCGTTGTCGGGGTAGGCGCCGGTGAAGAGGGGGTCGAACCACACGCGGTTGTGGAGCGTGCGGGCCCGCTCCACGGCTGCGCGGTCGTCGTCGGAGTCCGAGGCGGGCAGCAGGTGGTCGGGGTTGAGGGTGATGCCGACGTCCCCGGCCGCGGCGGCGCGCAGTTCCCCGGCGGCCATGCCGTGGGCGAGGAGGAGGTGGTGCGCGGCGGCGAGCGCCGGCGTGCCCTCGCGGGTGCCGGGCGCGTGGCGGCCGACGGCGTGGCCGACGAAGGCCGAGCAGAACGGCTCGTTGAGGGTGATCCAGCGGTTGACGCGGTCGCCGAGGCGGTCGGCGACGATGCGGGAGTACTCGGCGAAGCGGTGGGCGGTGTCGCGCACCCGCCAGCCGCCCTCGTCCTCCAGGGCCTGGGGCAGGTCCCAGTGGTAGAGGGTGAGGACGGGTTCGATGCCGGCGCCGAGGATGGTGTCGACGAGCCGGTCGTAGAAGGCGAGGCCCTCGGGGTTGGGGCGGCCCTTCCCGGTCGGCTGGACGCGCGGCCAGGCGACGGAGAAGCGGTAGAGGTCCACGCCCAGGTCGGCGAGCAGGGCGACGTCCTCGCCGTAGCGGTGGTAGTGGTCGCAGGCGACGTCGCCCGTCTCGCCCCGGGCGACGCGCCCGGGGGTCCGGCAGTAGGTGTCCCAGATGGACGGTCCGCGTCCTCCCTCGTGGACGCCCCCCTCGACCTGGTAGGCGGCGGTGGCGGTTCCGAACTGGAGGTGTGCGGGCAGTCTCGGGGCATCCATGGGAAGTCCTTTCTGGGAGCGCTCCCACCCTAGGCGATGTGACCCCTGACACCAACCCCTTCTCCGTCACCCCCCGAACACCCGGAGTGCACGGGGGCCGCCCCCGTCCCGACCGCCACTCCACCGCCGAAAACCCGGAACCGGAGACCCCCGCGAACCGTCACACCACGCAGCGCGCACCATGTCCCCCGCGCGCGCGACGAAAGGGACCGAGGTATGAGCAACAGTTGGACCGACTACTCCCAGAACCGGAAGATCCGGGAACTGGAGGAGAGCCTGGGCTCCACGCACGCCCGGATGGCGAGCGAGCGCAGGAGGATGCGCTCGGAGCTGTCGCACATCCGCGGAACGCTCGAACAGCGGCTCGACCGGGTCTCCGCGACCCTCGACGCCTTCATCGAGCTCAGCGACGTCCGCGCCACCCTGTCGATGTTCGACGACGCCGCCATCGCCCGCCACCGCACCCTCCAGATGCTGGACGGGGCGCCCGTCCCCCGGCTCGACCTCGCGGACGCCCCCGGGTACTGGCTCGTCCCGGCCGCCCGCGGACTGCACGCCCTGCTCGCCGACGACGTGGCGACCGCACGCGCGCGCTTCGACGAGGCCGCGCGGCGCGACGCCCCGCGCGCCCGCCACTTCGCGGCCCTGGCCACCGCCCTCACCCGCGCCGAGCACGCGCGCACCATGGGCGAGGGCATCACCGCCGACCTCCTCCCCCACCTGCCCGACCCCGGCGAGAAGGTGACCCGGGGACAGCGCGCCCTGTGGCTGCTGACCGCCGACGGGGCCTTCGGGGACGACGCGCGCGAGCACCTGCTCCTGTCCACCATCCGGCGCTGGTCGGACCGGGAGGTGACCGTGCCGCCCGTCGGCGCCCTGACCGCCGCCGCACCCCGGTCCGAGCCCTCCGTCCGGCCCGCCCGGCGCGGCGGGGGCGCGACGGGCTCCGGCCTCTCCGCCGGGGCCGACGGGATCGCCAGGCGCGAAGCGGCCCTGCGCAAGCTCACCGGTCTGAAGGAGGCCGTCGCCCGCATCACCGCGCTCGGCAGCGAGGAGACGTCCCAGGAGGCGCTCGCACCCGACCCGGTCAGCGCGGAGTTCCTCGTCGAGTCCCTGCGGACGCTGGTCGAGGAGGGCAGCACCGAGGAGGCTCCGCTGATCTCCCGCGCCAACACGCTGCGCGCGGTCATCGAGAGCAGCGGGCAGAACGGCCCCCTGCCGCTGTGGACCGACGAGGTCGGCACGGTCGCCGAACTGCTCGGTGACGACCTGACCCGCCAGGACGCCCCGCCCCACCGCCGTACCTTCGCCCTGGTCCTCCAGCGCTCCGCGGTCATGGACAGTGCGCAGACGCTGCTCCGCGAGGCGACCGAGCCGATCGAGGACTCCTCGCGGCTCCACGCGCAGGGCGGGCGGGTGACGGTCACCTCCGCGGGGCCCGACACCCGGGAACTGGAGCGCGCCAAGGCCCAGCTCCGCGCACGCCACGCGTACGAGGGCAACGCCCGCATGTACTCGTGGGGGTTCCTGGGGCTGTCCGTGCTCCTGGCGGTCCTGGGGCTGGTGTCGTCCAGCGGGTTCTGGATCCTCCTGTGCGTCGCCACCGCCATCGGGGCCGGGGCCGCCTTCGCGGTCGACCGCCGGGAGCAGGCCGCGGCGCAGGCCGCGGGCGAGGCCCAGGCCGACCGGCTGTCCAGGAGCGCGGCGGAGGCAGCCGAGCAGTGGCGGGACAGCCTGCTCGCCTCCGAGAAGGTCACCGACGAGGCACGACACGAGGCGGAGGAGATCCGCCGCCTCCTGAACCCCTGAGGAAGCACGACATGGGACTGTTCTCCAAGCGGGCGAAGCTCCGCAGCGACCCCCGGGGAATCTTCCAGGGGCCGCTGGCGCACGCCTTCGCCTCCGGGGCGCACATGCCCACGGCGGGAGGCGGGGTGTGGAACACCGTGCCCTCGTCGTGTGCCTGCTGCGACGCCGACGACGAGCGGGCCAAGCTCCGGGACTCCTGGGGCATCGTCGACACCGCCGGGTGGGACGGCGCGCTGCGCCGCCTGACCGACGACCACCGCCAGGCCTCGTCGGTGACGGTCCTGCTGGACCTGCGCAACCAGGCGATGGCCCGCGCGCCCGGGCACCCCTTCGACGCGGGCGTGTGGCCGGACCTGATCGCCCACTGGTGCAGGAGTCGCGGTGCCGGCCCCGAGGTCTACGAGGAGATGGTCGTCGAGGCCGCCCAGGTCTGGGAGTACGAGGAGCGCATGGCCGAGGACGGCGTCCTGCCCCGGGGGGTGCCGGTGCGGACCGTGCGCGCCTACGACTTCGGCCGGGCGGTCAACCTCGCCCGGTGGGGGGTCAACGCCGGGTTCGCCGACGAGCGGGCCGCGCACGGCCACATCCTCCGTGCGGGCGCGCAGTCCATGCGCTACCACGGCTCGTGGCAGGAGATGTCGGCGGGTTTCGTGCTGGGGCGGGCGATGGCCTTCGACGAGGGCTCGTTCGGTCCCTACTACAAGGACTCGGTGGCGGCGCACCAGGTGCTGGTCAGCGACCCCGCGAGTCCGTGGCTGAACCTCCCCTGGCGGATGTGACGGGGGAGGTCCCGCGCCGGCCGGCCGCCGTCGCGGTCATGACGGGGACGGGACGGGTCCGGCGACGAGGAGCCGCATCTCCAGGGGCAGGTCGAGGATCTCGCGCGTGGTGAGCCCGGCGGAGCGCAGCAGCTCCTCGTAGCCGCGCTCGGTCCGCTCCGCTCCGGTGGTCATCACCATCATGTGGGCGTCGAGCACGAGGGAGAGCCAGGGCCCGTCGCGGTCCGGCAGGACGCGTTCGGCGACGAGCACCCTGCCGTCGGGGGCCATGGACTCGCGGCACAGGCGCAGGAGTCGGCGGGCGTCGCCGTCGGACCAGTTGTGCAGCACACGGCTGAGCAGGTAGACGTCGGCCCCGCCGGGCACCTCCCGCAGGAAGTCGCCCTCGACCAGGTCGCACCGTCCGGCGTCCACGAACGCGCCGAGGCGCTCGCGCGCGGCGGCGAGCGCGGGCGGGCGCTCCACCAGCACGCCGCGGGCGCCGGGGGCGCCCGCCAGGACCGTGGCGAGGAGTTCGCCGTCCCCTCCCCCGAGGTCGACCACCGTGCGGGCTCCGCCGAAGTCGTACACGTCGGGGACGGCGGTGGAGAACCGCCCGCCCGCCGCCATGCCCGCGGTGTAGAGCGCCGCGTCGTCGGGGTGCTGCTCCAGGTACGAGAAGACGTCGGTCCCGTGGGCCTCCCCGAACGCGGTCCGCCCGGTGCGGACGGTGTCGGCCAGGTGCGCCCACGCGTCCCCGAACATGTCGGTGTCGTAGAGCAGGGCGAGGTCGGCCATCCCGGAGGGGTGCCCCCGGCGCAGGTGGGAGCCCACGTCGGTGGGCTCGTGGCGGCCGTCGCGCTCACGGACCACCCCCGCCGCCCCGAGCAGTCTCAGCAGGCGGCCCAGCCTGTCCGGGTGCAGGCCGAGCCCGTCGGCCAGGGCGGCGGTGTCGGCCGGCCCCTCGCCGAGCCGGTCCAGCACGCCCAGCTCGACGGCGGTGGCGACGGCCCTGGCCACCCACGCCCCCGTCATCAGCCGGATCACCTCGCGTTCGGCGGATTCCCCGTCGTGCACCGCGATTCCTCCTCACAGCCAGCCGTTGCGTCGGAACACAACGTAGAGGGTGAGGCTGGAGAGCGCCATCAGAAGCAGTGCCAGCGGCCAGCTGAACGTCCACTCGTAACCGGGCTGCGGGTCGATGTTCATGCCGTACGCCGAGGCGATGAGGGTGGGCACCACCAGGATGCCGCCCCAGGACGAGACCTTCTTCATCGCCTCGTTCTGGGCCTGGTCGATGAGTGCGCTGTTGACGGTCATGATGTTCTGGAGGATCTGGCGGAAGCCCTCGACGTGGTCGCGCACGGCGGTGACGTGGTCGGCGACGTCGCGCAGGAGGTTGTGCAGGACGTTCCGGTTCGCCCCGGCGGCCTGGGGAGGTCCCGGCTCGGTCCCCTCGGGGCGTTCCAGGATCGTCATGAGGTCGGTCAGGGCGACGTCGAGCGGGTCGACCGCGCGGTGCAGGACGATCACCTGGCGGGCGAGCCGGTAGGTGCGTCGCGACGCCTTCGGCGAGCTGTCGAGGACCTGGGTCTCGACCTCGTCGATGTCGTCCTGGATGTCGAAGACCACGGGCGCGTAGGCGTCCACGACCCGGTCCAGGACCGCGAGGACGACCGCCAGGGGCCCGTGGGCGAGGACGCGCGGCTCCGCCTCCAGGTGGTCGCGGACGGCCTCGACGTCCACCTGGCCCGTGTGGCGGATGGTGATGACGAAGCCGTCCCCGGCGAAGAGGTGGAGTTCGCCCACCTGGACGGTCTCCTGGCCGCGGTCGTAGCCCGCCGGGCGCAGCACGACGAACAGGACGTCGCCGTAGGTCTCGACCTTGGGGCGCTGGTGGGCGACGATGGCGTCCTCCAGGGCGAGCCGGGGCAGGGAGAAGTGCCGGGCGACGTCGGTGAGCTGCTCCTGGTCGGGTGCGGTCATACTGACCCAGGCCATGAGCCCGCTGTCGGCGGTGACCGCCCGGCGGGCCTCCTCGACGGTGTCGGTCTCGCTCTCCCGGCGCCCGTCCCTGTAGAGGACGGCGCGCACGGTCCCGGGGGCGGCCTGGGCGGGCAGCAGGGCGGCCTCGTGGCCCAGGGCCATCACGCGTTCGGGTGAGGAGTCGGGCACGGGCTTCCCTCCCGTTCGGCGGGTACTCCGCCCGATCCTGTCCGGGCGGAGGGGCGGAGGCTCGCCGACACGCCCGCTCCGGGTGAGACGGGCGCGGTCAGGCGTCCAGTCCGGAGGCGCGGACGGTGATGTTGAGCCGCCCGGTCAGGCCGAGGGCCGGCGGGGCGGTCCCCGGGCGGGTGCGCGGCACGCCGTGGTACGCCATCCGGGACGGGCCGCCGAAGACGAACAGGTCGCCGCTGCGCAGTTCGACGTCGGTGTAGGGGCGGGTGCGGGTCTCGGTGTTGCCGAAGCGGAAGACGCAGGTGTCGCCGAGGCTGAGGGACACCACGGGCTCGCGGGAGAGCTCGTCCCGGTCCTGGTGCATGCCCATCCGGGCGTCGGCGTCGTAGAAGTTGACCAGGGCCACGTCGTAGGGGGCGGTTCCGGACCCGGGCGGGGTGCCGTAGGCCGACTCGACGGCGCGGGCGGCCAGGTCGGCGAGGACGGCGGGAAAGGGCTGGACCGGCGTGCCGTCGGGGAGGGTACGGGAGTAGGAGTACGGCTGCCAGTGCCAGCCGAGTCCGAGCATGCTCACGCTCATCACGCCGCCGCGGGGCATCGCGTGCCGGCGCATTCCGGCGGGTCCGCGCGCCCAGTCGCGGCAGCGCCGGACCAGGTCGGCCTGCGCGTCCCCGTCGAGCCATCCGGGCAGGTGCACCGCACCGGGGGCCACCTCCACCGGCGGGGAGCCGAACAACGCGTCGCTCATGCCCCCATCGTCCCCGCTCGGGCGGCCGGTGCCAAGCGGGGCCGCTCCCGGAGGAGCCGTCCTGCCCGGCCCCCGCTGCCGGGGGCACAGGCACGGGGACGGGGCAGGAGCGGTCAGCGGCGCAGGAGCTCGCGGATGTTCACCACGAGCAGGAGCACCACGATGACCGCGATGGGGACGGTGATCGCGATCCGCCAGTTGACGATGAACGCGGCCACGACCCCGACGGCGAGTCCGATCACGACGGCGGCGACCGCCAGGCCGGTGACGTACTGGATGAACTTGCGGCGGGCGACGGAGTCGACGGCGGCGAAGGCCACGACGACGCCGAGCATCGCGTACAGGGTGAACTGCCCGTCCAGCAGGAACAGGGGCAGGGCCAGCGACACCAGCAGGAGCGGGGTGCTCAGCGCCACCCACAGGTGGAGGAAGCGCGTGGTGCGCTGCTGGCCCGAGGAGTACGGCAGGTGCGGCGCCTTGAGGTGCCCGGTCGGCAGAGGCACCAGGGGTGTCTCGGACTCCAGCGCCCTCAGGTGGGTGTCGCGTTCGTCCGCCAACAGCACGCGCTTCTCGTAGACCCCGGCCAGCTCCTCCTCCAGGGACTCGATCTGCTCGGTGTACTCCCGGGCGCGCGGCCGCGAGTGGGCCTCCCGGGAGAGGGCCATGCGGGCGGAGTCGAGCTGGCGCAGCCCGTGGCGGCGGCGCACGACCTCGGCGTCCATCTCGCGCAGGCGTTCGTCCAGGACGCCCACGTGGGAGCGGAGTTCGGCGCGGGCGGCAACCTCGGTCGGGGCCACCTTCTGGAGGCCGACCCAGGCCAGGGGGTCGGCCCACGAGCGGCGGATGGTTCCGTCGCGCTCGTAGCGCGGGCCGCTGGGCGCGCGTTCGCCGTCGAAGAAGTCGCGGGTGTCGCGCCCCCACAGTCCGCGGAAGCCCTTCAGCCAGGGGGTCTCGTCGTCGATCAGGACGACGTACCACTCGCGGTCGCCGCCCGGGCCGAGGCGTTCGCCGTCGCCGCGCGCGTAGTCGACGAAGGGGACGCCGATGCCGTGGCGGTTGATGGCGCTGTCCGCGCGGAAGACGCGGTGGGTGATCCACTGCCAGGCGCGGATGATGCCGCGCAGGAAGGACGGGTCGACCTGGATGAGGTAGTCGCCGGGGAGCATCTGGTGGGAGTGGGAGCCCGCCCCGACGTAGACCATCGGGTGCTCGCCGTCCCTGTGCAGGTCGGGGTCGTTCCAGCTGCGCCGCAGGTCGTCGCCGTGGTACTCGTGGGAGGAGGCGCCGACCCAGACCGGGCGGGTGGTGCCGTCCGGGTTCTCCACGGCGTAGACGGTGACGCGTTCCCAGTCGGCCTCGTGGTCGTTGACGCCGCCGTAGATGGTCCGCCAGTCGTTCATCGCGTAGAAGAACCAGTACTGGAGGATGATGTACCCGCCCTCGCGGGTCACCCGGCCGTAGTAGGTGGCGCTGCCGTTGTCGACGCGCTCCCGGTACCGGGTCACCGCCGCGAAGGTGACGCCGCCGGGGACGGCGCCCCGGATGAGCAGCGAGAGCTTCATCAGGATGTCGAGGACGCGGCCGAGGACGCCGACCGCGGCGAGGCGGCCGCTCTTGGGGATGACCGAGCGGGCGATGCCCTTGTAGCGGCGGGCCTCCTCCCGCAGGGTCTCCTCCTGGACGAAGCGGAGGTGCTTGTGGCGTTCGGGCCATTCCTCCTCGGCCTGGGAGAGGCGGTCGAGGGTGAGCTCCCCCGCGGGGACCAGGACGCGTTCGCGTCCGCCGGGCTCCTCGATCCACAGGCTGCAATTGCGTACGTAGGCGTCCACGTCGGTGGGGAAGAAGAGTTCCCCCTTCGTGCACATGAGCACGGGTTCGTGGGCGCGCAGGAGTTCGAGATCAGATTTCGCCGCCATGATCGCACCAAGCTAGTGCATTCGGACCGTCCGATTCACGGCGCGAAAGACCAGCTCAGGACCTGTTCCCCTACGCAACGTGGCGGTATGTGCTGCTCAGGTGCCCTGCGGCGGTGTGACGACCGCCGGGTTCCAGCCGAATCCGACCGCTTTCCCACCTCGGAAGTGGTGCGGATCACAGGTCGGGAGTGCGGAGAAAACCCCCGGAACCACACGCCTCCTGCGCCCACACGCCCTGCGGACACGGGGACGGGGGGTGCGCCCCCCGGAGGGACGGACACCTGCGCCACCCCCGCCCGGCAACAGCGCACGACCCCGGGACCCCGCGCATCAGGAGCTGTCAGAGCTCTCCTGTGTGGAGGTGGACACCCCGTGAAACCAGCCCAGGTACCAGTCCCCGAAGGTGAGGGGCGTCCCATCGTCGTCGGTCAGCGGCTGAAGTGCCACGCCGTCGGCCCGGCTGTCCTGCCACATGCGCCCGGCCTCGGGACCGGACACGACCAACCACTGACGGAGGGCACAACCCAGATGACACAGGCACAGCGCCCCGACGGTCCGCTCCTCTGACCACAGGATGTCGGCCATGCGCTCGTCCCAGTCCCCGTAGACCGCGTCGAACTCGTCGGCGTCCTCGAAGTCCTCCTCCCGCGGCTCCCGAGCCCACAGGACCGTCAGTGACTCCGGATCCGGCTCCGCGACCGGGAAGGGCTCACCCAACCGTTCAGGGACGACCAGCTCGGAGCCGTCACCGTTCCACCGCCAGCGGCCGTCCTCACCCCTGCCGACGGGGAAGACGCCGTAGGCGGGACCGGCACCGCCGGCTCCGACCGAGAGCAGGAACTCCCGGTACTCCTCCGGCAGCCGTACCTTCAGCTGCTCCTCCAGCTCGGCCAGTTCCTCAGGGGTCAGCGGATCCGACAGCTCGAATCCATGGGCTCCCGCGCCGAACACGCCTGCGGCTCCGGGCGCCCCCGCCAACGCCCGGACCTGTTCGCGAACGCCTGTCCACACGGCCCCACTCGTCTGCATGGCAGCATCGTAGAGGCCGTACGGAAGGGCGGCGACGGGGGCTCAGGCGGCCCGGTCGGCCTGTCGCGCCTGCGCCGGTGGCCCCGCCGGCGCCCCGGCGACGACCGGGACCGCGTGCCCGACCGGACCGACTGCGACGGGCTCCGCCGACGCCACGGGGGCGGCCTCCACCGCCCGACGCCGACGCACGACCACCGGGTCGGGCACCGCGGGCCGGTCGCGCCGGTCCCCCCGTGCCGCACCGACCCCGGCGACCACCACCAGCCCCATGCCCACGACCTGTACGGCCACGGGCGCCTGGCCGATGACGACCAGCCCCATCACCAGGCTGACCGCGGGCTCCAGGCTGGAGAAGGTGCTGTAGGCGGTCCGGCTCATCCGCTGGAGCGCGACCATCTCCAGCAGGAACGGCACCATCGGGAAGAGCAGGGCGATCATCAGCGTGAACAGGATCAGGTCCACGTCCGGGGCGGCGAACACGGCGGGCGCCCCGAAGGGAGCGCTGACCAGCGACCCCACGGTCATGGTCAGCGCCAGGCCGTGGACGGCGCCGAAACCGGCGCCGACCTTCTGGGTCAGCACGATGTAGACGACCACGCAGACCGCCCCGGCGAGGGCGAAGCCGACCCCGGCCAGGTCGAGGCCCCCCTGCCAGGGCCGGGTCAGGCACAGGACCCCGACCACGGCCGCGGCGATCCACACGAGTTCGCGACGGCGGCGCATGGCGGCCACGGCCACGACCAGGGTGCCGAGGAACTCGATGGAGGTGGCGGCGCCGAGTTCGATCCGCGCCGTCGCCTCGGAGTAGAACAGCATCATCCCCGCGCTCGCAGTGCCCAGGATCACCACGGCCCCCAGTTCGCGCCGCGTCGCGGTGCGCACGGCACGCCACAGGGAGCGACCGCCGAGGGCCAGCAGCAGGACCGCGGCCCACGTCAGCCTGAGCCAGGTGACGGTGGCGGGGCTCGCGTGGGCGAACGCGGTGACGGCCAGGGCGCTACCGGTGTGCAGGGTGAACATGCCGATGAGCAGCATGACCGGCGCCGGGACCTGGAAGCGGGCACGGCGAAGCGGGGACACGAATGAGGGGATCACCCGACCATTGGATCTGAGACGTCCGTTTCTGTCCACGGACCAGTGGTTGATGAACCGTGTAGTTTTGGTGGATGGATTTCACCCGGTTGCGCCTGCTCGTGGAACTGGAGCGCCTGGGCACCATGGCCGCCGTGTCCGAGGTCACAGGGATGAGCACCTCCGCGGTCTCCAAACACTTCGCCGTCCTGGAGAAGGAGGCCGGTGTCCCCCTCCTCGCCCCCGACGGCCGCCGCGTGCGCCTCACCCCGGCGGGACGGCGCCTCTCGGAGCACGCGGTGGACATCCTGGCGCGGGTCGAGGCGGCCCGGGCGGAGTTCGAGGGCGAGGGCGAACCCGTCGGCCGCGTTGAACTGGTGATGTACACGAGCGCGGCGCCCGTGGTGCTCCCCGCCCTGCGCCGCCTGCGGCACGACCACCCGGGCATCGAGGTCCACCTGACCGAGTACGAGTCGGAGCAGGCCCTCACCCTCCTCCAGGCCGGGGGCGCCGATCTGGGGGTGGTGTACCAGTACAGCCTTCTCCCCCGGGATTTTCCGGGAACCCTGACGGTGCGCCCGATCGGCAGCGAGGACCTGCTGCTGTCCCAGCCCTCCGAGGGCGCGGACAGCCGGACCCTGACCCGCCGGCGGCTGCGGGAGCTGTCCGGGGCCTCGTGGATCGCCAGCCCGTACCGGGGCGACGAGGAGGCGCTGGTGCAGCGGATGTGCGCCGACGCCGGTTTCACGCCGCGTATCGCGCACCGCGTCGACACCCTGGAGCTGTTCGAGGAGCTGGTCGCGGCGGGGGTGGGCATCGGCGTGGTCCCGCGCCTGGCGGCGGTGACCCGCCGCGGTGTGGCGCACGCCCCCCTCGGCGAGCTGGGCGGGGTGAGGGAGGTCTTCCTGGCCGGGCGCACCGGCGGGTGGGCGTGGCGGCCGATCCAGCTGGTGGCGCGCTACCTGCACCAGGCAGCCGGGGAGGTCCTGGACGACGTCCCGCCCCTGCCCGACTCCCCCTGAGCGGGAGGTCTCCCGCCGGCCGGCGGCACCGGCCCGGCGCGGTCAGCCCGCGATGGCGAAGGGGCCCACCGACGGCACCGGGACCTTGCTGGCGGCCTCGCGGATGGCGGTGAGCAGGGGTTCGGGGGTGGAGCCGGCCCGGGACAGGGCGACGATGTGCCTGCGCGCGGTCTCGCGCACCCCGCGCACCACGATCTGCGGCGCGTGCAGGCCCGTCCAGGCCAGGCGCGGCATCAGGGCGATGCCCAGACCGGCCTGCACCAGGGAGAACACGGCGCTGAAGTCGTCCACGGTGTGGACCACGCGCGGCTGGAAGCCCGCCTGGTTGGCTGCGCCGGACACGCACTCGTGCCAGGCGGTGCCGGGCGCGGACATGATCCAGTCCTGGTCGGAGAGGTCGTCGGCCAGGTGGAGGCTGGTGCGGGTGGACAGCGGGTGCTGGTAGGGCAGGATCGCGTCGAGCAGTTCGACCATGACCGGGTCGACCCGGAAGTCGGGGTCTCCCGCGGCCGGCAGGTGCCGGGTGGACATCGTCAGGGCCACGTCCAGTCGCCCGGAGCGCACCATCTCGGCGCTCTCCTCGGGTTCGGCCTGGACGACCTCGAACGACCAGCCCGGATGACTGGTGCGCAGGCGCGCGAGGGCGGGGGCCACGAGGTCGCTGATGCCCGTGGAGAAGGAGCCGACGCGGATGACGCCGCGGTCGCCCTCGGCGAACTCGGCGAGGTCGGCGGTGGCCCGCTCCATCTCCGCGAAGATGACGTGCGCGCGCTGCAGGAGCACCCGCGCGGCTCCGGTGAGCAGGAAGCGGCGGCCCTGGCGTTCGACGAGGGGGACCCCGGCCTCTCGGGCCAGGACGGCGAGCTGTTGGGAGACCGCCGACGGGGTGACGTTGAGCGCCTCCGCCGTCGCCGCCACCGTGCGGTGGTGTTCGAGTGCCTGGAGGAGCTGCAACCGCCGAACGTCGATCATGTGCTCCAACGTATGACAGTACGAACAGGTTTCCGTGTGGTTTCCATCCTGTTGCCCCAGCTTGGAGCGTGATTCCGTGCACACCGCCCAGACCCCCTCCGACCCCTCGACAACCCAATAAGCCCTTGAGAAAAAATCGAACTAATTCTCATCGTGCGATCTCGTGCACCTCTTTCCTCGTGTCACGTCTGTTCCGGTCGATCCCGGAACGTACAGTCGGAGTCACAGCTCAACCACGGGCACCTTGACTTGGGACCCCGGGGGACCAGCACCCAACACTGGTGGGAACGGGTGAGAAGAAAATGCAAACTTCGCTGATGACCAAACCTTTCCCGACTGACGTCGGCGTTCTCGGCTTCCGCTACCTGGGAGCACACGAGGTGGAGGAACTCGCGGACCTGTGGGGCGCCCTCCACCAGCAGCACACCCTGAGCGCATCGCACCTCTCGGACATCATCAGCGCCACGAGCCTGGACGAGTCGTGGCGGCGGCGCCGCGCCCAGTACCTCGCCTGGCTGTCGGACCCCGACACCATGGCGATCCTGGCCGAGAGCGGCGACGACCTGGCCGGGTACGCGATGGTCACCATCCGCGACAGCGCCCAGGGCAGCTGGGACCGGGGGACACGGGTCGCGGTCGTGCAGACCTTCGCCATCGATCCCGAGTACGACGCGACGGGCGTCGGCTCGAAGCTGCTGGAGGAGGTGCGCCGCCAGCTCGCCTCCACGGGCATCCGCGACATCGAGTTCTCCGCGCTGGCCACCGCCTCCGAGGACATCAGCTTCCTGGAGCGGGAGGGCTTCCGTCCGTTCGTGACCACGATGGTCTCCCGTGTGGACGGCTTCGGCGCCCACGACTGAGCCGCTCCCCCGGTGCGCTCCGCGGACGCGCCCGGGGTGCCCGCCCCACGGAGCGGACACCCCGCGGACCTGAGGACACCGGGCGTCACGCCCCGTACCGGCCCTGTCCGGTGCGGGGCGTGACGCGTTCCTGTCGGCCGACACGGTGCGCCGGCTCCTCGGCGCGGGCCGGTCCGGGATCTCGGCTCCGACCGCGTCGGCGCGCCGCCCGTGAGCGCTACCGGAGGGAGTGCGCGGGAGGCACTACGGCGCCGGGGGCGGGACGCCCCGCCCGAGCGGGAGCGCGCACCGCGGGAGCGCGACACACCCCGGCGGCGGGCGGGGACGAACCGCTACGCTCACCTCGTGGCCTCCTCCGACTCCAACACCTGCAACTTCCCCGGCTGCGACCGGCCGGTACCCCGCGCGTCCTCTCCCGGTCGCCCTCCCCAGTACTGCGGCCTGCCGGAACACACCCGGTGGCGCGCCTGGAAGGAGCGCCAGCGCCAGGCGCAGGAGTCCGAACGCCAGGAGGAGGAGTCCCGGGCCGCCCAGGAGCCCGCCCCCAGCGCCTCTCCCGCCCCCGGCGCCGAACCCGTCACCGCCGCGCGTCTGCGCGCGGACGACCTGCTCACCCGGTTCGCCGTGCAGAGCGAGCAGCTCACCGTCACCCTGCGGTCCGCGACCGAGGCCTTCTCGACCATGACCGACCCGGCCGCCGCCGAGGCGCAGGTCGAGGCCGCCCGCCTCGCGGGGGCGCGGCACGCCGCGGAGTCCGACGGGGCCCGGCTGGAGGCGGAGAACCGCCGCCGCGAGGCCGAGACCGCGCGGCGGGTGGCGGAGGACGCCGCCTCCTCCGCCGTGGCCGCCACCCAGGAGGCCGAGCGGATGGCCGAGGAGGCCCTGGCCGCCCGGGACGCGGCCGAGGAGGAGCGCGACCGCCAGGAGGCCGTGGCGCGCGCGGCCGTGGTCGAGCGCGACGCCGCCGCCGCGGAGGCCAACGCCGGGCTGGCCTCCGCCGAGCGCCGGATCGCCGACCTCACCGCCCGGGCCTCGGAGGAGCTCGACCGCGAGCGCGCCGATGCAGCGCGGCGCGTCCAGCACGCCAGGGCGGAGGCGGAGGGGCTGCGCGCGGAGACCGCGGAGCACGCCCGCCGCCGGGACGAGGCCGTCCTCGCGGCGGAGAGCGCCCTGGCCCGCGCGGACCGCGCGGAGTCGCAGGCGCACCGGTCGGCCGAGGACCTGTCCGCCGAGCGGGAGCGGTTCGGCGCCGAGCTGGCCCGTGCCCAGGAACGCCTGGAGTCCGACCGTGCGGCGGCCTCCGCCGACCGCGAGCGCCTGACAGCCGAACTCGACCGGCTGGCGGCCGACCGCGAGCGGCTCACCGCGGAGTTGGACACCCAGCGCCGCAACGCCGAGCTGACCCTCGCGGAGTCGCGGGAGGCCGCCGCGGCCCGCCTGTCGGTGGCGGAGGAGGCCCGCGCCAGGGCGGTCGAGCGTGCCGAACGGGCCGAGGCCGAGCGCGACGAGGCTGTCAACTCGGCCGCTTCTGCGGTACAACATTCATCCAAGTAGTCACCTAAGTACCGGTTCATCCCGGTCTAGGATGGAAGTCGTGCGAGATCTGGGAACCACAGGAGACACAGGGCCGATCAACCTGGGTGGTTCCCACGACTCAGGGGACGGCCCCGACACGGGCTCCCACAAGGGGCCCCGGCGGGCCGAGGTCGGTGCGCGCCCCCGCCCCCGCGTGGACCTGAAGGCCGTCTTCGGCCTGGAGGCCGGAGCCTGGGCGTGGACCACCGCCGCGCAGGCCACCATCGCGATGACCGTGTCGTTCGCCCTGGCCGCGCTCGTCTTCGGACCGCAGATCGGCACCCTCGCCGCTCTCGGGTCCATGACCGTCCTGTACGAGAAGAAGACCCCCTACGCCTACCGTTCGGCGGCCCTGGCCCTGGTGGGCCTGGGCTTCGTCGCGGCCGTCGCGGTCAACTCCATGGCGGCGTCCCTCACCCCGTGGGCGGCGGTGGTCTCCATCGGCCTGACCGCGGGCGTCGCCACCTGGGTCTGCGCGGCCTGGCGGGTCGACAAGCCGGGGCCGATGTTCTTCGTCCTGGTCGCCACCATCTCCACCATCGCCCCCGGATCGCTGGCCGACGTGCCCCTGCACGCGCTGGTCGCGGCCATGGGAGCGGCGGTCGGTTGGGCCGTGTCGATGTCGGGGGCCCCTCTGCGCGGCCGCCACCCCGAGTACAAGGCGGTGGCCGCGGCGTTCCGCGCGCTGGCCGCACTGCTGCGGTCCGTGGGGACACCGGACCTGGACCACGCCCAGCACAAGGCCTCCACGACCCTCGCGGACGCCTGGCGGATCGTCCTGCTGGGCCAGACCCGCGGCTACCGCACCACGTCCGAGGCGGCCCGGCTCCGCGCCCTGCTCCGCTGGGTGTCCGACGTCCACCTGGTCGCGACGCAGGTGTGCATGGCGCGCCCCACACCCCTGCCGGAGGAGGTCGCCGGATACGCCGACGACCTGGCACTGGCGGTGGCCGACCCCGGGCGGGCCCCGGATCCCGACGCCCTGGACGAGCTGCGGCGGGGCATGCGCCCGCGCTCGCTGGAGGCCAGGCTGTACTCGCTGCTCTCCCGGGCCTCGCAGTCGGCGCGCCGCGCCGGCCAGGACGAGGAGGAGGACGACGAGCGGACGGAGACCCTGCACGACGAGCGCTACCCCGCGCTCCTGGGTGCGCTGCGGTCCAGCCTGAGCGGGGACTCGCTGATCCGGCCGACCGCGCTGCGCATGTGGGTGACGGTGACCGCCGCGGGCGCCTTCGGCCTGGCCCTGGGGCTCGACCACTACTACTGGGTGGCGCTGACCACGACGGCCGTCCTCCAGGCCGGAAACGTCGTGCTGACGATGAACCGCTCCGTGCAGCGCTCGCTGGGAACACTGGTGGGCGTGGTGGCCGGTGTGGGGCTGCTGTTGGTCGACCTGCCCCTGGCCGTGGTCATCCTGCTCGCGGGGGTGCTGCAGGGCGCCACACAACTGGTGGTGGGGCGCAACTTCCTGTACGCGTCGGTGCTGATGACCCCGATGGCGCTGCTGCTCTCCTACACGGCCTCGCCCTACCCCATCACCGAGCTCGCCGGGTCGAGGATCATCGACACCGTGGTGGGCGCCGCGTTCGGTATGGCGGGCTCCCTGCTCCTGTGGCGCAAGGCGTCGGCGACGCGGCTCCCGCAGGCCATCGCGGGCGTGCTGGAGACCACCCGCCAGTGCATGCTGGCGGTGCTGGACCAGGAGGTCGAGATCGACTCCGGGCGCCGCTACCGGTTGCGGCGCGACATGCGGGCGGCTCTGGTGAGCCTGCGCGGCGTGTACGAGAGCGCCATCGGCGACGTCCCGCGGGCGGCGTCCACCCGGCCGCTGTGGCCCGTGGTCGTGGCCACCCAGCGCATCGGCTACCTGGCCCTGGCCGCACTGGCGCAGGACCGCAAGCCCGAACCGGTGGGCGTCATCACGCTCCAGAGGGTCGACCTGGCGTTCCGCGAGCTGACCTCGGCGATCGAGGAGCGCCGCACGCCGCGGCTGGGCGCGCTGCCCAGGCTCGCCGCCTACCCGCGGATCAACATGGAGCTGCGTGCCCTGTCCAACTCGATGACCACGGCGGTCGCCCAGGACGAGCGCTCCGCGCAGCAGGAGGTCGAGCGTCGGGCCCAGCGGGAGCGGCACCGCGCCCAGAAGGACGTGGACGCCGACCTCTGATCCCGGGCCGGGGTCGGGGATCCCCGGCGCCCGCCCCGCCCGGCGTGCGTCGCGGAGGGCACGCCGCCCGGGCCTCCCGGGCGGGCGTCCGGCAGGGGTCAGTCGGTGAGGGCGAAGGCCCGCACGGGGAAGGCCGCCATCCCGCGGACCTTGGCGGGCGCCGCGAAGAAGGTGAACCCCTCCTCGGGGAGCTGGTCGAGCAGGCACAGGTGGGAGACGACGGGGATCCCCGCGGCGAGGAGGACGGCCAGCGCGGGCCGCGCGCCCTCCGCGACGGGCGAGGTGTCGTCCACGCCGATCGAGTCGATGCCCACCAGGACGGCCCCGGCCTCCACGAGGGCCTTGGCGGCCGTCTCGGTCAGGTGCGGGTGGTCGAACCGGCCGTAGGCCTCGGTACGCCAGTGCCTGTCCCACCCCGTGCGCACGAGGACCGCGCGTCCGCGCAGGTCGAGGCCGCCGAAGGCCTCCGGTCCGATCTCGTGGGAGGACGCGGCGGTGACGACCGTCCCCGGCAGGCCGGCCACACGGGCCAGGTCGAGGTCGGCGAGGTCGGCGCCGTCCCGGTAGCGGTGGGCGGGCATCTCGACGTAGGTGCCGGTGGCTCCCACCATCGTGACGCGGCCGCTGCTGTCGCCGTGTCCGGGCGCGGCCCCGGGGACGGCGGTCCCCTCCCGGACGACCGGTTCGGGGATGCCCGGACAGGTGGTCATCCCGTCGGTGATCTGGTGGCTGACGTCGACCAGTTTCGGCATGGCAGTTCTTCCTCGCTTCACGAGCGCGTCCGGATCGGACCCCCGACCTGCGCCAGAGGTCTAGACCATCAGCCTAGCGCGTGTGACCCACACCATGGCAGTGTCCGACGGAACAGGCTCCGCGGGACCTCACCCCGACCTCGCGCTCCGGCGCCCCGCTAGGCTCGAAGGCGCGCGGACCATCGGGAACCCTCGGGACGTCCGTACACCCTACGGACCGACTACCCACCGAGAAGAGGTGACCTCATGGTGTCACTGTATGCAGCCGCCAAGGCCTTCATCGCACCGGCCTCCCGGGTGGTGTGGCCGCAGCGCGTGGAGGGACTTGCCAACGTCCCCCGCCAGGGACCGGTGATCCTGGCCTCCAACCACCTCGCGCTGATCGACCCGCTCTTCATCGGGGTGGCCTGCCCCCGACCCGTGCGCTTCATCGCCAAGCAGGAGCTCTTCGACGAGGGAACCCTGCCCCGCCGCCTCTTCACCCGCGCCCTGCGCGCCATCGGCCAGCTGTCGGTGGACCGCCGCCCCGGCGAGAGCGCACAGGAGGCCATGAACAACAGCCTGGCCGTCCTGGAGGGCGGGGAGGTCTTCGGCATCTTCCCCGAGGGCACCCGGTCCCCGGACGGACGCCTGTACAGGGGACAGACCGGGCTGGCCTGGCTGGCCCTGACCACGGAGGCACCGGTGGTGCCGGTGGCGCTGACCGGAACCGAGCGCATCCTGCCCCGGGGGCGCAAGCTGCCCTCCCTCAACCGCGTGGGGATGCGCTTCGGCGAGGCGGTGGACCTGTCCCCGTGGAAGGGCCAGGCGCACAAGGCTCGCCCCCGGCGGGAGGCGACGGACGCCATCATGGGCGCCATCGCCAAACTCTCCGGCCAGGAACAGGTGCCGCGGTTCGCCGCCTCGGTCAAGGCCGAACTCGAACAAGGGTGACTTTCCCCACAGCCGACCCGGGGCTGATTCGCCAGTGACGGGGCGTTGACCCGTGATTGAGGACCACGGAGGACATCCGCAGGGCGCCTCGGAACCCGCCCCCACCTGGGGCACCGACCTCGGGGGCCGTTCCGTTCGTCTTCCCCGCCCCTGGGGGCGGGGGCGGAATTGTCTACCATTATAGTAGGTTTTCCCGGTGCCAACACCGGATAGATTAGGCAAGCCTTACCTTTTGATGGCGTCCGACCCTGGCGCGAAGACTTGGAGCTGTGCGATGACGCGACCACTGCGAGTGGGAATCGTGGGTGCGGGGCCTGCGGGGATCTATGCCGCGGACCTGCTCACCAAGGACGAGACCCTGTCCGCGTGCGGCACGTCCGTCAGCATCGACATCCTCGACAAGCTGCCCGCCCCCTACGGCCTGGTCCGCTACGGCGTCGCACCGGACCACCCCCGGATCAAGCAGATCCAGGGAGCCCTCCACAAGATCCTCGACAAGCCGCAGGTCACCTTCTACGGCAACGTCGAGTACGGCGTGGACCTCAAGCTGGAGGACCTGCGCCGCCACTACGACGCGGTCGTCTTCTCCACCGGCAGCGACCGCGACCGGCCGCTGGACATCCCCGGCGTGGACCTGCCCGGAAGCCACGGCGCCGCCGACTTCGTCTTCTGGTACGACTCCCACCCCGACGTCGCGCCCTCCTGGCACGTCGAGGGCACCAGCGTCGCCGTGATCGGCGCGGGCAACGTCGCCGTCGACGTCGCGCGGATCCTCGCCAAGAGCGCGGACGACCTCCTCGACACCGACATCACCGACAACGTGTACGAGGGCCTGCGCGCCAAGCAGATCACCGACGTCCACGTGTTCGCCCGCCGCGGCATCGCCCAGTGCAAGGCCACGCCGATGGAGCTGCGCGAACTCGACAAGCAGCCCGGCGTCGAGGTCATCGTGTACCCCGAGGACTTCGACATGGACGAGGGCAGCCTCAAGTCCTGCGAGGAGTCCAACCAGGTCAAGACCAACGTCAAGGTCCTCCAGAACTGGGCGATCCGCGACCCGCGCGGGGCCGAGCGCCGTCTGCACCTGCACTTCCTGCACAGCCCCGTGGAGATCCTCGGCGAGGACCGGGTCACCGGTTTCCGCACCGAGCGCATGGAGCTGACCGGCGACGGCAGCGTCCGGGGCACCGGCGAGCACGTCGACCACGAGGTGCAGGCCGTCTACCGCGCCATCGGCTACCTGGGCTCGCCCCTGGCCGACCTGCCCTTCGACGAGGACCGCGGCGTCGTCCCCAACTCCGGCGGCCGCGTCCTGGACCTGGATGAGAACCACATCGACGGCGTCTACGCCACCGGCTGGATCAAGCGCGGCCCCGTGGGCCTCATCGGCCACACCAAGGGGGACGCCCTGGAGACGGTCACCAACCTGGTGGCCGACCGCGAGTCCTTCACCCCCGCCGCCGAGCCCGACCCGGCCGCCTTCCAGGCCCTCCTGGAGGAGCGCGGCGTGCAGTACACCACCTGGGAGGGCTGGCAGCGGATCGAGGCCCGCGAGGAGGAACTGGGAGCCGAGCGCGGCCGCAAGCGCCTCAAGCTGCGCTCCCGTGAGGAACAGACCAGCATCGCACGCCAGGTCCAGTCGGGCGTGTGAGCTTCCCCGGCCGGTCCCGCGCCCCTCTGCGGGACCGGCTCCTCCCCCTTCCCCCCGCGGTCCGTCTCCCGTCGTGAGATTGCGCATGCGACTCACCACCGGGTACCGGAACAACGGCGCGCGCGGATGGGTTAGAGTCACTGTTGGTCGGTGTGGTAGCAAGTGTCCCCCGGGCCTCAACTATTGCCTTCGCGGAATACCGCGTCCGGCCCCGCCCTCGGGCGGGTGACCGTACGGCCAGGAGCCCCGTTGTGCCCCGCGCCGAGAGGCGACCGCCATGCCGACCTTCATCCTCGTGCCCCGCTCCCACCGAGGTGGGAGCGGGGCATCGTGGTATCTCCAGGAAACGTAGCGAAGGACGGTCAGGCGTGGACGAACGGTCCCCCCGGCAGTCGGATTCCTCCGGGCCGCCCGAACAGTCGGACGAGACCCCGGTGCGCGATCCGCGCCCCGAGAACCCCTACCGCATTCCCCAGCGGACCCAGCCGGCACCCCCGTCCGAGACAGGGGGGCCCGGTTACGAGCACCCCCGTCCGGCGGCCCCGGTGTCCTCCGACGAGCCCGAGCGAGCAGCTCCGGCCGAGTCGTGGGATCCCCCGCCCGGCCGGTACGGACACGACGCGGACGAGGCTGGGGCGGACGCCTTCGACCGGTCCGCGTCGGCCTGGGACAACCCCTACCGGGACAGGGGGTCCGGCGACCGGGAAACCCCCGCGAACGAGGCGGCGCCCACCGGCTGGGACTCCCCCCGGCACGACGAACCCTCCACGGAGTCGTGGAACGCCCCCGACGGGGACGCACGCTCCAGAGACTCCTGGGACACCCCTTCCGACTCCTGGGACTCCCCTTCCCCCGCAACCCCCTCCGCGAACGCGTGGGACTCCCCCGCGGGCTCCGCCCGGTCCGAGTCGTGGGACACCCCCTCCGGCGTAACACCGTCCGCCGAGTCGTGGAACACCCCGGACGCGGACCCACGCTCCGGGGACTCCTGGGACGCCCCCGCGAGGCCCGAGTCCTGGGAGACCCCGTACCCCGCCGCCCAGGGACCCTCCGGCGACTGGAACGCCTCCCCCGAGTCCAGCGGCCCCCAGCCCTCACACGACTCGTGGCAGGAGCCCCACCAGGCCCAGGGGGCCGCTCACGGCCAGAACGACACCTGGGGCGGCGACCCGTACGGCAGGTCCGACGAGCCGGAGTGGGAGACCCGCTCCGCGCAGCAGGGCACCGCCGACGACGGCTGGGACGACGACGAGCCCTACCGGGGCCAGCCCGTCCACCACGGCGACACCCCCTACCCGGGGAGCGAAGCGCTCCGGGAGGACACGGAGAACCACGCTGCGGCGGCCCCCGCACCGGGGCAGCCCGGCGCGCAGGGCTTCGAGTACCTGTACAACGGCGGTTCGGGCCCCGGCGGCCCGGACGGCCCCGACGGTCCGGACGACGCCTACGACCCCGGCCCCCCGCCGCCCCGCAAGTCGCGCCGGGGCCTGCTCATCGGTGTCATCTCCGCGGTGGTGGTGCTGGCGCTCGTGGGCGGCGGCGTGTCCTGGTACGTGCTGACCATGCCCCAGCCCGAGGAGGCGACCGCCGAGTACCAGGCCTCGTGGGAGGCCCAGGACTACGAGCGCCTGGCCGCCGTCACCAGGGGCGGCGACGCCGCCGAGGTGCTCGGCGGCATCGACGCCGGCCTGGGTGTCGACTCCATCGAGGTCGAGGTCGGCACGCCCACGACCGACGGCGGCACCGGCAGCGCGCCCTACGAGGTCACCATGTCGCTGACCAACGCCGACGACTGGGGCTGGGAGGGCGAACTGCCCCTCCTCCGCGAGGACGGCGAGTGGTGGGTCGACTTCACGCCCGAGGTCGCCTACCCCGGGCTGGGCGAGGGCCAGGTCCTGGCCCGCACCGCCGTGTGGGGCGAGCGGGGCCAGATCCTCGCCGCCGACGGCACCGCCCTGAGCGGGCCCGAGGTCTCCGGTTCGCTCCAGATGATCGCGGGCTCCCTGGGTGAGGCCACCGAGGACGACGTCGAACGCCTCGGCCCGGCCTACAGCGTCGGCGACACCGTCGGCGCCGACGGCCTCCAGCGCACCTACGAGGAGCAGCTGGCCGGTGAGGCCGCGACGACCATCCTGATGGTCGACGCCGCCGAGGCCGAGGACTCCGACTCCCTGGAGGCCACCGAGGAGAACACGGTCGCCACCCTGGACGGTTCCGACGGCGTGGACATCACCACCAGCATCGACATGGGTGTCCAGAACGCGGCGTCGAGCGCCATCATCGACTCCGACGACCCCGCGGGTCTGGTGGCGGTCCGCCCCTCGACCGGCGAGGTCCTGGCCGCGGTCAACGTGCCCGGCGGGTTCAACCGCGCCTTCGAGGGCCAGTACCCGCCCGGTTCGTCGTTCAAGATCGTCACCTACAGCGCACTGCTGGACAACGGGCTGGGCGTGGACGCCTCCATGGACTGTCCCGAGGAGTACGACCTGGGCGGGTGGCCGTTCCGCAACGCCGGAGGAGCCGAGTACGGCACCCAGACGGTGACCGAGGCGTTCGCGACCTCCTGCAACACCGCCCTGGTGGAGCGGGTGGGCGCGCAGCTCAGCGGCGAGGTCCTCCAGGCCAGCGCGGAGCAGTTCGGCATGAACGCGCCCCTGGACATCGGTGTCCCCGCGTTCGAGCCGACCTTCCCGCCGGTGGACAGCAGCACCATGCTGGGCGCGCAGAGCATCGGCCAGGGCCAGATCCTCACGTCGCCGCTGCACATGGCCACGGTGCCCGCCGCCGTCGCCGACGGATCCTGGCGCCACCCGGTGCTGGTGACCGAGCCCGCCGCCACCGAGCTGCCCGAACCCCGGGCGATCGACAACGCGGAGGCGCTGCGGGGGATGATGCGCGCCGTCATCACCGACGGTACGGCCAAGAGCGTGCCCTTCGAGGGCGAGGTGTTCGGCAAGACCGGCACAGCCGAGTACGGGACCGCCGAGGACGCCGACGAGGACGACGAGCTCCCCAGCCACGCGTGGATGGTGGGCTACAAGGGCGACGTGGCGTTCGCCGTGGTGGTCGACGGCGGTGGCGGCGGGTCGGCCGTGGCCGCGCCCCTGGCCGCCGCGTTCACCAACGCCCTCTGACGGGAGCCGCGGCGGGCGGACCCCCGCCCGAGCGGTGGGAGCCGGCAGGAAACGACGGCAGGGACCGGCCCGACGCGGGCCGGTCCCTGCCGCGTCCGGCGGGTGCCGCGGGAGCGGATCCCCCATGGCTCCCGGACAGTGTTCTTCCGGAAGGCCGTCCGGTCGGCGTACGACCCGTGGCCTCGGGCAGGACGTCGCACATCCTCTGGCGAGAGATCGCCCGGACGGCCGCTCGCCGACCCGGAAGTCTCCTGAAAAACACTCCCTAGCGGCCCGGGTCGTCGTCCTCCGCACCGGAGCCGGTGCCCCCGGGGTCCCCGTCCTCGGGATCGGCGCCCCCGGGTTCGACCGCTCCGGGCCCGCTGTCCTGCGCAGTGCCCCCCACGGTGTCCGAGGTCCCGGCGGGCGCCGGGGGGTCCGGTTGCGGAGCGGTCGGCGTGAGCACGAACAACAGGACCAGCAGGCCGGCGGTGACGGCGGCGATCAGTCCGCACGCCACCCACGGCTTCCAGCCGCCCAGGCCCGGATCGGCCGCGGCGTCGGGATCGTCGGCGCCGAAGGTCTCCAGACGTTCGGCAAGGTCTGGCTCGTCCTCGCGGAGCTGCCGCTCGATCTCCTCAAGGATTCGTCGCTCATGCTCTCTCAAGGACATGGCACCCTCCTCAGCCGCTGGGGGAAGGACTGTCGTCGCCGGGTGCCTTAAGTCTCCCCCGGGGCAGCCCGGGATATCCAGGTGTACGCCGCTTTTCCGGTTCATGTTTCGGCCAGTCGGCGCCCGGACCGGAACAGAGTCCACCATGCGGGAGCGGCGTATCACCACGAGCGCCTCAACCCGCGCTGATCAGGGACGACTCCCTCAACCGGGGTAGCACTCGACCTCGGCAGCCTTGACGCCCGCCCACACCGTGTCCCCCCGTTCGAGGCCGAGTTCGGCCAGGGCCGCCGGGCTGACGTCGGCGGCCAGGGACAGCCGTCCCGCGAGGTGCACCCGCACCTGGTCGCCGAACCTCTCGATCCCGTCCACGGTCAGCCGCCACACGTTGCGGGGGCTGCCGTGGGGGTGCTCCGGGTACAGGGCCACGGCGCGCGGGGGGAAGGCCACCAGGGCCCGACCGCTGTGCGGCTCGCGCACCTCCACCCCGGCCCCGTCGTCGCCCCCGGGGCCGTCCAGGAGGACGGTGGTGCCCTCGGCCTGCCCCCGGAAGAGGTTGAGCCCCACCAGGCGGGCCACGTACGGGGTGCGGGGACGCCGCGCCACCTCGGCGGGGGCGCCCTGCTGGACGACCCGGCCGCCCTCCACCACCGCTATGCGGTCGGCCAGCACCATGGCGTCCAGCGGGTCGTGGGTGACCAGGACGGTGGCGCCCTCGAACTCCTCCAGCAGGTGGCGCAACCGTGCGCGCACGTCGATGCGGGTGCTGGCGTCCAGGGCGGCCATGGGCTCGTCGAGCAGCAGCAGGCGGGGGCGCACCGCCAGGGCGCGGGCCAGCGCCACCCTCTGGGCCTGCCCGCCGGACAGGCTCCGCGGCCGGGTCCGGGCGTGGTCGGACAGGCCCATGTGGGCGAGGAGCCCGGCGGCCCGCTCCCGGGCGTCCGCCCGGGACATCCCCTGGCAGCGGGGGCCGAACGCCACGTTGTCCAGTGCGCTCATGTGCTCGAACAGCAGGTAGTCCTGGAAGACCATGCCGATGGGACGCCGCTCCACCGGGGTGGTGGTCTCGTCCCGGCCGTCCACGCGGATGTGTCCGCCCGTCAGGGGGACCAGCCCGGCCAGGGCCCGCAGGACCGAGGACTTGCCCGCTCCGTTGGGTCCGAGCAGGGCGAGGATCTCCCCCTGGGCGGCTTCCAGGGCCACGTCCAGGGTGAACTCCCCCCGGCTCAGGCGCAGTTCGGCGTCGAGCGCGGAGGCCGCGGCTCCTGGTGGCCGGGCGCCGGTCGGCTCCATCAGGCGTTCACCCACCTCTCGCGCAGTGTGACCAGGACGGCCAGGGAGACCAGGAGCAGGACCAGGCTGAGCACGATGGCGGCCTCCGGATCGCGCTGCATGGCCATGTAGACGGCCAGCGGCATGGTCTGGGTGGTGCCGGGGAAGTTCCCCGCGAAGGTGATGGTGGCCCCGAACTCCCCCAGTGCGCGGGCCCAGCACAGGACCGCGCCCGCGCCGATGCCCGGCAGCACCTGGGGCAGGGTGACCCGGGTGAAGACGGTGACACGGCTCGCGCCGAGGGTGGCGGCGGCCTCCTCGTAGCGGCGGTCCGCGCCGCGCAGAGCGCCCTCCACGCTGATCACCAGGAACGGCATGGCGACGAACACCTGGGCGAGGACGACGGCGACCGGCGTGAAGGGGATGGTGATCCCGAACCAGGCGTCCAGGTACTGACCGAGGAGGCCGTTGCGGCCCAGGACGAGCAGCAGGGCCACGCCTCCGACGACCGGCGGGATGACCAGGGGGACGGTGACCACCGCGCGGACGAGGCGGCGGCCCGGGAACTCGGCGCGGGCGAGCAGCCAGGCCAGGGGCACCCCGAACGCGAGGGACACCAGGGTGGCGGTGGTGGCGGTCGACAGGGACAGCCACAGGGCTGCCAGCACGTCGGGTTCGGTGACCCTCGCGCCCATCGTGGACCAGGGCGCCCGGATCAGCAGCCCCGCGAAGGGGAGCACCAGGAACGCGACGCCCACGAGTGCGGGCAGGACCAGGATCCACGGCATGCGTCCGGACCGGATGCGGGGAGGGCGTCCGGGCCCGCGTCGCACAGCGGGCCAGGACCCGGGGGCGCCGGCGGTCACGTCGTGCCGAATCCGGCGGCGGCGAGGACCTGCGCACCCGTCTCGGAGCGGACCAGCTCGACCCATTCCGCGGCGAGCCCGGCGTCGGAGGTGTTGGCCAGGACCCCGATGGGGTAGTCGTTGACGGCCTCGTCGGCCTCGGGGAACTCGATGCCCGTCACCCGGTCCCCCGCGGCGATGACGTCGGTGGCGTAGACGAGTCCGGCGTCGACCTCGCCCAGTTCGACCTTGGTGAGGACGGCGCGCACGTCCTCCTCGTAGGTGACGGGGGTGATCGCGACCCCGGAGGCCTCCATGGCGGTGACGGTGGCGGCCCCGCAGGGGACCTCCTCCGCGCACAGGGCGACGGAGACGTCGTCCCCGGTCAGGTCGTCGAAGTCCTCGATACCGGCGGGGTTGTCGGGGGGCACCGCGATCCGGAGCGTGTTCGTGGCGAAGACGGCGCCGTCCTCGCCGTTCTCGGCCGCCCAGTCGGCGTCCAGCCCCTCGCCCCCGACGACCTGGTCCATGGTGGAGGTGTTGGCGGCGGCGAAGACGTCCGCCGGGGCTCCCGCGTTGATCTGGGCGGCCAGTTCGCTGCTGCCCGCGAAGTTGAAGACCACGTCGACCCCGGGGTGGTCCTCCTCGAAGTCCGCGGCGATGTCGTCGAACACGTCGGTGAGCGAGGCGGCGGCGAAGACGTGGAGCTCACCGCGCTCGTCCGCGGGCTCCGCCCCGCCGTCCGTGCCGCACGCGGTGGCGGTGAGGGCCGCTGCCGCCACGGCGCAGAGCACGCGCGTGACTCCGGAGGGGGAGCGTCGGGGGCTGCTGTCACGCATGGTGTTCTCCGGTGGTCTCGATGATGACGGCGGTGGACTTGACGACGGCGGTGGCGACGGTGCCGACGTCGAGCCCGAGCTCGTCGGCGGCCTCGCGGCTCATCAGGGAGACCACCCGGTGGGGTCCCGCCTGGATCTCCACGGCCGCCATGACCTGGTCGCGGACGACGTTGGTGACGAGTCCGCGGAAGCGGTTGCGGGCGGAGGAGACGCGGCGCCCGGGGTCCTCGTCGGCGCCCGCGCGCATGAACGCGGCGAGTTCGGCGCCGTCGAGGAGGCGCCGGGCGGAGGCGTCGCGGGTCGCCGCGAGGCGGCCGGAGTCGACCCAGCGTCGGACGGTGTCGGCGCTGACGCCGAGGAGGTCTGCGGCCTCACTGATCTGGAAGGTCGGCATGGGACGAACCTACCCCTCGCTGATGCGACGCCGTCAGGTCTTTTTGGCTAGCAGATCATAACTATTCATCCCCCGAGGTGGAGATTGCGCCAATGCACCGGGGCCGCTGGAGCGACGACGACGGGACCCCCGGCCGACGGTGTCCGTCGGCCGGGGGTCCCGTGCCGTCCTGCCCGGGTGCGGGCCGGGGTCAGCGCCGGATGTCGGCGGCCTCGCTCACCGGGCCCTCCGCCCGGTAGTCGTCCAGCGCGGTGACCACGTACCCGGAGCCGTCCTCCAGCGGGTCGGTGTCGGTCAGCGCGGTCCCCCCGGTGAGCCCCACCAGGTTCTCCGGGGCGAGGGCGGCGCAGCGAGCCTCCTCCGATCCGGCGTCGGCGCCGGCGGGCAGGCGGTACACCGCGTAGAAGCGGGCGGCGTCGGCGGCCTCCCACTCGACCTCGACCCGGTCGTCCTCGGCCTGGGCCCGGACGTCCGGGACCGGGCCGGCGAGGGGCCCCTGGTTCTCGGGCGCGTCCGCCTGCGGCGGGAGCGCGGGCTGCGCGTAGTGCGTGTCGGCGAGTTCGGCGTAGGCGTCGGCGGCCTGCTCGCGCAGGTTCTTGATGGAGAAGTAGACGTCCCCTCCGACCTCGGGAAGCTCACCCGAGTAGTCGAGCTGGGTGCTGAGCGCGTCGTCGCCGTCCCAGCCGTCCTCGCCCACCCGGTAGGCGGCCTGGCCGATGTAGAGGTCCACTCCGGTGCCCTCGACCTCCGCGGCCCACCAGTCGGTCAGGGCCTCGTAGTCGGCGGTGGAGAAGCCCCGCTCCCAGTACAGCTGCGGTGCGACGTAGTCGACGGTGCCGTCCTGGATCCAGGTGCGGGTGTCCGCGTACTGGGCGTCGTAGGACTGCAGTCCCGAGCTGGGCGAGCCGCTCGGGTCGGTGCTGTCGTTGCGCCAGATGCCGAACGGGGAGATCCCGAAGCTCACCCAGGGCTTGGTGGCCTCGATCCCCTCGTGGACGTCGGCGATGAGGTTGTTGACGTTGTCGCGCCGCCAGTCGCCCCGGTCGTCGAAGCCACCGCCGTGCTCCTCCCAGGTGGCGTCGTCGTCGAACTCCTCGCCGTCCTTGGGGTAGGGGTAGAAGAAGTCGTCGAAGTGGACGCCGTCGATGTCGTAGCGCTCGACCACGTCCATGATGACGCCCGTGACCCACTCGCGGACCTCGGGGTTGCCCGGGTCCACGTACGCCTCGGCGCCGTAGTCGACCAGCCAGTCCGGGTTCTCCTTGACGGGGTGGTCGTCGGCCATGTCCTCGATGTCGGGGTCCTGGAGGCCGACGCGGTAGGGGTTGAACCAGGCGTGCATCTCCAGGCCTCGCTCGTGCGCCTCGGCCACCGCGTACTCCAGGGGGTCGTAGCCGGGGTCGCCGCCCTGCTCGCCGGTGAGGTAGCGCGCCCACGGCTCCAGATCGGACGCGTAGACGGCGTCGGCGGTGGGCCGCGCGTGCAGGAAGACGGCGTTGAGGCCCATGTCGACGGCGTCGTCGAGGTAGGCGTCGAGCTCGTCCTTCTGCTCCTGCGCGGACAGGCCCGGTTCCGAGGGCCAGTCGATGTTGCGGACCGTGGTGAGCCACGCCCCGCGCATCTGGCGCTGACCGCCGTCGCTCTCGCACCGGAGCTGGGCGGCCGTCCCGGCCTGTTCGGTACCGGGGGCGTCGCCGTCGGATCCGTCGCCGGAGACGGCGCAGCCCGACAGCAGGACGGTGGTCGCGGCTGCCGACGCCGCCCACCGCAGTGCGGTGCGCGGCGAGGTCTCGGCCCGTGCCACTGATCCCATGAACGTTTCTCCTCTGAGGTTCGTCGCGCACAGCCGTCCCCCTGGAGTGGCGCCGCGACCAAGGGTAGAGCAGGATGTCAATTTTTGGACACGATTCAGACAATGTGTGGACAACGTCGCACCATGGGGGTTCGGGGAACATGATGACAGTGCAACGCGACACCGCCACGCGGAGGGTTTCGCCCCGTCCGCCCCCAACACCAGGTCACACCTTCGCCCCCGCGCCCGCCGATCCCCCGGGAACACATCGGGCGAAGGGCCGTCCGACCTCGACGGACCGGGACACAACGCCCCTGACGAGGTCCTAAACTCGGTGACCGTGAACGTCGCCCTGAGTCCGCCCAAACTGTTCGTCCGCACCGTTCCCCTGCGTGACCACACGGCCGGCCTGGTCAGCCGCCTGCCGGACGAGACCCCGCTGGCGTGGCTGACGGGGGACGAGGGCATCGTGGGCTGGGGCGAGGCCGCGCGGCTGGACCTGGGATCCGAACCCGAGGGAACCGCGCCGACCGACACCACCCGCTTCTCCGAGGCGGCCCGCCGGCTCAACGGGCTCAGGGAGCACGCCGAGATCGCCGACGAGGTCGGTGCGGCGGGCACCGGCCTGGTCGCCTTCGGCACGTTCGCCTTCGCCCCCACCTCACCGGGATCCGCCCTGATCGTCCCCCGTGTCCTGGTGGGACGGCGCGGCGGGCGCTCCTGGCTGACCACCGTCTCCGACGAGCCCGGAGCCCTGCCCGGCGGCCTCCCGCACACGGCGTCCGCACCGCGTCCCGTGGGACCGGTCACCTGGACGCGGGGGTCCCTGACGGGAGACGCCTGGATGGCCGCCGTGGCCGACACCGTCACACGCATCCGCGCCGGGGAGCTGGAGAAGGCCGTCCTCGCCCGCGACGCCTTCGCCGAGGCGGACTCCCCCATCGACGTGCGCACCCTCCTGGAACGCCTGCGCCTGCGCTTCCCCAGCTGTTTCACCTTCTCCGTCAACGGCATGGTCGGGGCGACCCCAGAACTCCTGCTGCGCCGTGAGGGCGACCGGCTCACCTCGCTGGTCCTGGCCGGGACCCGCCCCCGGGGCGAGGACCCCGACGGCGACCGGCGCCTCGCGGACCAGCTCCTCGCCTCCGCCAAGGACGTCGACGAGCACCGCATGGCCGTGGACTCCCTGCGCACCGCGCTCGCGCCGCTCGCGGAGGAGATGGAGGTCCCCCGGAGCCCGAGCCTGCTCCAGCTCGCCAACGTGCAGCACCTGGCGACCCGGGCGCACGCGCGCCTGTCCCCCGGGGTCTCGGCCCTGGACGCCGTCGCCGCCCTCCACCCCACCGCCGCCGTCGGCGGCACCCCCACCGACACCGCCATGCGGCTGATCGCCGGCGCCGAGGGCATGGACCGCGGCGGCTACGCCGGCCCGGTCGGGTGGCTCGACGGGGCGGGCAACTCCGAGTGGGGCATCGCCCTGCGCTGCGCCCACGTGGACGGCGCACGGGCGCGGCTGTTCGCCGGGGGCGGGATCGTGGCCCAGTCGGAGCCGGCCTCCGAACTCGCCGAGACCGAGTCCAAGTTCCGGGTCATGCGCGAGGCCCTCACCGACGGGTCCTGAGCACGGCGGCACCTCCGGGCCGCCGCGTGCGGCGTCATCCCCCGGAAACACGCGGGCGATACCTTGCCGCGCATGCGCATCGACATCGTGGACTGGGACGACCCCGACGCCGCCGCCCTGCGCGCGGGGCAGCGCGCGGAGATCGCCGCACGGTACGGCACCCCCGACTCCGAGCCCGGGGTGGCCCCCTCCGCCGACGACATCGCGGTCTTCGCCGTGGCCCGCGACGGGGCGGGCGCCGCCGTGGGGTGCGGCGGTCTCCGCGACCTCGGTGGCGGGGCGGGCGAGGTCAAGCGCATGTACGTCCTCCCCGAGCGCCGGGGGACCGGCGCCGCCCCCCGGATCCTGGCCGCGCTGGAGGACTGGGCGCGCGCACGCGGGTGGACGTGCCTGCGGCTGGAGACAGGGGACCGCCAGCCGGACGCCGTGCGCTTCTACACCCGGTCCGGGTACACGCCCGTCCCGGGCTTCGGCGCGTACGCGGACTCGGAGTCCTCCCTGTGCTTCGAGAAGGTCCTCTGACGGCCTGACCCGGAGGGGCCCAGCCGCACCCCCGGCTCCGATCCCTCCCCGGCCTCGCCTCCGACTCCGACCCCGACTCCGACTCCGACTCCGACTCCGACTCCGACTCCCCCACGATGATCTTGTACTTATAGCTGGTTTGGGCACTCGAAACCGGCTATAAGTACAAGATCATCGTGGTCAGGGCGAACTGTCGCCGGGGGACCCGGGGTCCGGCCACCGGCCACCGCCCACCGACTCCCGGCCACCGCCCACCGGCCACCGGCCACCGCCCACCGACCACCGGCCACCGACTCCCGGCGTCCCCGTGTCCCGCCCCCGGTGTCCGCAGAGGCCTGTCCGACAGGCCGCCCCGGGATCTCCGCCGCAGCGGGGATCGGGGCCGCGGGGCGCGGACGCCCCTCCCGCTCCCTCACACGTCGGCGCCCGCGTCCGCGGCCCCCTCCAGGCGCCCGTCCCGCACGCGCAGGATCCGGTCGGCGTGTGCGGCCTCCCGGTTCGAGTGCGTGGCGTGGACCACGGTCACGCCCCGTCCCCGCTCCTCGGCCAGGACCGCCATGATGCGTTCGCGGGAGTCGGCGTCCAGCCCGGTGGCGGGCTCGTCCAGCAGGAGCAGGTCCGACTCCTGCGCCAGCCCCTGGGCCAGCAGGACCCGTTGGCGCTGCCCCCCGGACAGGTCCCCCAGCCGACGCCGGGCCAGGTCGGCGACGTCGAGCCGGTCCATGCACGTCCGGACCACCGCCCGGTCCTCCCGTGTCAGGCGGCGCCACGGCCCGCGCTCGGCCCACCGGCCCATCTCGATGGTTTCGCGCACCGTGACGGGCAGCGCGTCGGAGACGGCGCTGCGCTGCACCACGAAGGCGGGACGGCGCGAGACCCCCCGGCGGACCGTGCCGGCCGTCGGGGCCAGCGTCGAGGCCATCACCGCCAGGAGGGTCGACTTGCCCGAGCCGTTGGCCCCGACCAGGGCCGTGACCGTGCCGGCGGGGATCGCCGCGGTGACGCCGTGCAGGACGGCCCGTCCGCCGTAGCCCGCGTACACGTTCTCCAGCGCCACCGCCGCCGTTGTCGCCGTATCGACCGAAGTCATGACCACTCCCGATTTGGTATTGAAAACGGTTTTCATTATAGAGTGCCCGACATGGAAGCCCTGTTCGACCCGTTCGAGGTCGTGTTCGTCCAACGCGCCCTCTGGGGAGGCGTTCTCGTCTCCCTCATCTGCGCCCTCGCGGGAACCTGGGTCGTGCTCCGCGGCATGGCCTTCCTCGGCGACGCGATGTCGCACGGGATGCTGCCCGGGGTCGCCCTGGCCTCGCTCCTGGGCGGGAACCTCTTCGTCGGGGCCGCCCTGGCCGCCGCCGCGATGGCCCTGGGCGTCACCGCCCTGAACCGGTCGCCGCGGCTGTCCCAGGACACGAGCATCGGGCTGCTCTTCGTCGGCATGCTCTCGGTGGGCGTGATCATCGTCTCCCACTCCGGGTCCTTCGCCGTCGACCTGACCGGATTCCTCTTCGGCGACGTCCTGGCGGTACGGGAGCGGGACCTGCTCCTCCTCGCGTTCGCCCTGCTGGCGGCCCTGGTGATCGCGATCGGCGGCCACCGCGCCTTCGTGGCCCTGGCCTTCGACCCGCGCAAGGCGACGACGCTGGGGCTGGCGCCCAGGGCGGCCCACGCGGCCATGCTCGGCCTCATCACCCTGGCGGTGGTGGCGTCGTTCCACGTGGTCGGCACCCTGCTGGTCTTCGGCCTGCTCATCGCCCCTCCGGCAGCCGCCGCGATCTGGGCGAGGAGCATCCCGGCGATCATGGCCGGCGCCGCCCTGCTGGGCAGCGCCTCGACCTTCGTGGGGCTGCTCGTCTCCTGGCACTGGGGCACGGCCGCCGGGGCCAGCATCTCCGCCACGGCCGTCGCCTTCTTCTTCGTCTCCGTCGCCGCGTCCCGGGTGCGCCACCTCGGCGCCGCCCTCCGCCCCCGGACCGCCGTCGCGCCCCCCGCACCGAACCCCGTGAACGAAAGGTCGAACGCGTCATGATCCGCCCCCACCGCAGGAGCGCGGCCCCGCGGGTGTCCGCCGGGCTGCTCGCCATGGCCCTGCTCGCCGGGTGCGCCCCGGCCCCGGACCCGTCGCGGGAGCCCGAGGAGGACGAGGCCACCCCCCACGGATACGTCGAGGGGGCGGAGGAGACCGCCGAACCCCAGTCCCGCCTGGTCATCGCCGACACCGAGGGGCCCGTCCAGGTCCTCGACCTGATCACCGGGGAGAGCACCCTGCTGGACCCGGTCGGGACGGTCGACGGCATCACCGGCGACGGGAGATTCGCACACCTCATTTCATCCGATGAGCGGATGACAACCGTGATCGACAGCGGCACCTGGACCGTGGACCACGGGGACCACGTCCACTACTACCGGGCCGCCATCCGCCCGGCCGGAACCGTCGAAGGGATCGCCGCGGAGAACGCGGCGACCGACACCGCCCTCACCGCGCTGACCGACGGCGAAGGCGGGGTCTCCCTGCTGGACCGCCCGTCCCTGGAGGACGGCACGGTCGACCCCGTCGACCCCTCCCCCGCCGGAACCGACGCGACGGTCGTCGCCCCCTACGGCGGCGCGGTCGTCACCGCCGCCGCGGACGGCGTCCGCGTCAACGACCGCTCCGGCGAACGGATCCGGGACCTGGGCGGGGAGTGCACCGCCCCCCGGGACCAGGCCACGACCCGGCGCGGTCTGGTCATCGGCTGCGACGAGGGCGCGTTCCTGGTCACCGAGGACGACGGGGAGTTCACGGGCGAACTGCTCCCCCACCCCGACGGCCTGCCCGCGGACGCCCGGCCCGACGGGTTCCACCACCGCCCCGGGGCCGCTGCCCTGGCCACCGTCCCCGCCCCGGACACGGTTCTCGCGCTCGACCTCGCCGAACCGCGATGGGACCACTGGGAGCTGCCCGGCGTGGTCTCGGTGGCGGCGATCGGCGAGGGCGCCTCCGTCCTGGCGCTCACCGAGGACGGCACCCTGCACTCCTTCGATCCCGAGACGGGAGAGGAGACGGCCGCCACCGCGCTCCTGGACCGGGTGGACACCGACGACCCGCCCGCCATCCGGGTGGACACCTCCCGGGCCTACGTCAACGACGTGCACGGCGGCCTGGTCCACGAGATCGACTACAACGACGACCTGCGCGTGGCGCGCACCTTCGAGACCGAGGTCGCGCCGCGGCACATGGTCGAGACCGGACGGTGAACCGATGAGAACGCCCCGACCCCTGACCCCGCGCCGCACCGGCGCCGCCCTCGCACTCGCCCTGGCCGGCCCGCTCACCCTCGTCGCCTGCGCCCCCGGCGGGGACCCCGACGGCGGCGTGGTCGTCACCACCAACATCCTCGGCGACATCACCCGCGCGGTGGTCGGCGACGAGGCGGAGGTGACCGTGCTGATGAAACCCGACGCCGACCCCCACTCCTTCGGGGTCTCCGCCCAGGAGGCCGCGACCGTCGAGGACGCCTCCCTCGTGGTCCACAACGGACTCGGCCTGGAGGAGGGGGTGCTCCGCAACGTGGAGTCCGCCGAGGAGGCGGGCGTCCCCGCCCTGGCGGTCGGCGAGCACGTCGACCCCCTCCCCTACACCTCCGACGAGAGCGAGGGGGAGCCCGACCCGCACTTCTGGACCGATCCGCGGCGGGTCGCCACCGCCGTCGACCTCATCGCCGAGAACGTGGTCGAGGAGGTGGACGGCGTCGACGCCGAAGCCGTGCGGGCCAACGCCGACGCCTACGGGGCCGAACTCGCCACGCTCCACGAGTGGATGACCGACGAGTTCGACACCATCCCGTCCGGTAACCGCAAACTCGTCACCAACCACCACGTCTTCGGCTACCTCGCCGACGGCTACGGCTTCGAGGTCGTCGGAGCGGTGATCCCCAGCGGCACGACCCTGGCCTCACCCAGCGCCTCGGACCTGAGCTCGCTCGCGGAGACGGTGGAGGCGGCCGGGGTGCGGGCGGTCTTCGCCGACTCCTCCCAGCCCGACCGCCTCGCCACGGTGATGGCCGAGGAGGCCGGGGTGGAGATCGACGTCATCCCGCTCTTCTCCGAGTCGCTGACCGCGGAGGACGGCGGCGCGGCCACCTACCTGGACATGATGCGCGCCAACACCACCGCGATCGTCACCGGCCTGACCTCCCCCTAGACCCCGCCCCGGGCCTCCGCCGCGCAGAGGGCGCCACCAGGGCGTCCCCCTCCCCGAGGGGGACGGCCCCCGACCGTGCCCGAACACCGCGAAGGACCGGGCGGAGCACACCCCCCGACACCGGCACCGCCACCCGGCGTGCCGCGCACGAGAACACGATCCCTGAGACACGAGGACCGAAGACCATGAGAACCTCGCACACCGCGACCAAGGCGGCACTGCCCGTCGTCCTGTCGGCGGGGCTGCTGCTGACAGCCTGCTCCACCGAACCGGGCGGCACCGCCGACGAGACCCCCGCGGCGGCCGACACCGGGGCCTCCGTCACCGATCCGATCGCGGTCACCTACGACGGCGGCGTCCTCGTCCTGGACGGCGACACCCTGGAGGTCGCCGGGAACATCGACCTGGAGGGCTTCAACCGGCTCAACCCCGCCGGCGACGACCGCCACCTGTTCGTCTCGACCGCAGACGGCTTCCAGGTGCTCGACGCCGCCGCGGGCGAGCTGACCGACACCGTGTTCCCCGCCGACACCCCCGGTCACGTGGTCCGCCACGCCGGGCGCACGGTGCTGTTCGCCGACGGCAGCGGCGAGGTGACCTCGTTCGACACCGACGCGCTGGGTGAGGGCACGCCCGGGGACCTGGACGTGTACACGACCGAGGAGGCCCACCACGGCGTGGCCGTCGAGCTGGAGAACGGGGAACTCCTCGTCACCCTCGGCAACGAGGAGGAGCGCGTGGGCGCCGTCGTGCTCGACGCCGACCGCGAGGAGGTCGCCCGCAGCGAGGAGTGCCCCGGCGTGCACGGGGAGACCACCGCCGAGGGGGAGACCGTCGTCATCGGCTGCGAGGACGGCGCCCTGATGTACCGGGACGGCGAGTTCACCAAGGTCGACTCCGAGCACGACTACGGGCGCATCGGCAACCAGGCCGGGACCGACTCCTCCCCGGTCGTCCTGGGCGACTACAAGACCGACCCGGACGCCGAACTGGAGCGCCCCGAGCGGGTCGCCCTGATCGACAGCACCGACGCGTCCCTGTCGCTGGTGGACCTGCCCTCCAGCTACACCTTCCGTTCCCTGGGCCGCGGCCCGCAGGGCGAGGCCCTGGTCCTGGGCACCGACGGCTCGCTGCACGTCATCGACCAGGAGGAGGGCGAGATCGTCGACTCCGTCGAGCTGATGGACGCGTGGGAGGAGCCGCTGGAGTGGCAGCAGCCCCGCCCGGCCCTGTTCGTCCGGGGGGAGACCGCCTACGTCACCGACACGGCCACGCGCCAGATCCACGCCGTGGACCTCGGGACCGGTGAGGTCACCGCCTCGACCACCCTGGAGGAGGTCCCCAACGAACTGAGCGGCGTGACCTCCTGACGCACCGGACCGGTGCGCGCCGCGGCGCGCACCGGTCCCCTGCCTGCTCCGGCCCCCGCCCCAACCCGGGCGGGGGCCGGTCGCGTCCACCTCCGCTCCGGGAGCGGTGCCCGCGGTGCGGCCGGCCCGGTCCCGGGCGGGAGATACCGGCCCCGGCAGCCCCCACGACAGAGCCGGGGCCGGTGTCCCGCGCCCTCCCGGAGGAGGGGGTCTACTTGCCGACGTCGCGTCCGGAGGTGTGCCAGACGCACAGCACGGACGGGCGCGGGAAGTCGCCGTCGGGCCAGGTGCTGGTGGGCTCCGCGAGGGTGCCGCCGTCGCCCGGGTGCTGGGGTGCGAGGAACACGGTCTTGTTGTCCTCGGTGATGAGGGGCCCGCAGGCCTCCGCACCGACCGGGACGGTGGCGAAGGTCCTCAGCTCACCCCGGAAGCGGCCCTCGACGGGGACCACGTGCAGGGCGTCGTTGATGCCCAGCGCCCCGGGCTGGCCGTCCGTGGAGATCCACAGGTTGCCGTCCTTGTCGAAGGTCAGGTTGTCGGGCGCCGAGATCGGCATGACCTTCGACTTGTCGAAGCCCGCGTAGTAGGTGTCGTCGTCCTCGGGGTCGCCGCAGACGATGGGCACGTTCCAGGCGAACTCCGTGGCCCCGGCGTCCGAGCCGGACTCGACGATCTCCAGGATGTGGCCGTGCTTGTTGGGGCCTCGCGGGTTGGGCTCGTCGGCCTGGCCGGGCTCGCGGGCGGAGTTGTTGGTCAGCGCGCAGTAGACCTTGCCGGTGACCGGGCTCGGCTCGAAGTCCTCGGGCCGGTCCATCTTGGTGGCGCCCACGGTGTCGGCGGCGAGCCGGGTGCGGATGAGCACCTCGGCGACGCTGAACCCGTCCACGAAGCTCTCGGTGTCGGTACACAGGGCGATCCACTCACCGCTGCCGTCGAACTCGCCGTCCTCGGGCAGCGCCCCTGAGCCGTCGAACTCCTCGGACGGGCTGTTGCCGGTCAGGCGGGCCACGTACAGGGTCCCGGTGTCGAGCAGGGTGAGGTTGTGGCGGCGCGAGCCCTCGACGTACTTCTTCGCGCTGACGAACTTGTACATGTAGTCGAAGCGCTCGTCGTCGCCCATGTACGCGGCCACGCGGCCGTCGTCCGTGAGGCGGATGGTGGCGCCCTCGTGCTTGATACGGCCGAGCATGGTGCGCTTGAGGGGCTCCGACGCGGGGTCGAGGGGGTCGACCTCCACGATGTACCCGAAGCGGTTGGCCTCGTTGGGGTGCCGGGCCAGGTCGAAGCGCTCGTCCACCCGGTCCCAGCGGCGGCTGGCGTTGCCGGCGCCCATGCCGTACCGGGCGTACTCGGCGCCCGCGGGGGCGTTGCCGAAGTACTGGTTGAAGTTCTCCTCGGCGGTGAGGAAGGTGCCCCAGGGGGTCATCCCTCCGGCGCAGTTGTTGAGCATGCCCTTGACCAGGGTGCCGTCCGGGTCATCCTGGGTCCTGAGCAGTTCGTGTCCGGCCGCGGGGCCGGTCAGGCGCATCGGGGTCGTGGCCGTGAGGCGCCGGTTGAAGGCGCGCTCGCCGTCGGACAGGCGCCACTCGCCGGTGCCGTTGTGGCGCTTGAGCTCCACGATGGACCCGCCGTGGGCGGCCATGGCGATCCTGATGTGCTCCTCGTCGGCCGACGCGCCGTCCGTGTACCCGGGGAACATCAGTTCCTCGTTGGTGTACTCGTGGTTGACCCACAGCAGGCCGTTGTCGTCGTCGAGCAGCTGGAAGCCCACGTAGTCGCAGTTGTAGCCGAACTGCTGCTCCTGGGCCTGCGCCGTCTGGGCGTCGAGGTCGAACTCCGGGGCGCCGGGCAGGACGGGGTCGCCCCAGCGGATGATGACGTGCTGGTCGTAGCCCCGGGGGATGGTGACCTTGTCGTCGGTGTTGGGCTGGACGCTCGTGAAGGTCGGCCGGGGCGCGGGGTGGGGGCGCCCGGGGCCGCGGTCGGCGGCGGCGGTACCGATCGCGGAGAGGCCGAGGGCGGAGGCGCCCGCGCCGACAGCACCCGCGCGCAGGGCGGTGCGGCGCGAGAGGGCCTTCTGGAAGATGTCGCCGAAGTAGGGGTTGTCACTGGTGTTGGGGGCGGGGTGGAAGCAGGCGTCGCCGCAGCGCAGGGCGCATGTCGCGCGGGAGCGACCGCCCCCTGCCTGGCCGAGCAACGGCAGCGGGCGACGGCGGGGCGCGGATTCGGGCACACCTACTCCTTGGGGATCATGGCTGTTCCCGTCTGCTCGGTCCCTTGCGGGGTCGGACCGGAGCGCGCGGGTCGTCCTCGTCCGGCGGGGTTCCGGCCGGACGCTCTCGACCTTGGCCGAGGTTCCACTCGCACAGGTGAAACCGAGGTGAACGCCCTCACAACTCCGTCGCATCCCTGGGTCGGTCACGCTCCACCGCCGCCAGGGCACCCACCGTCGACTTATGCCGCGATCCTCACACACCGGACGCCCCGTGGTCCAAGAGCCACGCCCTGTCACCTCCGCGTGCGGATTCCTCGGACAGGGACCCTCCCCCCGTCCGCGGGCGCTCACACGTCGTGCAGGTCGGGGCGGGCTCGCGCGCGTGCCCGTCAGACGGTGCTGCGGCCGACGGGGACCACCATGGGCCCTCCCGTGACGGGGTCCTCCACGACGACGGCCTCCAGGCCGAAGGCCTCCCGCAGGAGGACCGGGGTGAGGACGTCGGCGGGCGGCCCGCTCGCGACCACCCGCCCCTCCCGCATGGTGATGATCGTGTCGGCGTACCGTGCCGCCAGGTTGAGGTCGTGCAGGACCATGACGACGGTGCGCCCGCCCTGCTGGTGGAGTTCCCGCACCAGGTCCAGGACGTCCACCTGGTGGACGAGGTCCAGGAAGGTGGTGGGCTCGTCCAGCAGCAGCAGGTCGGTGCCCTGCGCCAGGACCATGGAGATCCAGGCGCGCTGGCGCTGTCCGCCCGACAGCTCGGAGAGCGGGGCGTCGGCCAGGTCGAGCAGGCCGGTCTGCTCCAGTGCCCGGGCGACCGCGTCCTGGTCGTCCCCGGACCACTGCCGGTACCAGCGCTGGGAGGGGTGCCGTCCCCTGGCGACCAGGTCGGCGACGGTCAGCCCGTCCGGTGCCGTCGGCTGTTGGGGCAGGACGCCCAGCACCTCGGCGACGGCCCGGGTGGGGACGCGGTGGATGTCGCGGCCGTCCAGCTCGACCAGGCCGGACCGGGGCTTCATGAGGCGTCCCAGGGCGCGGAGCATGGTGGATTTCCCGCACCCGTTGGGGCCGATGACGCAGGTGATGGTGCCTTCGACGATGTCGGCGTCCATGCCCTGGACGACGACGCGGTCGTCGTAGCCCAGGGTGAGGTCGCGGGCGCGCAGCCGGGCCGGTGCGGTCGGGGCGGGGTCGCGGACGACCCGTCCGAGGTGTTCGTGGGTGGTCACGCCTGGACCTTTCGGTTGCCGCGGACGAGCAGGTAGATGAGGTAGAGGGCGCCCAGGCAGCCGGTGACGATGCCGACGGGCAGCTGGACGCCGTCGAACAGGGTGCGGGCGACCAGGTCCGCGGCGCAGGTCAGGGCGGCGCCGACGAGCGCGGAGAGCAGGACGGGCGGGCGGGGGGTGCGGGCCAGGCGCAGCGCGATCTGCGGGCAGGCCAGCGACACGAACAGGATCGGCCCCGCGGCCGCGGTCCCGAAGGCGGCCAGGAGCACGGCGAGCACCAGCATGGCGGTGCGCGCCAGTTCGAGGCGCACGCCCAGTCCCCGCACGACGTCGTCGCCGTAGGACAGCACGTCCAGGGTGCGGGCGGAGGCCAGGGCGAGGGGGAGCAGCACGGCCAGGGCGAGGGCGACGGGGAGGGCGTCCGGCCAGGTCCGCATGGACAGGCTGCCCGCGATCCACACCATGGCGCGGCCGCTGTCGGTGACCTCGCCCAGGGTGAGCATCCACAGGGTGACGTTCATGAGGACGGTGGAGACGCCCACGCCCACCAGCAGCAGGCGGAACCCGTCGATGCCCCCGCGCCAGGCCAGGCCGTAGCAGAGGGCGCCGGCGGCCAGGCCCCCGGCGAGCGCGACCGCGGGGACGCCCACCTGGGCGAGGGGACCGCTGATGATGCCGTAGCTGCCGCCGAAGGCCATGATCGCGACGACGCCCGCGCTGGCGCCGTGGGTGACGCCGAGGAGGTCGGGGCTGGCCAGGGGGTTGCGCATGATGGTCTGGGTGATGGCGCCCGCAGCGGTGAGGGCGGCTCCGGCGAGCATGCCCACCACCACGCGGGGCATGCGGACCCGCCAGATCGTGAAGTAGTCGTCGTAGGTGGTGCCGATGACGTTGGCCCACACCCGGTCGGGCGGGACGAAGACGTCGCCGACGGACAGGTTGAGGGCGACCAGGACGGCGAGGACCGCGGTGGTGAGGGCGCCGGCCGCGATCAGCCGGGGCCTCAGGGGCATCGACACCGGGCCGAGCCGCACGGCGCGGCCCCGCCGGGCCGGACGCTCGCGTGCGGGGAGGGGGGTGAGGGTGGAGGTCATAGGGCGAGGAGCCTCCGGCGGCGGACGATGTGGACGAAGAAGGGCGCGCCGATCAGGGCGAGGACGACGCCGACCTGGAGTTCTCCGGGCGGTGCGAGGAAGCGGCCCAGGACGTCGGCGGTGAGGAGCAGGATCGCGCCCATGAGCGCCGAGTAGGGCAGCAGCCAGCGGTAGTCGGCGCCGACGATGCCGCGGGCCAGGTGGGGGACGATCAGTCCGACGAAGGCGATGGGGCCGCAGGCGGCGACGGTGATGCCGGTGAGCAGGGTGATGGCGACCAGGCCGGTGGCGCGGGCGGGACCGATCCGGAAGCCCAGGGCCCTGGCGGTGTCCTCCCCCAGGGCGAGCGCGTTGAGGGCGCGGGCGTTGGCCAGGGCGAGGAGCGCGCCGATCGCCACGACGGGGAGCATCGCGGGGATGATCGACGGGTCGCGGCCGACGAGGGAGCCGACCCGCCAGAACCGGAAGTTCTCCATCGTGGACTGGTCGAGCAGGACGAGCCCGGAGGTCAGGGAGTACGCGAGCCAGCTGACGGCGGTCCCGGCGAGGGCCAGGGTGACGGGGGTGGGTCCCCGCCCGGGGACCGAGCCGATGACGTAGACGAGGACGGTGGCCGCGGCGGCGCCCGCGAAGGCGAACCAGGCCTGGGCGCTCAGGGTGGTGACGCCCAGGACCAGGATGCCGAGCACCACGGCGAGGGCCGCGCCGAAGGTGACGCCGAGGATGCTGGGGTCGCCCAGGGGGTTGCGGGTGTGCCCCTGCATGAGCGCGCCGCTCAGGCCGAGGCTGACCCCGGCGAGCAGGCCGAGCACGGTGCGGGGCAGCCGGATCCCGTTGACGATGATGTCGGCCTCGCTGCCCGCCGTGCCGGTCAGCGCGAGCCACACGGTTGCGGGCCCGAGGGTGCGGGCGCCGATGAGCACGCTGGCGGCGACGGCCAGGAACAGCAGCAGGACGAGCAGGGCCAGACCGCCGAGTCGGCGCGTGCGCCGGGCCGCGACCGCCTGGCCGGCGCGGTGCGCGGTCCCCGGCGCCGCGCCCGTTGGCGGGCCGGAGGTGTCGCTCACCGGGCCTCCCCTCATGGCGAAGGGCCAGGCCGCCCGAAGTAAGGTTTGCCTAGCCACACTTGAATGTTCTAAGTTTGCCACGTCCCGGCCTGGGACGACACATCGTGATGCGCCCCCAGTGTCACGGTTTCCGTCCCCTCACCCCTTGCGGAGACCCACACCATGAACACCCCGAACCCGCTGCGACGCGCGGGCCTGCCCTTCGTGGCCGCCGCGGCCTCCCTTGCCCTGCTCACCGCCTGCGGTGCGGGCGGACCGGAGGAGGAGCCCGCCGGGGACGGAGGGGGCGGAGCCGCCGAGGGGTTCCCGATCACCGTGGAGCACGCCATGGGCGAGACCGAGATCCCGGCCGCCCCGGAGCGGGTGCTGCCGCTGGACTTCACCTACGTGGACGCCACCCTCGCCCTGGGCGGGAACGTGGTCGGTTACACCCAGGCGGCGGAGGGCCAGGACACCCTGCCGGACTACCTCTCCGAGAGCGACTGGAACGTCGGCAGCAGCGAGGGCGCGGAGTCGGTGGGCCTGCTGTGGGAGGTCAGCCCGGAGCTGGTCGCCCGGACCGAGCCCGACCTGATCCTGTCCGCCGAGGTCCGCCACGGCGACGGCTACGACCAGTTCTCCGAGGTGGCGCCCACCGTGATGTCGGAGACCACGGGCGCGACCTGGAAGGAGAACCTGCTCCTGGCCGGGGAGTCGATGGGGATGGCCGACGAGGCCGAGCGGCTCCTCGCGGAGTTCGAGGAGCGGGCCGCCGCCATCGGCGAGGAGATCGCCGCGGCCTCGGACGGCGAACCGCCCACCGTGTCGGTCGTCCGCTTCGCCGGTGACGCCGACGGCGTGCGCCTGTACACCCGCCACTCCTACGTCGGCGTGATCATGGAGGACCTCGGCCTGCCCGCGAGCGAGGGCACGGACACCGAGTCCGAGGAGATCGCGACGTACCACAGCCCCGAGCGCCTGCTCGACCTGGAGGGCGACCACATCCTGGTGGCCACCTACGAGGACGGGCTCGGGGAGGTCGACGAGGACAAGGAGCGCTTCGTCACCAACCCGCTGTGGGGCGAACTGGAGGGCGCCAAGACCGACGTGGACGACGCGTACTGGATGTCCGGCGTCGGCCTCATCTCCGCGCACGCGGTGCTGGACGACGTCGCCGAGATCTTCGAGGTCGACCCGCAGCGCTGACACCGTCCGCCCGGCCTCCCCCGGCCGCGGGCCCGGTCCGGGTCCCCCCGGTCCGTTCGG
>NZ_JAUZMY010000023.1:0-122189 GCF_036327455.1 Nocardiopsis codii | reverse complement strand
CGACCGGGGGGCGCACGTTCCAGGAGAGGTCAGACGGTGCCGGCGGGCAGCAGGTCGGTCACCGGGCCGGTCTCGATGGTCGGCTCGCCGACCGTGGGCAGGCCACGGACCCCGACCAGGTCGTTGCCCAGCGCGTCCTGGCCGACCAGGTCGGTCACGGCGGCGGTCGTCTCGGGGGCGGCCAGCGGCAGCACGTCACCGGGGGCGGGCAGTTCGGGCAGGCCCAGGTCGCCCGCGGCGGGGGCGGACTGCGGCAGGGTGGAACCGACGATCCCCGTGGCGTCGGAGAGGTCCAGCTCGTCGGAGGGGAGGCTGACGGGGGCCCCGTCGAGCACGCCGGCGGCCGACCCGGCCATGGGCAGCACGTCGTCGGACAGGACCAGATCGGAGACCAGGGTTCCGGCGCCGCCGGTCAGGTCGGTGTTCTTACCGTCGACAGGGCCCACCGGCGTGTCGGCGGCGGCCAGGGGAAGGGTCTCCCCCCGGACGGGCAGGGGGGCGTCGAGGCTGCTCAGGCCGCTCCCGACCTCGTGGACGCCCTGCTCGGCGGTCGAGCCGACCTCGCTGACGGCGGCGACGGCCGTCCCCGCGGAGTCCCGGACGGGCGAAGCACCGTGGCTCAGGGGCAGCGTGCCTCCACCGCCAAGACCCAGGCTCTCCAACAGACCCAGGCCACCGACCGCACCCGACACCGGGTCGGCACCGTGGCTCAGGGGCAGCGTGCCTCCACCGCCAAGACCCAGGCTCTCCAACAGACCCAGGCCGCCCACCGCACCGGACACCGGGTCGGCACCGTGGCTCAGGGGCAGCGTGCCTCCACCGCCAAGACCCAGGCTCTCCAACAGACCCAGGCCGCCCACCGCACCGGACACCGGGTCGGCGCCCTGGCCCAGCGGCAGGGCCTCGCGGGCCGCGCCGAGGTCGAGCGGCCCGACGTTCGCAGAGTTCTCCTCACCTGTCTCCACAGGCGCCGAGACACCGCCGCCGACAGCGTGCCCGGCCGTCTCCGCCGGGGCGGCCTGGTGCCGGACGTCGGGCTGGGCGGAGATCTGCCCGGGGGTGACCTTGACGAGGTCGCCGAGGGGGGTGGAGACGCCCTCGGTCAGCTGCGAGGGGACCTGGCTGCCGAGATCGCCCAGCGGGAGCCCGTCCGTGACGCCGCCGAGGGTGTCAGCTCCGGCGATCCCGGCGCCCAGGGCGACGAAGCTCGCGGCGCTGGCGGCCACCAGCAGGGTCTTGGCGGTGGTGCGGGCGGTGTTGAACATGTGAGTCCTTCCGAAGGTGTACTGCGAGGCTGTCGGGGGGACGGCGGGGCGGGTGTCGTGTCCCGCCGTCCATGGCTCCGCTCCCCTGGCCGAGGGGAGGACGCCGTGGGTTTTCGAGCTTTCCGGTCGGTGGGCCTGTCGCGCCTGGAGGGCGGGCGGCGCTCTGCCGGTCATCAGTCGTGGGTCTGGCTGGCCAACGGCTGACGTGAATCTCGCTGTCGAGGAGCGTGACTCACGTCAACCCCCAGAGACGTCCGGGATCGTGACTCACCGTGATGGCGTGTGAGCGTCCCGGGGCTGGGAAGGGGCGTGCCTGAAGAGGGTCGCGGAGCGACCGGAGTGGGACTGCGCCGCTAGTCGGGCGAGAAGGTCGGCTCGTCGGCGGACTCGGCGGGCGCCGAGCGCAGGACGTGCCGGGCGGCCTGGAACAGGCCGGGGGCCGGAGCCGGGGCGCCGAGCGTGGGCAGGTAGCCCGCGACGAGGGCGCCGCCGGACACCCCGCTCGGAGCGGAGGCGGCCGCGGCCGCGGTGGGAGCCGAAGGAGGTGCGGTGTCGTGCACGGCAGGGCCGGAGGGCGCCTCGTCGGACCGATCGGCGTCGTACCGCGCACCGGAGACCGGGTGGGCCGACAGGATCGGTGCGTGGGTCTCGTGCGCCGACGGGCGTCCGGCGTTCTCGACCGGGTCCTCGGTCGCGTTGTCCCCGTCGGACTCGTGGTCGGTCCGCCGGTCGGCCGTCGCGGGCGTCGGCTCGACCCCCTCGGGGAGGTGACGCTCCACGGGTTCGGTGACCTCGTGGACGGTGTCGCGGACCTGCTGTGTGACGTCGGCGCCCTCGACCGCGTCCTCGGGGACGACCGCTTCGGAGGTGTGGGACACCATCCGCACGGCGCTCTCCCCGACCGCGGCGACGGTTCCGGCCAGTGGTTCGCGGAGTCCGGCGGTCGTGGACGGCACGTACTCCCCGGTGTGCGCACCGGCGGTGGTTCCGGCCTGGTAGACCAGGGTGGTGGCCGCGGGGATCTCGTCCGCCCGCGCCGCGTCGGACGCCGCCGTCCAGGTGGCGACCATGATTCCGCAGAGGAGGGCGGCGAGCAGCAGCGCACGCCGGACCGGGGAGGGAAGCACGGCGGTACGGGCGCCGGAGGCGCTCGTGAAGCCGTGGGTTCCGTTCACCGGGGGTTCCTTCCACCGTGGGACGCGGGGCCGACGCGCGAGGGCGGGCCGGTGCCGGGAGCGGTGCCGGGGGTGGCACGGTCCGGGCCGTCTGACGCGAGGTCGGGAAGACCTTCGTGCGTCGACTGATCGCGACGTTAGCATGAATTACACGACCGGAGCCTCGAATCCACAGGAATTCCCGCCTTCCCGAACAGGCTTCTGATCAGCCAGATGTGGCAAACCGGGGAAAAACCAACGACAATTCACACATAACACCCGAGGAAAAGCGCGCATTGCCAACAGAGACCGTCCGACCGGCTCTGCGGAGGTTGACGAACACATGACCGAGATCCCCCAGAGCCACCCCCTGTCCGCCAGAGGCCTGGACGACCTGCTGACCGAGGTGCACTCGCTGGACTCCCGCATGTCCGCCCAGGGCCGGGTGCACTCACTGCTCCAGGCGGTGCTCGCCATCGGCGGGGACCTGGACCTGGCGACCGTCCTGCGACGGCTCACCGAGGCCGCCGCGCAGCTCGCCGGAGCCCGGTACGCCGGTCTGGGCGTGGTCGACGAGGAGGGCGGTTTCAGCGAGTTCATCCCCGTCGGCATCAGCAAGGAGCAGGCCGAGCGGATCAACCGTTTCCCGCACGGACGCGGCGTCCTGGGCGCCCCTCTGCACGCGCGCAACGCGCTGCGCCTCGCGGACCTGCGCGAGCACCCCGAGTTCGGCGGATTCCCCGAGGGGCACCCGCAGATGGCGACCTTCCTGGGTGTGCCCATCCAGGTGCGGGACGAGGTGTTCGGCAACCTCTACCTCACCGAGAAGGCCAACGGCGGTGAGTTCGACGAGGAGGACGAGGCGATGGTCTCCGCCCTGGCCACGGCGGCCGGGGTCGCGATCGAGAACGCCCGCCTGTACGAGGAGGCGCGGCTGCGCGAGCGGTGGCTGGCCGCCTCCACCGAGATCACCACACGTCTGCTCTCGGGCGCCGACACCGACGAGGTCCTCGCCCACCTGGCGGCACAGGCCCGGGAGATCGGCGGGGCGGACACCGCCGTGGTGCTGCTGCCCGACCCCCGCGCCCGCGGCCACCTGTTCGCGGAGATCGCGGACGGTCCCATCGCGCAGGAGATCCTGGGGACGCCCGTCGAGATCCACGACTCCGCGTGCGGGGCGGTCTACGAGTCCGGGGAGGCCAGGATCATCCCCGACCTGGGCGAGGAGAGCTGCCCGATGCTCACCCACCGCGGCTACGGCCCGGGACTGCTGGTGCCGCTGGGCACCCCCGGGAACACGCGCGGGGTGCTGCTCCTGGGCAAGCTGTCCGACCGCGCGCCGTTCACCGCGACCATACGCCGCATGCTGCACTCGTTCTCGGTCCAGGCGGGGGTGGCCCTCGAACTCGCCGAGGCGCGGACGGACACCGAGCGCCTGGTGGTGCTGGAGGAGCGCGACCGGATCGCCAAGGACCTGCACGACGTGGTGATCCAGCGCCTGTTCGCGTCGGCGATGACGCTGATGAGCACGATGAGGCTCATCGCCTCCCCCGAGGTGGAGGAGAGGGTGCGGCGCACCATAGACGAACTGGACGGCACCATCCGGGAGATCCGTTCGACGATCTTCGCGTTGCAGAATCCGCCGAGCCGCCGGGACACGTCCCTGCGCGGACGCATCCTGAGACTCGCGGAGAACACCGCGCACAGCCTGGGATGCCATCCGGGAGTGAGCCTGGACGGGCCGATCGACGCGTCCGTGCCGGACGACGTCGGGGAGCACCTGCTCGCCGTGCTCGGCGAGGGTCTGACCAACGTGGCCCGGCACGCGGGCGCGACGGAGGTGCACGTGTCGGTGGCGGTGGAGGAGACCGCGGACACGGAGGGCACCAACACGCTCACCCTGATGCTGACGGACAACGGCGTCGGCCTGCCCCCGGAGGGACGGCGCAGCGGGCTGCGCAACCTGGACCAGAGGGCGCAGGTCCTGGGCGGCGGGTTCACGGCGGCGCGCGGCGAGTCCGGGGGGACCGTGCTGGTGTGGAGGGTCCCGGTTCCCGCCGGCGCGGTGCCCCCGCCGGACGCGTTCTGACCGTCCGGGTCCACGGGGCGCGCCCGCGTCGCGGGCGCCGGGTGCACCGGCGCGGACCGGGGCCCGCGGTCACGGCCCGGGGGTGTCTTCCGGAAGGTGTGCGGGTCGGCGTGCGGCCGTGCGGGAGATCTCCCGCAGGACGGTGTGCGGCGTCCGGGCCGGCCGTGCCTCACGTGCGCGGAGCCGCGGCGGGAGGAATCCCGGCGGACGCGGGCCCGGATGCGGGAACACGGTCTAGTAGCGGCGTACCCGCAGCTCGGCGACGAGGACGGCGGCCTGGGTGCGGCGCTTCAGGTCGAGCTTGGAGAGCAGGGCGGACACGTAGTTCTTGACGGTCTTCTCCGCGAGGTACAGCCGCTCGCCGATCTGCCGGTTGGTCATGCCCTCGCCGATGAGGTCGAGGATCTGCCGCTCCTGCGGGGTCAGTTCGGCCAGCGGGTCCGGCTCCGCCTGGGCCCCGCGCAGCCGTTCCAGCATCGCGCCGGTGCTGCCGGAGTCCAGCAGCGATCCGCCGGAGGCGACGGTGCGCACGGCGCCGACCAGGTCGGCTCCGTGGATCTGCTTGAGGACGTATCCCGCCGCTCCGGCCATGACCGCGTCGTACAGGGCGTCCTCGTCGGCGAACGACGTCAGCATGAGGCAGGCGATCTCGGGGTGGTCCGACCGGATCTCCCGGCACACCTGCACGCCCGATCCACCGGGCAGCCGCACGTCGAGGACGGCGACGTCGGGCACGACCACCGGTATGCGCGACAGGGCCTGCTCGGCGGTGCCGGCCTCGCCGACGACGGTCATGTCGTCCTCGGTCTCCAGCAGGGCGGCCACGCCGCGGCGGACCACCTCGTGATCGTCCACCAGGAACACCCTGATCCGCTTCCGGACACCCTCGGTTCCACCGCCCGTCATCGACTCATCCTCATCCCTGCGCCACTGCGTATCGGACACCGCTCCGAGGAAGACGGTAATACGTGAGGGGGACCGCGCGCGGGCCCTTAGGCACTGAACTCCCCGGACAAAGGTCCTGGAAAGGGATATTTCCCCTCGCTTATGGGGCAAAGTACCTGATCAAACCTGGTGTGAATGCGACCAGGGGGAAGTGACAACACGTTCGACACCGTGGTGCCCGGTCCCGGGGCCGAAGCCCGGGACCGGGCACCGCGATCACGGCCTCCGGTCGGCCCAGGGCCGGGCGATCTCGAACGCGCGACAGGCGGCCAGCACGAGGGCGTCGGAATGGCGCGGTCCGACCACCTGGAGCCCCACCGGCAGCCCTCCCCCCGTGAACCCGCAGGGCACGCTCGCGGCGGGCTGCTGGGTCATGTTGAACGGGTAGCTGAACCCCGCCCAGGACGTCCACCTCTCCCCCGCCAGGTGCGGCGGCGACTCGAGGCCCGCCTCGAACGCCGCGATCGGCATGGTCGGGGTGAGCAGGAGGTCGTAGGCGGTGTGGAAGCGCCCCATCCGCGCGCCCATCTCCATGCGCAGCGCCATGGCGGTGAGGTAGTCCTGCGCCGAGTAGGTCAGTCCCTCCTCGATGATGCTCCGCAGCCCGGGGTCGAGGAGGTCGCGCTGCCTGTCGGTGAGCTTCTCCGTGGCCTTCGCCGCCCCCGAGTACCAGAGCACGTGGAACTCGTCACGGGACTCGGGCAGGCCGGGGTCGACCTCCTCCACCCGCGCGCCCAGCGACTCGAACACGGCGACCGCGTCGGCGACCGCCCGCGCCACCTCGGGGTCCACGTCCAGTCCGCCCAGCGTGGGGCTGTAGGCGATCCTCACGCCCCGGACCAGGTCCTCGGCGTCGGTGCTGCGCCGTACGTCGCCCAGGCCCGGCGCCGGGGTCGGCAGCGCCATCCAGTCGCGCGGGTCGAAGCCGGTCATGACCTCCAGCATCAGGGCCGTGTCACCCACGGTGCGGGCCATCGGGCCGGTGTGGGCGAGCGAGCCGAACGGGCTGGCCGGGTAGTGGGGCACCAGGCCCCAGGTCGGCTTGATGCCGCAGATCCCGCTGAAGCTCGCCGGGATGCGGATCGAACCGCCGCCGTCGGTCCCCGTGGCCAGGGGGGCCATCCCCGCCGCGACGGCGGCGGCCGAGCCGCCGCTGGAGCCGCCCGGGGTGGTGGACAGGTCCCACGGGTTGCGGGTGACCCCGGTGAGCGGGCCGTCGGTGACGCCCTTCCAGGCGAGCTCGGGGGTGGTCGTCTTGCCGACGAACACGGCGCCGTTCTCGCGCAGGCGCGCGACCACCGGGGAGTCCTCCTCCCACGGGCCCTCCTGCGCGGTGGTGACCGACCCCTTGAGCGTGGGCCATCCCCGGGTGAGGTGGATGTCCTTGACCGACGTCGGCACGCCGTCCAGGGCCCCGCGGGGTTCGCCGCGCCGCCACCGCTCGGCGGACGCCCCGGCCGCCTCGCGCGCCTCCTCCGGCCGGACGAGGCAGAAGGCGTTGAGTGCGGGGTTGTCCCGATCGATGCGCTCCAGGACGGCGTCCACGGCCTCCACCGGGGACAGCTCGCCGGAGGCGTAGGCCGCGAGGAGCTGCTCGGCGGACAGGTCGGCCGGGCTCGGCGCCCCGCCGGCCCCGGCGGTCGGCCCGGAGGCACCCGGGGCCGGGGTGCCGCCCACGGGCGCTCCCCCGGGTGCTCCGGCGTCCGCTCTCGCGTCGTCGGTCCCGGCCCGGTCGGAACGGATCGTCACTTCAGCCTCCCAAGTCACACCACATGCAGGGGTCAGCCGGGCACGTAGCCGCGGCTCTTGTCGACGACGTTGAGCGGATCGCGCCCGTCGAGGTACCGGTCGAGGTTGTCCAGGAACAGCTCCATGAGGTCGTCGCGCCAGCCGACGACGTCACCGGACATGTGCGGCGAGACGACCGAGCCGGCCAGGCCCCAGAGGGGGGAGACCGCCTTGAGGGGTTCGCCCCGGAACACGTCCAGCGCCGCTCCGGCGATGACCCCGGTGTCGAGGGCGACGGCCAGGTCGGACTCGTCCACGATGGGACCGCGCGCCACGTTGAGCAGGCGCGCCGTGGGCTTCATCAGCTCCAGGAAGCGCCGGTCGACCAGGCCCCGCGTGGCGTCGGTGAGCGGCGCCGCGACCACCACGTAGTCGGCCCGGGGCAGTTCGCCCAGCAGGGTCGGACCGCCGTCGGCGCCGCGTTCGGCCAGGCTGGACTCGACCACGGCGCCGAAGTCGGGGTCGCCGTCGCGGGCGCGGCTGCCGGAGCCGCGCACCTGCATGCCGACCGCGGCGAGCTTGCGAGCGATGTGGCGGCCGATCGGCCCGGTGCCGACCACGAGGACGCGCTTGCCGGACACCCGCTCGGTCTCACGGTGCTCCCAGCGGTGCTCGCGCTGGTGGTCCCAGGTCCGGTGGAAGTCCTTGGCGAACGCGATCACCTGGCCGAGCACGTACTCGGCGATGGGCTCGTCGAAGATGCCGCGCGAGTTCGTGACCACGACGCCGCTGTCGACCAGGCCGGGGAACATCAGGTTGTCCACGCCCGTGGTGGCGGCGTGGACCCACTCCAGGGAGTCGGCCTTGGGCCAGGCGGAGGCGAGGGCCTCCGTGAACAGGTCCCACACCAGCAGTGCCCGCGTCCCGGGCAGCTTGGCGGGGAGTTCCCCGGCGGTGGCGTAGACGACCTCGCCCAGACGCGGGTCGTCGTCGAGCCGCGCGTGTCCGGGCGGCAGGACGTCCCCGTGCAGCACGAGGAGTCTCGGTCGGTGGGGCGCGGAAGGGGTGGAAGTGTTCACGGGCGTGCGCTCTCCGGTCGGCGGCGGGTGTTCAGAGAGGTCGTGTGCGGTGGGGAGGATCGCCCTGCACGGGAAACGCTAGGGAGCCGACATGGGATTGTCAACAATCCACAAAGCAGCCGTTCCCGCCGGATACCGACCCCTCTCGCACCACATCCCACCAGTCGTGAACACCCGCACCGACCGTCTCTATTGCCGCATCCCATGTGTTGATCATAAGATTGTCGACAATCAACAGTCCTGTTGTGCGAGTTGTCCAGCACGTCCCAGCCAGCCAACGCCGACGTCGAAGGGACTACACATTGCCCAGGTACATGACCGTCACCCTGCCCGCTCGCGGGGTCTCCTGTGTGGCCGAACTCCTCGACAAGGACGCGCCGCGCACCTGTGAGGCCGTGTGGAACGCCCTTCCGCAGGGAGACGCCGTCCAGCACGCCAAGTACGCGCGCAACGAGGTCTACACGATGGTGCCGAGGTTCGCCGAGGTCGAGCCGGGCCAGGAGAACCCCACCGTCACGCCGATCCCCGGCGACATCGTCTACTTCTCCTTCGACGGCGGCATGCTCGACCGCGCCTTCAAGGAGGACAAGGGGATCCACGACCTGCCGGGCGTCATCGACCTCGCGCTGTTCTACGGGCGCAACAACCTGCTGCTCAACGGCGACGTCGGCTGGGTGCCCGGCAACGTGTTCGCCACCGTCGTCGAGAACCTGCCCGCCATGGCCGAGGCCTGCAACGACGTCTGGCGATCCGGAAGCGTCGGCGAACGCCTCCTGTACGAGCGACTGGAACGCTGAGCGGCCCGAAGGGGCCTCCCGGCCCCCGCACACCGGCACATCCCGCACATCCGAGAAGACACCACAACACATCTCCGGGAGGTGAGTGACCGATGCGTACCGAGGGGAACCACACGAACGGCACCGGCGCAGAGCACGGAGTCGTCGAACTGGCCGCGACCACGCAGACGCCATGGCAGTCGGGGGTCGGCGTCATCGCGCCCTACGACTTCGCGCTCGACCGCGAACTGTGGCGGTGGACGCCGGACGACGTCTCACTGCACGTCACACGGCTGCCGTACGTCCACGTACCGGTGACGGTCGACCAGGCCGCCGCCCTGTCCCGCGAAGAACACGTCGACCCGGCCGTCCGGGCCCTGCTCGCCCCCGAACCGCTGGCCATCGGTTACGCCTGCGCCTCCGGGAGCTTCGTCCACGGAGCGGAGGGGCAGCGGCGCCTCCACCAGACGATGGTGGACGCCGGCGCACCCGCCGCCGTCACCACCTCCGGAGCCCTCATCCAGGCCCTCGACGCGCTCGACGTCGACCGGATCGCGGTCGTGACGCCGTACGTGGACAGCGTGACCGACCGGCTCCTGGCCTACCTCGCCGAGCACGAGATCGGAGTGACCTCCAGCGTGGGCCTGGGGCTGCTCAGCCACATCTGGAGGGTCACCTACGGGGAGGTGTCCCAGGCGGTGCACGCCGTGGACCGCCCCGACGCCCAGGCGGTCTTCATCAGCTGCACCAACGTGCTCACCTACGACATCATCGCGCCGCTCGAACGCGAGCTCGGCAAACCGGTGATCGCCGCCAACCAGGTGACCATGTGGGCGGTGATGAAGGCCGCGAACCGGCAGGCCGTGGCCCACGGGCAGCGCCTGATCGACGTGGCCGCGCCGAGCGCCGCGTGACCCGGCCCGGAGACAGTAAGGAGAGCCCATGACCCGCGTCGGATTCCTCTATCCAGGATTCAGCGCCGAGGACGACTACAAGGCCTTCGAGGACCTCCTCGGAGGGGACGTCGAACTGCCGCTGGTGCACACCCTCATGCGCGAGGACGCGCACCGCGTGGACGCCCTGCTGGACGTCGGCAGCGACGACGTGCTCGCCAAGGGCGCCCAGGAACTCGCCGCGATGGAGGTGGACGCGGCGGTGTGGGCGTGCACCAGCGGAAGCTTCGTGTACGGCTGGGAGGGCGCCCGCAAGCAGGTCGAGGGCGTCCGCCAGGCCGCCGGGGCGCCGTCGTCGAGCACCTCCTTCGCGTTCGTGCACGCCCTGAGCCAGCTGCGGATCTCCAGGGTGGCGATCGCCGCCACCTATCCCGACGACGTCGCCCAGCGGTTCGTGGAGTTCCTCACGGACGCCGGGGTGACGGTGCTCTCCCTGGCGAGCCACGGCATCGCGACCGCGGCGGAGGTCGGCCACCTGGACCCGGACGACGCCCTGGACTTCGTGATCTCCAACGACCACGCACGCGCCGAGGCCGTCCTGGTGCCGGACACCGCCCTCCACAGCGCCCACCTCATCGAGCCCATGGAGGCGCTGCTCGGCAAGACCGTGCTCACCGCCAACCAGGTGAGCGTGTGGGAGGGGCTCCGGCTCGCCGGGGCCGCGACCGTGCGGCCGAGCGGGCCCGGCACCCTGTTCAGGTCGGGTGCGGCAGCGGTCAGGAGCGTCCTGCCGGACCGTTAGCCTCGACGTCGTCGCCCGACAACGTCCCCCGTGTCCCGAATGTGAGAGGAAGGCGGCCCATGCCCGCCCCTGGCCAACTCAGCCCCGTACCCCGTCGCTCCACCGCCGAGCTGATCGCCGACCAGCTGCGGTCCGCGATCATGTACGGCTCGCTCGCCCCGGGCGACCAGCTCGGCGAGGCGGAGCTGGCCGGGCAGCTGGGTGTGAGCCGCGGCCCTCTGCGCGAGGCGATGCAGCGGCTCGTCCAGGAGGGGCTGCTGCGCAGCGAACGGCACAGGGGCCTGTTCGTGCGGGAGCTCACCCAGGCCGACGTCCGGGATGTCTACGTGGCCAGGCTGGCGGTCGAGCGGACCGCGTGCGAGCTGATCATGCGGGGCAACCGGGGTGAGGCGGTCGCCCGCCTCACCCCGGCCGTGGAACGGCTCGCCCGGGCCGCCGCGGGCGGCGACCGGAACGCGATGAGCGACGCGGACCAGGCGTTCCACCAGACCCTGGTGAGCTGCGCGGGCAACAGCCGCCTGGAGCGCATGTCGCAGACCCTGCTGGTGGAGACCCGCATGTGCCTGACGGTGATGCAGCACGTCTACCCCGAGCCGGGCGAGCTCCTGGAGGAGCACCAGCGCATCCTCGACGCCATCGCCGACGGCGCCGAGGAGCGGCTGCTCACGCTGATCAGGTCGCACATGGTGGACACTGTCCAGCGCATCCATGACGGCATCCGGACGCAGGAGATCCCGCCCGAGGCCGCCCCGGGGGCCGGCGCCTAGGAACTGCGCCGACCGGTCTGCGGCCGTTCGCGTGTGTCCGGAGGGCGGCGGTCCGGTCACCTCCGGCACCCAGCGGACACCCGTCCGCGCCCTGTCGGCGCCACCGCCTCGGCGCCCGGGGGCCGGAGAGCGGCGAGTGCCCGGAGAACGGGCTCGTCACCCGCGGCGGAGTGGAGCCCCGTGCCCTTGCACGGGCGCACGGGGCCCCGGCCGGTCACAGACCGCCGATACCGACGTACTTCGTGTCCAGGAACTCGTCGATGCCGACCCGGCCGCCCTCGCGGCCCAGGCCGGAGTGCTTGACCCCGCCGAACGGTGCGGCCGGGTTGGAGACCACGCCCTGGTTGAGGCCGACCATGCCCGCCTCCAGCGCCTCGCTCACCCGCAGCGCCCGGTTGAGGTCACGGGTGTAGAGGTAGCTGACCAGACCGAACTCGGTGTCGTTGGCGGCCCGGACCGCCTCCTCCTCGGTCTCGAAGGTGAGGACCGGGGCCACCGGACCGAAGATCTCGGTGGTGGACAGCTCGCTGGCGAAGGGGACGTCCGCGAGCACGGTCGGCTGGTAGAAGTGGCCGGGACCGTCTCCGGGACCGCCGCCGACCAGCACGCGCGCGCCGCGGCCGACGGCGTCGTCCACCAGGCGCTGCACCTTGTCGCGGGCCTTGTCGTCGATGAGCGGACCCACGGTCACACCGTCGTCCAGCCCGCGCCCCATGCGCAGCGCGCCCATACGGGCGCTGAGGCGCTCGGAGAACTCCCCGGCGATCCCCGACTGGGCGTAGATCCGGTTGGCGGCGGTGCAGGCCTCGCCGATGTTGCGCATCTTGGCGAGCATCGCCCCCTCGACGGCCGCGTCCAGGTCGGCGTCGTCGAACACCAGGAAGGGCGCGTTCCCGCCCAGCTCCATGGACGTCCGCAGGACCTGTCCCGCGCTCTGCTCCAGGAGCCTCCTGCCCACGGCGGTCGAACCGGTGAAGGAGAGCTTGCGGATGCGGCCGTCGCTCAGCAGCGGCTCGGTGACCGCTCCCGGGTCCGTGGTGGGGAGGACGCTGAGGACGCCCTCCGGCAGCCCGGCCTCGGCCAGGATGCCCGCGAGGGCGAGGGCGGACAGGGGTGTCTGGTGGGCGGGCTTGAGGATCATCGTGCACCCGGCGGCGATGGCGGGTCCGATCTTGCGCGTGCCCATCGCCATGGGGAAGTTCCAGGGCGTGATGAGCATGCACGGGCCGACCGGCTGCCGCATGATGAGGAAGCGCGCCTTGCCGTCCGGCGACGTGGAGAACCCGCCCTCGATGCGGACGGCCTCCTCGGCGAACCAGCGGAAGAACTCCGCGGCGTAGGCGATCTCCCCCTTGGCCTCGGCCAGCGGCTTGCCCATCTCCAGGGTCATCAGGACGGCGAGGTCCTCCTGGCGCTCCATGAGGAGCTGGTAGCTCCTGTACAGGATCTCGCTGCGCTCCCTCGGCGCGGTCCGCGCCCACGAGGGCTGGACGCGGTGGGCCGCGTCGAGCGCGGCGAGGGCGTCCTCCTTCCCCGCGTCCGCGACCTCGCAGAGCGCCTTGCGGGTCGAGGGGTCCTCCACCTCGAAGGTGGCCCCGGCGTCCGCGTCACGCCACGCTCCTCCGACGAAGAGCCTCTTGTCCACCTGCGCGACGACCCGTGATTCCTGGTCCGACATGTTCACTACTCCCCGGTCGACGGGCCCACCCGTTCCGGTGGGCCTGTGGTCAGAACTGCCCGACGTGCGCCCACTGGACACCGCCACTGCACGGATGTTTCCATAGCGGTGTCGATTGTCAACAATCCTACGGAATCCGAATCACGGAATCGAGGCCACGCATGGCGGAGCTCTCCCCGGTCCTCAAGCAGGCGACACCTGTCGTCGCAGCACGAGGCGAGGGTGTCTACATCTACGACGAGGACGACCGCCGCTTTCTCGACTTCACCGCGGGCATCGGTGTGACCAGCACCGGGCACTGCCACCCCCGGGTCGTGGCCGCCGCGCAGGAACAGGTGGCGACCCTCATCCACGGCCAGTACACCACCGTGATGCACCGCCCCCTGCTGCGACTCACCGAGCGGCTCGGCGAGGTACTGCCCGAGGGCGTGGACCGGCTGTTCTACGTGAACTCCGGCAGCGAGGCCGTGGAGGCGGCGCTGCGGCTGGCCCGTCAGGCGACCGGGCGACAGAACGCGATCGTGTTCCAGGGGTCGTTCCACGGGCGCACCATGGGCGCCGCCTCCCTCACCACCTCCGGGGTCAAGATCCGCGCCGGCATCGGCCCGCTCGTGCCCGGCGTGGTGGTCTCCCCGTTCCCGTACGCCTACCGCCTGGGCCTGTCGGAGGCCGACGCGGTCTCCTACGCCCTGCGCGAGCTGGACTACCTGTTCGCCACGGTGACCTCCCCGCAGGACACGGCGGCGGTGTTCATCGAGCCCGTGCTCGGCGAGGGCGGCTACGTGCCCGTGCCGGACGCGTTCCTCCAGGGGCTGCGCGAGCGCGCCGACCGGCACGGGTTCCTGCTGGTCGCCGACGAGGTGCAGACCGGGTTCGGGCGCACCGGAACGTTCTGGGGGCACGAGCCCTCGGGCATCCGGCCCGACATCGTCATCACCGCCAAGGGGCTGGCCAGCGGGTTCCCGCTGTCGGCCATCGCGGCGCCGGCCTCGATCATGGACCGGGCGTGGCCCGGCTCCCAGGGCGGCACCTACGGCGGCAACGCGGTGTCCTGCGCCGCCGCCCTGGCCACCCTGGACGTGATCCAGGAGGAGGGCCTGGTGGAGAACTCCGCGCGGATGGGCGAGCGGCTGCGCCAGGGGCTGGAGAAGGTGGCCGAGGCCAACCCGGTGATCGGCGACGTGCGCGGCCGGGGGCTGATGCTCGCCAACGAGTTCACCGCTCCCGACGGTTCCCCCGACGCCGCCACGGCGCTGAGCGCCCAGCAGGCGGCGGCGCGGAACGGCCTCCTCCTGCTGACCTGCGGTCCCGCGGGCAACGTGGTGCGGATGATCCCGCCGCTGGTCGTCAACGGCGACCAGGTCGACACCGCCGTGTCCCTGTGGGCCACCTCCGTCGAGGAGGCGGTCTCCTCCTGACCCACCGGTCCGGGGCCGCGCGGGTGCGCGCGACCCCGGACCGGGAGACGACCGGCGGGCGGCCCAGGGGGGCCCCCCGCCGGGGCGCGTGACGCCTGTGGACCCCGGTGCGGCGGCGGCATAATCTGCTTGCATACCCACACGCTGTGCGGGCCCAGACGCTGCGCACGCCCAGACGAGAAGAGCCCCCACAGGGTGAACACCAAGAAGAAGTCCGCCAGGAAGTCGGCCGAGGTGTTCGAGCGATCGAACACCGGAAGGTCCGGCAAGGGTTCCGGCAGGGCTGGCAAGGGACGGGGCAGGGGATCCGGCGGGGAGTCCGGCGAGGGTCCCGCCGCGTCCGTCCTGCGCACCGTGTTCGATCCCGCGCTCTCGCCCGGCGTCGTCCGCCGGTTGGAGCGCGCCCCCTCCCTGTTGCGCGGGGCGGGGGTGGCCCCTCAGCGGCTGACCGTCGGCCACGCCCTGTGGTTCATCGGCGGAGTCCTGGTCGCCGAACTGTGCCTGGCGCTGATGGTGCTCCTGTTCGCCCCGGTCTCCCTGGACGTTCACCTCGCCATGCTCGTACTGGCGGGGGGCGCCCTGGGCGTCGGCGGGACCATCGCGTTCCGCAGGGTCCCCGGGGACCTGCGCCCGCCGCCGTGGCTGGCGGACCTGCCGTGGCGCCACTGGGCCCTCGTCCTGTCCTGGCTTCCGATCCCCCTCTTCGTCATCTTGTCCTCCGTCCTCTCTTTGATCGTGTTCGCCGCGGGCGCGGCCGCCGCGCTGTGGGTCGGATGGCGCTGGCCGCGCGGTGACCGGCTGGCCCTGGCCAACGCCCACCGCTACCTCGTTCCCCAGGACTTCGGGGAGCGGGCGACCCCCGTGCTCCAACGCGTGCAGTGGACGATCGACCGGGTGGTGGAGGCGGACGGACTGCTGGGCGACTCCTTCGACGGCCGCCAGTCCCTCGGGGTGCTTCGCTCCCAGGAATGGGAGATCGCCCAAGCCGCGCGGGAGTACGAGGCACTGCGCAGCGACTACTGGAAGCAGTTGAAGCGGGCGACGTCCGAGCGGGTCACCAACGCCCTGCGCGCGCAGTTCGACGCCCAGGAGGCCGCCTTCGAAGCGTTGACGGCGCGGTCCGAGAGCATCGGGGCCTACGGCCGCGAGGTCGAGGCGGCCAGCATCGCGCACTGGGAGTGGGAACAGGTCCAACACATCGGGGAGCGGGAGCGCCGCATCACCGGTCTCCTGGCCCGGACCTCGGTCGACGGCGGGGAGATGGACGTCCTCCAGCGGGAGGGCCTGGACGCGCGGGCGGCCCGGCAGGTGCGGGACGAACTGGTCGACAGGGCACTCTCGGCGGGGCAGCGGCTACAGGAGTCCGTGTCCGGGTCCCGGACATGACATGCGGCCCCCGGAACGTGTTCCGGGCCCTACCCGGTCGATGTCTCCCATGGCCCGCGTCACATGAACAGATGGCACGAAGCCACTCCAGCACCGTGATAGAGTCGGAGACGTCGCCAGGGAGACACGGTCAACCGGGCGACACACAACTGAACAGCCTGCACTCGTAGCTCAACGGATAGAGCATCTGACTACGGATCAGAAGGTTGGGGGTTCGAGTCCTCCCGAGTGCACCACCATGAGACAGTGGAGAAAGCGCCCTTGACCTGCGAAAGCGGTCGAGGGCACTTTCTTGTGCCCCCACAACCCCGCGCCCGACCTGCTTGACCACGGGCCGGGCGCTCTCCTGTGTGCGGGGCCGCCGAAGAGCCGGAGCCGCGTCGCACCTCAGGTGCGCGTGACCGGGCTCGCCGCCGCTCGGCCTGCGTGCCCGCGACGACGGCGAAGGCCCCGAGCACACCGGTCGGGGCCTTCGCCGTCGGTACTAGTCGTTGGTCTGGCCGTCGGTGAACCGTCCGATCGGCTCCAGGTTCAGGCCGTGCAGGGCATGCGAGATGTCGGCCAGGGCCTTCGCGTTCGCGAGGGAGGCGAAGAACCGGGCACTCTCCAGGTCTCCCCTCTCCTCGGCCGCGACCGCCTTGTCCACGTAGTGGTCGATCCTGGTGTCCGTGAACCCCATCGAGCCCCCAGTGTTCCGGTTGAACGCACAGTCTTCCCAGCTTAGAGCCCGGGTGCCGCACGTCTCCTTCAACGCGCCCGGGCCGCGCTCGGCCGTCGACCCCGGCGGTCCCGACCCTGGACACGATGAGGGCCCGGGGGCGGTACCCCCGGGCCCTGACGAAGCGCGTGCCTCAGCGTTGCCGGGAGGCCACCTCGTCCGCGTCCTCCTCGGAGGAGGGCGTGTCCGCGGCGGCGCCGGTGTCCTCGCCCGTGGCGACCGCCCGCTCACGCGGCCGGCGGTTCTCCAGGGCTGCGCCCTCCACGTCGATGTCGGGCAGGATCCGGTCGAGCCACTTGGGCAGCCACCAGGCCGCGTTCCCCGCCAGGTGCATGAGCGCCGGGATCAGCGCCATGCGCACGACGAAGGCGTCGATGAGCACACCGAAGGCGAGCGCGAAACCGATCGAGCTGATCATGACGCTGTGGGAGAAGACGAACCCTCCGAACACCGAGATCATGATGATCGCCGCGGCGGTGACCACCGCACGACCGGCATGGAACCCGCGCACCACGGCGATCCGGGCGGGGTCCCCGTGCACGTAGGCCTCGCGCATGCCCGTACCGATGAAGAGCATGTAGTCCATCGCCAGGCCGAACAGGATTCCTGCCAGGAGCGTGGGCAGGAAGTTCAGCACCGGCCCGGTGTTCTCGATCCCGAAGAGGCCGCCCAGCCACCCCCACTGGTAGACGGCGACCACGCCGCCCAGCGCGGCGAAGTAGGACAGGACGAACCCGAGCGTGGCGACGACCGGCACGAAGATCGAGCGGAACACCAGCAGCAGGATCACGAGGGACAGGCCCACGACCACGGTGAGGTAGGTCGGCAGGGAGTCGCTCAGTGTCTCGGAGATGTCGATGTTGCCGCTGGCCATGCCCGCGACCCCCAGATGACCGGTGCCGTCGATCGGCTCCAGGTCGCGGAAGGTGTGCACGAGCTGCTCGGTGGACTCGCTGGCCGGGCCCTCCACCGGCACGACCTGGAAGATGGCCAGGGTGTGGTCGTCGGAGACCGCGATGGGGGCCACCGCCGCCACGTCGTCGTGGGAGTAGAGCTCCTCCGCGATCAGCCCCTGCTCGTTCAGGGCGTTCGCCTCGGCGGCCTCCTCGGTCGGCCCGCCGGTGAGGCCGGCCACGACCAGGAGTGTGCCGTTCTGCCCCGCGCCGAAGTTCTCCTCCACGGCGGAGTAGGCGCGGTACTGGGTGGAGTCGGTGGGCTCCGAGGACCCGTCGGGCATGCCCAGCCGCAGGTCCAGGGCGGGCAGGGCGACGACGCCCAGGGCGATCACGGCGACGGCGGCCTGGAGCAGCGCCCGGCCTGTCGCCATCGGCCGGATCTGCTCGGAGGCGCCTCCGTCCCCGTCCTTCCCGTCTGCGTCGGCCTTCTCGGTGAGACGGCCGCGCTCACGGCGCGACAGGATCCGCGTGCCGAGCAGTGACAGCAGTGCCGGAACGAGCGTGATCGCGATGAAGACGGCGACGGCGATGGAGATGGCGCCCACGCTGCCCATGAGGCCCAGGAACCCGATCCCGGTCAGGTTCAGGCCCAGCAGCGCGACGAGTACGGTCGTTCCCGCGAAGACCACGGCGTTGCCCGCGGTCCCGTTGGCCAGGCCGATGGACTCCCTGACCTCGAAGCCCTGCTTGAGCTGGCGGCGGTGGCGGTTGATGATGAACAGCGCGTAGTCGATGCCGACGGCCAGACCGAGCATCAGGCCGAGGATCGGCGTCACCGACGCCATCTCCAGCACCCCGGACAGCGACATCGCGATCAGGGTGGCGACACCGACGCCGACCAGCGCCGTCAGGAGCGGCAGTCCGGCGCCCACGAGGGTGCCCAGCATGATCACCAGGACCACGCCGGCCACGATCACGCCGATGATCTCGGCGGTGCTGACCAGGCTGGGCATGGCCATGGCCATGTCGTTGCCGAAGTCGACGGTGGTGCCGGGAACGGGGTCGCTCTCGAAGACGGCCATGACGGCGTCGCGGACCTCCTGGGAGATCTCCGTCTGGCTGTCGGTGAAGGCGATGTTGACCAGGGCGGTGGAGCCGTCCTCGGAGACCGTGCGGATCCCGGAGGCCATCTCGAGCAGGGCCTCACCCTGTTCGAGCTCCTCCAGACCCGCCTCGATCTCCTCGCGGTTCTGGTCGATGACGACCTGTTCGGCGTCGAGCCCGGCCTCGGCCTGCTCGAGCTGTCCGGCGGCCTCGGCCTGGGCGCGGCCCTCGTCGAGCTCGTTCTGGCCGGCTTCGAGGTCCGCCAGCCCGGTCTCGAGCTCGTCGCGGCCCTCCTCCAGCTCCTGCTGCTGGTCGGCGCGCTGGTCCTCGGTGGCGAAGGGGTTCATCGCCGTCTCGACGCGGGGGGCCTCCGCGGCCTCCTCGACGCGTTCGGCGATCGCGTCCTGCTGCTCCTGGGTGAAGGCCGAGCCGTCCTCGGTCTGGTAGACGACGGTGCCCGCACCGCCGCCCATCCCGGAGAACTCCTGCGACAGGAGCTGCTCCACCTCGTCGGTGGGCGTCCCAGGGATGGAGAAGCTGTCCTCCAGGTCCCCCGAGAAGAGGAAGAACGCGGTGCCGGCGGCCACGAGCAGTGCCAGCCAGATCGCGATCGCGGTGGTGGCCCGGTGTGCGCACGCGCGCCCGAGTCTGTAGAGAAATTCAGCCATGGGTGTTGTTCTGCCAAACGGAGATGGGTGGTGGAAGCGCGTCGTGCGCTCAGGAGGAGGCGGGGCCGACCGAGCCGTAGCCGTCGCGGTTGACGGAGATCAGGCGTTCCAGCAGTTCGGCCCACACCTGGCGGGAGGCCTCGGTGTCGACCCCTCCGGTGGTCTGCTCCCAGTGCTGGACCGTGACCGCGCCGCCGCTGATGAGCGCTCCGCACATGAGGTCGACCACGAGCGGGTCGGCGCTGGGGTGCCGGCGCGTCATGGTCGCCGCCAGGCGGACGCTCACGTCGCTGATCGCCCGCTCGAACAGTGCCGCCCTGCTCGGGGCCAACTCGTGCCCCTCCTGTCCGAGGAGGTGCTTGAGCCGGGTGATCGGCGTGAGCAGGTCGGTGCTGCGGATCGCCGCGGCGAGCTCGGCGAACATGGTTCCCGGGCCGTCGACGGACGTCTCGGTGAGGTTGGCCTCGATGCTGTCGACGATCGCCTCCAGCATCTGGCCGAACACCTCGAGAACGATGTCGTCCAGGGACCTGAAGTGGTTGAACACGGTCCGACGGGAGACGTCGGCCCGTTCGGCGAGCTGGTCGACGGTGAAGCCGGTTCCCCCGCTCTCGGTCATCAGCTCGGCGGCGGCGTCGACGATGGCCCGGCGGTGGCGTGACTTCAGTGCCGCACGCCGGTCGTGTGATGGCTGTGGGTGCTGGTCGTTCACGTTCTCACGCTAGACACCTGCGTGCACTTGGTGCAACGAAGCACTGAGTGCAAAGGCTCACATCCGATGTGCGGCGGAGTGTCCCGCCCCCGCGCGATCTGCGCGCCGGCGACTCCGGCGGGGACGGTGCGCCGCCGCATCCGCCCCCGCGGCCCCCCACACTCCTACCCCGCCCCGTTCTCGCGACGGCGGCACGGTCCCCTCCGGGACCGCGCGGGTCCCGCAGGACACGGCCTACTCGTCACCCCTGGACGAGCCACCGCCGTGTTCGCCGAAACCGGGAACGCTGCCCTGGCTCCGCTCCCAGGCGAGCTGCTCGCCCTGGCGCTCGACGGCCCGCCTCTCCTCGGGTGTCAGGTCGTCGGGGATGGGGTCGCGGTCCTTGCGAGCCATGGTGGCCTTCCTGTTCCTTCTCCGTGTGGTGGTCCGGCGCCGAACACGACCGGTGCTCCCGGTCGGCGCCTCGCCTGCATGACGGAGTCGGAACGGGATTCTGACGCGGATAACGCCAACTCATGGAGTGACGCAGGTCTCACTCTATGCGTTCTCCACTGCGAGGGACCCCGGATCCCCGCCGCGGACGGCTCCCCGGTGATGCGCCGTGCGACGGTACGGCGGAGCTCCCCGAGCCGCCCGGCCCCGGGAACGGGCGGTGGCGGCGCGGGGCGGTGCGGCCTCCGGCGCACGGGCCCGAATTCCCTGGCCGCCACCGGGGACCTGTGGCATCCTGCGGCCATGATCGGACACCTGCGCACCATCGCCATCGACTGTCCGGACCCGGACGCGCTCGCCGGGTTCTACTCCGAACTCCTGGGTCTTCCCCTCTCCGGCGGGGACGACCAGTGGGTGGTCATCGGCGGCGGGGAGGGACAACCCCGGCTCGCCTTCCAGCGCGTCCAGGACCACCGTCCTCCCGCGTGGCCGGACCCGGACCACCCCCAGCAGATGCACTTCGACATCACGGTGGACGACATCGAGGCCGCGGAGGAGCGGGTCCTCGCCCTCGGCGCCACACCGCTGGCGCGTGTGGAGGAGGATCCCGGCGACCTCTTCCGCGTCTACGCGGATCCGGCCGGGCACCCCTTCTGCCTGGAGTTCACCGCGTAGCCGTCGCCTGGAGGCCGACAGGCGCCGTCGGGGCGCGGGACCCGGGGACGGGCTCCCCGAGCGGAGACGGCCCGACCGCCCCGGGGGCCGGGAACGTCCCCGGCCCCCGGGGACCTCAGACCGGGTCGACCCGGTAGAGGGTGGTCGAACCGGACACCTCGTTGGCCACGGCCAGGAGGGGCACCCCCTGGACGGGCGAGTCGTCGCCCTCGATGAAGGTCAGGCCCTCCGCGCCGAGGTCGCCCGCCCCACGGGTTCCGGGCTCGGCGGAGAAGTCCCGGTTGTTGAGGTACTGCACGTGGAAGGGGGCGTGCGGGTCGGTGACGTCGTACACCATCACCCCGCCCACGCGCTCCAGGCCGACGAACGCGTAGGTGCGCCCGGACACCTCGCCCAGCACGACGCCCTCGGGCTCGGGACCCTTGTCGTCGCTGCGGGTCTCGAAGCTGTTCTCGGTGTGGTTGGAGTTGAAGTGGTCGGGGTCGGCCTCGGCGGTGATCCGCTCGAAGTCGGAACCGGAATCGAAGAGCTGCTCGCCGTCCGCCGTCCAGATCGAGAAGGACCGGCCGCCGAACGCGTACACGTCCTCGTAGCAGGCGCCGTCCGCGCGCAGCCCCTCGACGGAGGTGACCGTCAGCCGGCCCAGGGCAGCGTCGTCGGCGAGCCCCTGCAGGGAGGTGACGCCCAGGTCGTTGTCGGCCACGAAGTCGCGCAGGCGCGGGGAGTCCTCGCACAGCGGGGTCTCCTCGACCAGGTCGGCCAGCCTCGTCTCCTCGGAGTAGCCCGACCGGTCCCGGGTGTCGCCCTCGTTGGCGGTGACCAGCAGGGTCCGGCCGCGCCACCGGTAGCTGTCGAAGCCGTCGGGCTGGTACATGCCGTACACCGGCCAGTTCTCGATACGGACGCCGCCGTCCCGGTCGGACGCGTCCAGCTCGTTGCCGGGCTCCAGGTGGTCCTTCGCGCCGAAGGGCACGATGTCGGTGAACTCGGCGGTGCGCAGGTCCAGGACGGCGAAGGCGTTGGCCTCCTGGAGGACCACGTGGGCGCTGTACGAGGTGTCCGCGACGATGTACTCGGGTTCGAGGTTGCGCGCCACCCGGCCCGGGGTGCCCGCCTCGCCGGTGGACAGGTCCGGACCGAACACCCGCACGCCGGGGTGGAGTTCGCGGTCCCCGTCCCAGGCGCGGAAGTCGGCGGTGCGGACGTCGTCCTGGGTGAGGGCGGCGGGCCTGCGGTTCACCCGGACCACGCTCACCGACCCCTCCGGGTCGACGGTGTGCTCGTCGTCGGGCTCTCCCTCGTTGGCGACCAGGAGGAGGCGGCCGTCGGGGGTGAAGGTCGCCATGTCCGGGAGTGCGCCGACCCGGACCGCGTTCAGCGCCCTGCCCCCGGTGTCGAAGAAGACCACCCAGCCGTCGTCCGTGCGGTCGGCGGCCTCGACGGCCACGGCGACGACGCCGTCGTGGACCGCCACCGAGTTGGCGACCGCCCCCTCCTCGACCACGGAGCCGTCCGCGGCCTCGATGCCGGGTGCGCGCAGGTCGAAGAGCTTGGCGGGTGCGGCGGGGTCCGAGATGTCGAGCACCTCCACCGTGGCGGCCTCGGCGTTGACCACGAACAGGCGCTGGGTGCGCGGGTCGTGGGCGACGATCTCCGCGGCAGCCGAGTCGAAGGAGTCCGTGTGGTAGGTGCCGACCGCGGACAGTTCGACGCCGTCGTCCCCTTCCCGGGCGGAGGTGCGGTCCCCCGCGTGCACGGGGTCGGCCGCCCCGGTCAGGGCGACGGCGAGAGCCGCGGTGGCCGCCATGGTCTTGAGCATGGTGCTTCCTGGTGGTTCGGGGGAAGGGCGCGGACACGCCCGCGCCGAAGCCAACCAGGAGAGAGCGAGAAGTGGCCGAACGGACGGTGTCGGGAGGATGAAGGCATCACCGACGGAGTCGCGTTTCTCCTGGTCGACGCCGCGGCGCTGATGCTGCTGCTCCCCCGGCGGGCGTCGGCCCCTGCGGGGTGGCCGCTGCCCCGGGCCATCCCCTCCGGAGCGGGTGGCCCGGGGACGGCCCGTCCGGACCGGCCCCGGCCGCTACTCCCAGGCCATGCGCCGCCCGGTGGAGACCCCGGTGGGCGCGCCGCCGAAGTGGGCGGCGAGGACCTCACGGCCGGGACCGCTCCGGGTGGAGACGACCGATCCCGCGCAGACCCACGTGTTCCAGGCCCGGCCGAAGGCCTCCGCCCCCTTCCTGCTGCGGCCGAACAGGGACGGGACCACGTGGTACACCGCCGTGTTGGGGACGGGGTCGCCGGACAGCTGGGCGCGGGCGTGCGCGCGTTCCACCCCGGTGTCGGAGGGAACGGGGAGCACGTAGCGGGGCACCAGGTGGAGCGGGCTTCCGACCAGCGGACCGAGCACCTCGTCCAGGGCGGTGGCGAACGCCTCGGCCGCCTCGGGCCCCGCGCCGGTCAGCGTGAACCGGTACACCCCGTCGGTGTCCACGTGCGCACGCACCCCCTTCGCCCCGACGGCCGCCCGGCCGGTGGCGTGCAGGGTGTCGGCCACGGCGCACGCGTACCGGGTCGTGTCCACCGGTTCTGCCGCCCGCCGCAGGAGGGACGCGGCCTCGGAGATCCGCCGGTGGCGGACCGCGGCGAAGGAGGCGGCGCCGAGCAGCGCGGCGGCGGCGAGCAGCCACGGGAGGGCCACGGCGAGGAGCAGGCACAGCACCGCCAGGACCATCCCGGTGACGGCCGCGGCGCCGGCCCCCGCAGGAGCCTCCCCCGCGCGCACCGCCCCGGCCGGGGCCGCCAGCGCGCCGGGCGGCGGGGGCAGGGCGACGTCCTCCCCCCGCACGGCGGGCGCCCTCCGGTCCCTGACCCGCAGGGTCGGCAGGAGGACGTCCTCGTAGGGCTCACCGATCCGCCATCGCTCCCGGGTCTCGTCGCGCCGGGCCGCACGGGCGATCATCCGGGTGTTGACCGCACCGGGGTCGTCCGGGGGTTCGTAGGGGGAGAAGGCCGGGTCGACGTGCGCGACCCCGCTCATCACGGCCCCGTCGGCGGCGGCCCCCAGGTAGCCCTGGTGTTTGCGCACGAACCGGGACCAGTCGGCGGCCCCGCGCGGGTGCTCGTGGCTGACGCACACGACCGTCCAGGTGTGCGCGGTCTTCTCCGGCCAGGAGGGGTCCAGCCGCAGTGCGCGCCCCCGGCTCTGCACCACGGCGGTGGGCGTGGTCGCCGTCGTCAGGTCCACGACGGTGTTCACTCCCCGCGCGTCCCACCCCTCCCCGAGCAGCGCGCGGGTGCCGACCAGGACCTGTGATCCGCCCGACTCGAAGAAACGCGTCACCACGCCGACCCAGGTGCGCGGGGACCAGGCCCCTTCGACCACGTGCAGGCCGTCGGCCTCCCTGGCCGACAGGTCGGTGTCCGGGGTCTCGGCGCGGGCGAAGTCCAGGAACGCCGCCGCGGTCAGCGGCGCCATGGCGACGGTGCGCCCGGTGACCAGGACCGGGTCGAGCCCGGCGGTGCGCGGGTCGGCGGCGAGGACGGACAGCTGGAGCCATGCGGAGCCGGCGTCGTCGGCCAGGACCCCGCGCAGGGAGACGGGTGCGCGGGCACCGGCCCTCTCGTGGTCGCACAGGACGAGGGCGCGCAGCCGGGAGCCGACCGCGTCCCTCTCCGCGGCGACGATCTCCACGGTGGCGTGCGATTTGGCGTCGCTGCGGGCCAGGACCCGGTCCACGGGCGAGGTGCCGGTGCGGACGCCGTGCCGGGTCAGGTGGTAGCCGACGGAGGGGAGGGCTGAGCGGAGGCGTTCGCGGGCGGCGCGGTCGCGCCCGGAGCCGGTGAGGCAGTGCCGCGCGTAGTCGCCGATGAGCGCCGTCCAGTCCTCGGCGCGCGGCGGGTGCCGGTGTTCCTCCAGGAGGCGGGCCCCGTCGGGGAGGGCGCAGAGTCCCGCGTGGTGCAGGCGCAGCACGGCGTCGGTGAGGGCGGGTTCGCCGGAGGCGAGCCGGGACCACGGGAGCCGGCCGCCGTCGTCGGTGGAGCGGTCCACGAAACGGGCGTCCACCCAGGGCAGGAAGTCGGTGTCGGCGAACCCCGGGGTGAGCAGTTCGGTACAGATCTCCGCGAACCGGGTGCCCTGTTCGGCGAGGTATCCGCGCTCGGTGTCGGTGGGCCGGGTGACGTAGGCGAGTTCGGCGAACGGCGCGAGGTAACCGTCGCGGACCAGGGCGGGGATGGACGCTCCGGTGACGGGTGCACCGAAGAGGCGGTCCACCAGTGCCTTCTCCGTGCCGGTGAGGCTCGCTGCGGGGGTGCCGGTCAGACCGATGACGTGCGCGTCGGGGAGTTCGTCGAGGATCTCCGCGAGCAGGCGCCCCCAGACCTGGAGGAGGTGGTGGCACTCGTCGAGCAGCACCGTGAGCGGCCCTGCCCCGTGCAGGGCGTCGACCAGTGCCCGGCCGTTGGCGTGGAGGCGGTCACGGGGCGAGGCGGTCGTGCGCCCCTCCTCGTCGGTCTCCGCGTCGGGGTCGAAGACGGCGAGGGACTGGTAGGTGAGGACGTTGACGTCGTCCGCGAGGTCCCGACCGTGCCCGGCGGAGCATCCGTCGGGTCGGTCGAAGGCCTCCCAGTGGGCGGTCCACTGGCCCTGGATGGCGGTGTTGGGCACGAGGACGACGGTGCGGCGGCCGAGGCGGCGGGCGGCCTCGAGTCCGACGAGGGTCTTGCCGGAACCGGGCGGGAGAACGATCCAGGTGCGTCGGCGCCCTTCCGCCCAGCGGGCGCCGACGGTGTCCAGGGCGGTGCGCTGGTAGGGGCGGAAGTCGCCGGGCCAGTGGGCAGCCGCGAGTGGCGTGGACGTTTCGGACACGCGCCCACAGTAGCCGGGGCGGCCGTATCCGGAGGGGCGGATCCTGGGGGGTCAGTACCCGGCGGAGCGGAGCCGCTGCCAGGCGGTGGACCAGCGCTGGCGCTCACCGTCGTCGGTGCCCGCGCAGGCGGTGACGAAGGCCATGAGGAACACGTATCTGGGCAGCTCGGTGCCTTCGAGAGCCTGTTGGAAGGTGGATCTCTTGACCGCACCGCCGCAGAGGTACTCCAGCTCCAGGTAGGACCAGTCGCCCGCCCAGACGAGGTAGCGGCGCATGGTCAGCAGGAACTCGGCGGGGGTCTCGGCGTCCAGCGGATTGGGGCGCTGTTCGTAGCCGACGTGCGCCCGTACGGGGAGGCGGCGTTCGACGGTGGCGCTGGGGGTGGACAGGACCCTGTCCAGCCATGTGGTGCTGCCGAGGGCGCTGTTGGGACCGGTGGGCTCAAGGATGTTTGTGGGACTCACATCGTCTCCTTTTCACCGGTCGAAATCGGCGTCATGTAGTTCTTCCGTGCGTGGTACGCCTGTGGGCGTATACGCGAACAGGGGGTCTGAGAGAACACCGAAGGCCGGTCCCGAGATCTTGTGGAGGGAACGCCGACTGTTCGGTTACCAGGAAATCTACCGGATGAACACGACACGCGAAAGCGCCTGTCGCCCGGGTTCCGGAGAGGCGTGGGTCTCCTCGGCCTGTGACGTGGACACCGCGATGCGACCCACTGTGGAATTTTTGTGCACAACGCATCAAATGTCATCTGACGCCCCTAGGGAAACGTCCGCATTGACAGGAAATGGAAGAAGCGGCGCGACCTGGGAAATCCAGACCGATGATCTTGGCCTTCAGAAAAGCAGATGATCCGAATCAGTATTTTAGACCTGTCCGAAACTAGCTCTCCGGGACCCACGCCAGAACCGTGGCATCGTCGCTGCCCTTGACCCTCGGAAACGCTGACCGGTGAGGGTCGGCCGCCTCCAGCGCGCGGACCCGCTCCACCAGGGCGCGCGGACCCTTGTCCGAAACCAGGGTGAGAATCTGTCCCCAATCCAGGTCGCCGAAGACCTCGGCCACCCGGCTCGCGCCGTCGGTCATCGCCGCGAGAGAACGCGCGGGAAGGGTTCCGGTGAGTGCCTCATCGGCCGCCCGGACGTCCGCGCCCGCCGTCCAGAAACCTCCGGGGACGTTGCGGCGGGCGCGGATCGCGTCCCATGCCGCACCCCGGCGCGCCAGCTCGGCCCTCAGGCCGTCGAAACGGGTGTCGGCGACCACGCGCGCCCCTCCGCCCTCGTCCTCCACCACCAGGAGGGAGTCGGACAGCACCAGGTACTCCATCCCCCCGACGCCCGCCCGCACCACCACCACCGTCGCCGACGGTGTCTCCCGGTTGCCCAGGTCGCAGGTGTCCGCGTGCAGGGAGGAGGCCTCGGCTATCGCTCGGGCCAGGGCGTCGCGGAGGGGCGCCCCCGCGTCGGCCCCGGCCAGCAGGAGCGCGCCGAGCCGCCGGGTGTACCACGCGACCCCGTGTGAGCAGCCGTTGTCGGCGTCGTCGGGGGCGGTCGCCCCGTCCAGCAGGACGGCGCTGGTCGCGGTGGCGGCGGCGAAGTCCTCGTCCGGTCGTCCGGGGTCGCCCGGCTCCGTGGCGATCAGGAAGGGCACGGGGTCCTCTCTCACCGCCGGGCGGGCCCTCCGCCCGGCTGCCCGTCACCTTCCCCGCCGCGGCCTCCGCCATCCGCGGTGCCACGGGTGGACGCCGGCCGACCGGCCGGGTGCGGTCGGGCGCGCCCGGTCCGGCGCCGACAGGCCGTACGCGGGACGGCAGCACCCCGGTACGGGGCGACCGGGCTTCCGGTCGGCCCCGCCCTACGGGACGCGGTCACCGTGCCGTCCCGTCGGCGGGCGGCGCCGGGGCGTGCCCGACCCCGGCGCCGGGCGGGGTTCAGCGGACGAGGACGGAGGTGTGCACGTCGATGTTCCCGCTCTCCCAGAGCCAGTCCATCGCGGCCAGGCTCACCCGGGCGCATCCCTTGGAGGCGGGCTGCGCCGGGACGCTCGGGTACCCGTGGACGGCGATGCCGCCGTTGAAGTACTTGGGCCGGTAGAGGGCGCCGTAGGGGCCGGGGTCCCAGGCGTCCACGTCGCGGAAGACGGTGTAGGTGCCGGTCGGGGTGGTGGCGATCCGCTCGCTGCCGTCCGAGCCCTCGTAGGGCTGTCCGGAGCCCGTGGAGGTGTTGACGACGCGTTCGACCTCGCCGTCGGACACCACCAGGAGCAGTTGCCTGTCGAGGTCGATCTCCAACAGGTCGCCGGAGGTCGTCGTGGCCGCGGGGACGACGCCCTCGTCCAGCGCGGTGCGGGTGGCGGGGCCGACCACGCCGTCGCGGTCGAGCCCGGCGGCCTTCTGGAGGGCGACGACCGCCTGGTCGGTGTGGAAGCCGAACTGGCCGTCCACACCGTCGATCCAGTAGCCCAGCTCGGTGAGCCTCTCCTGGAGTGCGGTCACCTCCGGCCCGGTGCTGCCCTGGCGCAGCTCCGTTCCGGAGGCGGCAGCGGCGGACGACGCGGACGCCGGGGGTGCGAGCACGGCGGAGCCCAGGAGGAGGGCGCACGCCGCGGCCAGGACCGCGACGATCGCGCGGACCTGCCGTGTCTCGGTGGGCGGGGGAAGCGTGAGGAGTGAGGGGGGAGTTGCCATACGTCACCTCATACCCACGAAAACGTCGGCTCTCCCCGATTCCACGCACCTGTGGACCAAGCGTGTCCGTCGTCGCACGTGGCGGGCGTCCGCGTCGTCCGAACCCTGTGCCCGACCCCGGCGTCCCGCCCCCGGAGGGGTCCGGGCCCGCGGAGGGCTCAGCCCTGACGCGTCCGGGCGTGCAGGGAGGAGGCCACCTGGACCAGGGCCCGGCAGCGGGCGAACTCCACGGCGGTGAACGGCACACCCGTCCTGCGGACGGTGAGGACCCCGCCGTCGGGCGCGGGCAGGGTCATCGAGGTGTCCGACAGGTCCTCGCGCGCCACCCCGCCGGGCGGGCCGTCGGCGTACTCCACCTCCCGGGCGGCGGTGAGCGACAACAGGGAGCGCTCCAGGGTGGTCGCCCCGGTGATCAGCGCACTGACCAGGGCGAGGGTGCGGCTGGTGGTGTCGCTCAGCTCGTGGACGTCGGCGGGTCGTACCAGCGCGTCGCGCCCGCCCGCCTCGCGCACTGCGGCGTGCAGCGCGTGCTCGCCCACGTGCCCCGGGGCGCTGACGAAGAACTCGTCCACGGCGTCGGTTCCGGCGGGGTGCACCTGCATGAGCCGGATGTCGACCCCCAGAGCCGCGAACCGGGCGGTCAGCGCCGCCAGCCCGCCGGGCACGTCGGCGACGGTCACTCTGACCCCCCACAAGCGGTCGCCGGCCGGGGCGTGCGCGACGGGGGCCACCGCCTCCGCCCCGGAACGGAGGACCGGCTCGGAACCGTCGGCGCGCGCCGCACCGGACCCGGATCCGTCTCCCGGCCCGTTCCGTGGCGCGTGCGCGTCCGCCCGCGGTCCGCTCCCCCGTGGCGCGTGCGCGCTCCGGTGCCGGTGCCAGCGGTGCAGTGCGGAGACCGCGAGGAGGAGCGCCCCCACGCCGATCAGGGCGCGGACACCGCCGTCGCTGTGTCCGAGGGCGAGCACCACCACGTGCGCCGCTCCCGCGGCGAGGAGCAGTGCGCCCATGTCGAGTGCCTCGCGGCCGAGGAAGCCGTGGCGGTGGTCGTTGGTCCCGTGGTCACCATCGGAGACGTCCATGGATCCGAAGGTGCCAGGCGGACGTTGCGCCCGATCGTCACTCCGTGACGAGCAGGTAACGACTCAGAGTGACCTCTGTCACGGAGTGGAGTCGCCCGCGGTCGGCACCACACGTGGACTGCGGTACAAATGTGAGCAAAACCGCGCCCCACCTGCGATGATCCGGCCGGTCAATACCGTTCCACCCGGTGGAGGGCAAGCGAGGGGCGCCCCTCGCAGCGACGATCCAACGAGGTGCGAGACGTGACCGACATCGAGCCGACCGGCACCGTGGCCGGAGCCCGAAACCCGTTTCCCGGAGCGCGGCGGAGGGCGGGGGCCCGGACCGGCTCCTCCCTCCCCGATTCCCTGATGACCGTCGGAATCGTCACCGGGGCCGTGACGGTCCTCGCCGCCGTCGAGATCGTCAGCGGCCTCGCGGGCTTCCCCCTCCATGGCCTGACGTCGCTCGGGGGCGGCGTCGGTTACGGAGCCGAGGGGACCGGCCCCGAAGGGGTCCACGCGATCTGGCGGACCGCGGAGATGATGCTCGCGGTGACGCTGATCGGCGCCGTCGGACTCACTCTGATCGTGGCGTCGCTCGCCCCCGGCAGGGACGCGGGTTCGCCCCCGGCCCCCGACGGCTCCCGCCCCGCGGCCGTCGTTCCCCGAGCACACGCAGCCTGGGCCCCTGCGGCGGCCGGGGAGCTGCCGGAACCGCACGGTGCCACGACGTCCTACGAGGTGGGCCTGGCCTGCGGCCTCAGTCCGCGTGCCGCTCGCCGCGGCGCCGACCGCCGTGAACGAGCCGACGCATCAGGGCGTCCAGAGGGCCGGGACGCCCCGACCGGGCGAGCCACGCGGCCAGACCGAGACTGACGAGCCAGGCCAGGGTCGCGACGACCAGCGCGCCGGAACCGCCCACCCACGCGCCCGCGCCGACCAGGTCCGGCTGGAGCACCACCGCCACCAGCACCGAGTTGAGGATGTAGAAGGTCAGGGAGCGCTCGCCCACCGCCGCGACGGCGCGCGTCAGCGGCCCGCGGGTACGGTCCAGCCGGAGCGCGACCAGGGTGAACAGCGCCGCGTACCCGGCTCCGCCGAACACACCGGTGAGCACCTGCGCCGCCATCAGCAGTCCGCCCCCGACCGTTCCCGGCTCCAGGGCTCCGACCGCCGTCAGGGCGGAGGGCAGGGCGCCCGCGACGGACACCGCCACTCCGACCGCGGCGACCCGGGTCAGGAGCGTCCTGTGCGACGCCGGGGCGTCCAGCAGCCCGGCGCGGCCCGCCCGGTATCCGAGCACCACCAGCAGGAACAGCGGGTAGGCGATCGCGATGAACACCGGACCGAACGGGAGTCCGCCCAGGCGCGCGACCCAGTCCTCGGCGGTGAGGTAACCCGGGGCGGCGTACGTCTCTCCGCCCGCGAGGTCGGTGCTCAGGCTCATGGCGAGCATCGCCAGGGGGACGGTCACCGCGTAGATCGCGGCGAACACGACGGCCGCGCGCGTGACCGCCCGGGTGGAGCGCAGCAGCAGCCATCCGGTGGCCAGGGCCGCGACGCCGTAGGAGGTCAGGATCTCGCCGGGGAACACGAGCAGTGCGTGGACGAAGCCGAACAGCAGGAGGAACAGTCCGCGCCTGCGGAGCAGGCGGCGGATCTCCGCGTCGGAGGTGCCCCGCGCGGACTGGCGGGAGACCGTCCAGGCCATCCCGTAGCCGAACAGGATCGCGAACATCGGGAACGCCCGGTTGTCCAGCAGCAGCGTGGTCGCGAAGGCCGCGCCCCGGTCAAGCGGGCCCGCGTCGGCCGCGTCCGTGCCGAACCCCGCCCCCGTGTACACCCCGGCGTAGGCCATGGCGATGAGCAGCAGCATGAACCCCCGTGCCAGGTCGGGGGCGAGTTCGCGTTCCGCTCGCGGTGGCGGCACCACGGTGGTGTCCATCTCGTGCGTCCTCTCCTCGGCGTGCCTTCCGTCCAAGGCTGCTGCGCGGGAGCACGGTCGGACATCCCCCATCCGGCCGGAGCGGACCACCGGACGGCCAGATCCCACAGCCGGACGGCCGGTCGGCGGACCGCCTCACCGGTTCCGACACCGGGGGACACGACCCCGCGGCTCGTTCGGCGCGGGCCCCGCGTCGGCGCGGGGGCGGCCGGCTCAACCCCTCCCGAGGTCGTCCAGGCCGACGACGTCGATGTCCACACGGGCCGCGCGCAACCCCAGCCGGTCCTCCACCAGGGAGCGCATGGCGCGCCTGGCCTCCTCGGCGGCCTCGACGATCGGCAGGCCGAGGGCCACCCGCGCCGCGGCCAGGACGACGAGTCCCTCCGGTGTCTGCTCGACACGGCAGCGTCCGACGACCACCCCGGGGACGGACTCGACGGAGGCGCGCAGCATGGCGGCCACGGCGGCCACCCGGATCTCGGTGCCTCCGGGGCCGGGGCCCGCCAGGACGACGGTCCCGCCGGGGCGCCTCTCCGAGCGCACGGCGCGCATGACGTCCGCGAGCAGCCCGGGGGGAGCGGTGACGTCCTGGTCACCGGTCTGCCGGACTGCCGAGACGAGGGGACGCAGCTCCTCCGCCTGCTCCTGGCAGTACTCGCAGCCGGACTCGTGCGCTGTGAGATCCCCGGACGTCAGGTGTCGCAGGAGTGCGTCCACCGGGTTCCCGCAGGGAAGCCGGTCGTGGTCGTCGGACGGGTCTACCGCCATGGCTCAAGCGCCTCCACGAGATGGGTACGCGCGCGGTGAATACGTCCACGCACGGCGGTCGGGGTCGTGTCGACGATCGCTGCTATCTCTTCATAACCCAATCCTTCCATTTCGCGCAGAACCCAGCAGATCCTCTGCGGGGGCGGGAGCCCCGAGAGCGCGTTGGACAGCGCCTCCCGCAGATCACCCGCGATGGCCTCCCCCACCGGCCCGGGGTCGGAGGCGGCGAACCGCTCCTCCTCCCCGACGGGCGACTCCGGCCTCCTGGCCCGCAGGACGTTGAGCGCGCGCCGGCCCACGATGCGGTGGAGCCATGCGGGGAAGCTCTGGGGATCGGCGAGCTCGGGGAGCTTGCGCCAGGCCGTGACCAGAGCCTCCTGGGCGGCGTCACGGGCATCGCCGGGGTCGCCCACCACCCGGAGGGCGATGCGGTAGACGGCGTCCTGGTGCCGGCGGACGAGGGCCTCGAACGCCCTGTCGTCCCCGTCCTGGGCGCGCTCCACGAGCACGCTCTCCGGCAGTGCGGTTTCCCTGTGCATCGGCGGTGCGGCCACCCCTCCCAGTACACACGCACAGCGAAACTACCCTAGGTTTCCAATCGAACACGAAGAGCACTCGATTTCCCGCCCCGCCACGAGAGTGACGCAGGACACACCGAAAGGGCCGTGAGTCTCAGCCCGCCCCCCGTGTCCTCCCCTGTGAAGACGCGACGACGCACGACGCGTCCCACCGACGAAGGAGAACGGCCCATGGCCGCGAAGAGCGCTCAGAACAACGGGATCCCCGCAGACGGGACGGTGTCCGGCGGCGAACCCGCCCCCACCGGCCTGCGGGACGCCTCGGTCCCCGCCCGCACCGACCGGGTCCGGGAGGCTGGCGCCGACAACGGGCGCACGTCGATCGCGGACCACGTGGTCGCCAAGATCTCCGGCATGGCCGCCCGCGAGGTCCGGGGCGTGCACCAGATGGGCGGAGGGGCCGCCCGCGCCTTCGACGCCGTCCGCGAGCGCATCCCCGGCTCGACCTCCACGAACACCGCCGCGCGCGGCGTGGCCGTCGAGGTGGGCGAGCGCCAGGCGGCCGTCGACATCAACCTGGTCGTCGAGTACGGGGTCTCCATCCCCGACCTCGCGGGCGCGGTCCGGCGCAACGTCATCTCCGCCGTGGAGCGGATGACGGGCCTGGAGGTCACCGAGGTCAACGTGACAGTCGACGACATCCACCTGCCCGACGAGGGCGAGGAGCAGACCGCCGCCGAGCCGAGGGTCCGATGACGCCCGGCCGGTTCGCGGCCGGGCGACCGGCGCGCACGAGCCGAGGAGCGTGACAGATGTGGTCGATCGTCGGACTCGCCTTCGGGACGGTCCTCGGACTCGCCGCCGCCTTCGGCGGCTTCGGGGCCTTCCTCCTCGTCCTCGTCCTCGGGCCGGCCGGGTTCCTGGCCGGACGGGCCTACGAAGGAGAGGTCGACCTCTCCGCACTGTTCACACGGCGCGAGCGCAGTGACCGCCGATGACTCCGTCCCACACACCGGCCCGGGGTGCGCCCCCGGCCGCCGGCCCGCACTCGGCGCCGTCCCCGGCCCCACCGGAGAAGCGGGGTTCCACGTCCGTCGCCGACCGGGTGGTGGAGCGCGTGGCGTGCGCGGCCGCGGCGGAACACCCCTCCACCCGCCCCGTCGCGGACCGGTTCGGAGGGCTGGTGGGACGCGGAGCGGCGCGTGCCGAGGTGCGGCGCGGAGGCTCCCGGGTCGCGCTCCGGCTGGAGATCGCCGTCGCCTACCCGGCGGCCCTCGCCAGGACGGCGGAGGAGGTCCGCGCGCACGTCACCGCGACGGTGGAAGCGCTCACGGGCCTCACCGTCCACAGCGCCGACATCGAGATCGTCGCACTCGTGCCCGCTCCGCGGGTGCGCTGACCACTCACGACCACTCACACGGAGGACGCTGACATGACTTCGCTCCAGGAGGCGTCTCAGTCGCGGGGGACGCTCCCTGTCGTCCCACCGGCCGGGGCCCGCTCCGCGCGCCGCACCGCGGTGCGGGTCTTCCGGCCGCAGCGGTCCCTGCCCGCCGTCGTCGCGGCGGTCGCGGTGGCCGTCGTCGGCGGCCTGGCCGTCGTGGTGATCACCGCGGACCTGGGCGGGCTCCCCTCACCGCTCCCCGGCATCGACGGAAACCTCTCACGCGTGTCCGCCACACCGTGGGAGGCGCCCGAGACCATGGTCGCCTCGGCCGTCGTGGCCGCCCTCGGCCTGACCCTCGTGCTGACCGCGCTCCTGCCGGGCGCCGGAGGTCACCTGGCCCTGCGGACCGACGACCGGGACACGGTGGTGGGCCTGTCCCGGAAGGGCCTGCGCGAGGTCCTCGCCGTCGAGGCCCGCGGGGTCGACGGCGTCGGCTCGGTCCGGGTCCGGGGCGGGCGCCGCGGTGTCCGCATCGAGGTCCGGACGCACATACGCGGCGCTGGCTGGCTCGGCGAGAGGGTGGACGCGGTGGTGCGCCAGAGGTTGGAGGCCCTCCTGCCGCTCCGTTTCCCGCGGGTCGTCACCCGGGTGAGGGAGGAGGAGGCATGAGCACGGAGGAGAACGCCCCCCGCCGGGGGTTCGCCGCGATCGCACCCGCGGGTCCGGACACGGCCCCGCCGAAGCCGACCGGGTCCACGATCCGCGGTTTCCCGCACAGGAGGGCACGGAGGACCGCGCGCGGAAACAGGGTCGGGCTGGCCCTCACCGGGCTTCCGCTGCTGCTGTGCGGTGCCGCGGGCCTCGCCGCCGGAACGGGCCTGCTCGGCGACGGCGTCGCCGCCGCGCCGATCGGGGGCTCCGGGGCCGGTCCCCTCGACCCGGCCCTGTCCTGGCCGTGGACTCCGCACGTCGCCGCCGCCGTCGCCCTCGCCGTGACGGTGCTGGCGGTGCGCTGGCTGCTCGTGCAGGGGCGCTCGAACCGCACCCGGCACCTGAGGTTGGGGGAGGGCACGGTGGCGGGACGGACCGGGGTCCCGGCCTCCGCCGCCGCGGACGCCGTGGTCGCCCAGGTCTGCGGGGACCCACGCGTGCGGAGCGCACGGGCGCGGTTCACCGAGTCCTCACGGGAGCCCCGCCTGTGGCTGGACCTGGAGCTGACCGAGGGCGCGGACCCCGTGGACGCGTGGCGCGGCTGCCGGGACGGGGCCGTCACCTCCCTGCGGGACTCCCTCGAACTCGAACGCCTCCCGACCGTGGTCCGCATGTCCGTGTCGGGCCGCCCCGGGGGGCGCGAACTCGCCTGACCGGCCCCCTTCAGGGGAGAGGGGCCGGCCGGGCTGGGCGGCGGGGGCGGCGCGGCGGCCGGTGACCGGGGAGGCGCCGGCGCCCCGCCCCCGTCCGGAACACCCCCGGTCAGGAGCCCGGCGTCTCGGCGCGGTAGGAGTGCCCGTGCCGACGGCCGAGCCCGAAGTAGTGGCGGAAGTTGTAGATCAGCGGGTTCCAGAGCGACGGGTCGACGTGCTCGGTACCCGGGACCACCATGCGGGTGTCCGCGTGCACCCGCAGCACGTCGGCCTGGACCACGGTGAGGTCGCCGGAGGCGTCGGCGTCCGCCCGCGCCACGCGGGCCTCCAGCTGGAGCGGGCACTCGGCCACGCGGGGCGGGGCGACCACCTGTGACTCCTGCGGGGTCAGGCCGGCGGCACCGAACTTGTCGGCCTCGAAACGGCAGCCCGGCGGTTTGCCCGGGGGCACCGGGTCGCGGCCGGTCAGCGGGGCGAGCCGTTCGACGTGCTCCCAGTCCCCGGCCGCGGGGAAGCAGACCGTGAACTCCGGGCGCGCCGCCAGGTTGCGCGCGGTCTGCCCGGTGGCCCCCAGCCCCAGCACCAGCAGGTGGCCCAGGGCCCAGACCGAGGAGATCGGTGCGAGGTTGGGGGTGCCGTCGTCGTTGGTCGTGGAGACCAGCGCCACGGGCGTGCCGAAGTAGAGGATGCGCGGCCGGATGGTTCGGTGTTCGAGGGGCGTCGCCGCGGTGGTCCGCGACGGGCCCGTCTGCTGTTCGGTGCTCACGACCAGCGAATCTAGGCGCGCGACGTTACGGCGGCGGTCGCAACGTCGTCGGCCGCGGGACCGGCCTCCCGACCGGACCCGACTGTGCGCCGCCGGGGGCTGTGCTAGCGTCGGTCCCTCGCGGCGACCCGGACCTGAGCCCCAGAGGTGTCAGGGACGTGCCGGACCCCGCGTCTCCCCGGCGGTTCCGCCCCGGTGTCGAGACCGGTTACCACCTGCACGTCTCGACCCACCGGGAGTCCGCGCCCTTGCGTGTCTACTTCGCGGTGTACGCCCTCGGCCTGCACCGCTACTCCACCTACCGCGCGGCCACGGTCGCCGGGATCCTCACCAACTCCGTCTTCGGCGCGATCAGCGCGACCGTCATGCTCGCCCTCTTCTCGGTCCGGCCCGAGATCAACGGCTACGACGCGGGGGACGCCGTCACCCAGGTGTTCGTCGGCCAGGCCCTCATCGGCATGGTCGCCATCATGGGGCCGCCGCTGGAGCTCGGCGAGCGCGTGCGCAGCGGGGCGGTCGCGACCGACATGCTCCGCCCCGTCTCGTTGATGGGCTGGTGGATGGCCGACGACATGGGGCGGGCCACGTTCAACCTGGTCTTCCGGGGGGTGCCCACCTTCGCCGTCGGCCTGGTCCTTTTCGACCTGGTCGTCCCCGCCGACCTGACCCGCTGGGCCGTCGCCCTGCTCTCCTTCGTCCTGGCCGCGCTCGTGTCGTTCGCGCTGCGCTACCTGTACGAGCTGGCCGGGTTCTGGCTCATGGACTCCACCGGGATCTGGGCGGTGGCGGGACTGCTCGGCCCCGTGGCCGCCGGGATGCTGATCCCGCTCCCCCTGTTCCCCCCGGCGGTCGCCGACGTACTGCGCGTGCTGCCCTGGGCGTCCATCGCCCAGATCCCGGCCGAGGTCTTCCTGGGCAAGGACTCCCTGCCCGGGGGCACGCCCCTCGGAGGCCTGGCGCTCCAGGCGGCGTGGGCGGTCGCCCTCCTCGCCCTCGGCGCCCGGCTCACGTCCCTCGCCACGCGGAGGGTGGTGGTCCAGGGTGGCTGACCTCCTCTCCCGCACCCGCGAGTCCGTGGTCTGGCCGGTCCGGACCTACGTGCTGCTCGCGTGGACCTGGTGCCGCGCCCTCGCGCAGTACCCGGCGTCGCTGGCCCTGATGACCCTCTCGACCGCCCTGGGCGCGTTCGCCGAGATGGGCGCCGTCTTCGTCGTGTTCGGCCATGCCGGGGAGATCTCCGGGTTCGGCATGGCCGAGGGGCTGCTCATAGCCGGGATGGCCACGACCGCCTTCGCCTGCGCCGACATGGTGATGGGCATGGTGGAGAGCCTGGGACGGCACATCCGGACGGGTTCTCTCGACGTCATGCTGGTGCGCCCTGTCCCGCCGCTGGTCCAGATCGCGACGGACCGCTTCGCCCCCCGCCGGCTGGGCCGGATCGTTCCGGGGTCGGTGGTGACCGTGATGGCGCTGGTGGTGTGCGACATCGACTGGACCGCCGGCAAGGTGCTGATGCTGCCGGTGCTGCTGGTGTCGGGGACCGCGATCTGCTGCGCGATCTGGATCATCGGGGCCTGCCTCCAGTTCTTCGTGGCCGACGCACGCGAGGCCGCCAACTCGATCACCTACGGCGGCCAGGCCCTGACCGAGTACCCGATGGCCATCTACTCCGCGGGCGTCGTGCGCGCCGCGACCTTCGTGCTGCCGCTCGCCTTCGTCACCTGGCAGCCCGCCCTGTACCTCCTCGACCGGCCGGACCCCACCGGCCTGCCGGGGTTCCTGCGCTTCGCCACGCCCTTCGTCGCCGTCGCCCTGTGCGCGGTCGCCGCCGCCTTCTGGCGGTTCGGCCTCCGCCGCTACCGATCCACCGGGAGCTGAAGATGACACCGTCCGATCCGCACCCCGGCCACGCCGCCGAACCCGTCATCGAGGCCGTCGGCCTGGGCCGCGACTTCGTCCTCTCCGAGGGCCGGTTCCTGCGGCGGAGGCGCCGCACCGTCAGCGCCGTCAGCGACGTGACCTTCACCGTCCGGCCCGGCGAGATCGTCGGCTACCTGGGGCCCAACGGCGCCGGGAAGAGCAGCACCATGAAGATGCTGACCGGCATCCTCACCCCCACCGCAGGACACCTGCGGGTGAACGGCCTGGAGCCGTCCCGCGAACGCACCCGCCTGGCCTCGCGGATCGGCGTGGTGTTCGGGCAGCGCACCACCCTGTGGTGGGACCTGCCGCTGAAGGACAGCCTGGAGCTGGTCCGCCACATGTACCGGGTCCCGGCCGCCGACCACGCCCGCCGGCTGGCCGAGCTCACCGAACTGCTGGAGCTGGGCCCGTTCCTGGCCACTCCCGTCCGCCAGCTCAGCCTGGGCCAGCGGATGCGCGGCGACCTCACCGCCGCGCTGCTGCACGGACCGAGCCTGCTGGTCCTGGACGAGCCGACCATCGGGCTGGACGTGGTCAGCAAGTCGACCATCCGCGAGTTCCTGCTGCGGTTGAACGCCGAGGCGGGCACGACGATCCTGTTGACCACCCACGACCTCGGCGACGTCGAGCGGCTGTGCGAGCGGGTCATCGTCATCGACAGGGGGCGGCTCGCGTACGACGGGGGCCTGGACGGGCTGCGCGCGAGCGTGCCCACGCCCCGCGTCCTGGTCGTCGACCTCGCCGCCCCCGCACCGCCCATCGAGGTGGAGGGGGGCACGTGCGTGCGCGCGGACGGCCCCCGGCAGTGGTTGGAGCTGTCCGGCAACCCGGCAGCGGTGATCTCCCGGGTCGCCGCGCACCACGAGGTCGTCGACCTGACGCTGCGCGAACCGGACATCGAGGGCGTGGTCTCGGCCCTGTACCGGGGAGCCGTCGCCACCGGCGGGTAGGGCGTCCACCGCCGGGCCCGCTCCCCGGATCCGGGGTGGTCGTGCGGAGCGGTGTCCGCCGTCCGACCGCTCCCCCGTGGCGCGACCGTTCCCGGAGGGCGCGATCATGGCAGTCATGGTGTTCGGGATGGGCTTGGGAATCATGTTCGCGGTGCTCTCGTGCGCGGCCTACACGGCCGCCGCGGTGGCCCAGCGAAGGCTCGCGGTGCGGGTGTCGGAGCCGCTCACCGGCGGTCGGCAGCTGACAGCGCTGCTGCGGCACCCGCTGTGGTGGGTGTCGCTGGCGTTCAACGGGGGACGCGCGGGTTTCCAGGTGGCGGCGGTGAGCCACGCGCCGCTGAGCGTGGTGCAGCCGCTCGGCGTGCTGGTCCTGGTCTTCGGCATCCCGTGGTCGGCCCGGCTGGGCGGACGGCGGGTCACCCGCGAGGAGTGGCGCGGGGCGGCGTTCACCGTGGTCGCGCTGGTCGCACTGCTCTCGGTGACGGTGACCGGCGGGCAGGGCGGGGTCCTGGACGACACGGGTTCCGCGGTGGTGGGCCTGGGCACCACGGCCCTGCTGCTGGCCACCGCGTGGCTGGCGGGACGCGTCCCGTCCAGGGCGTGGCGCAGCTACCTCCTGGCGGGCGCCGCCGGGGTGGCGTTCGGGGTCTCCTCCGCCACGGTCAAGACCGCCGTCGCCGTCATCGGCGAGGTCGGCGCCGTCGGTCTCCTGCACTCCTCCTCCCTGGCCACACCGGTGATCGCCGTGCTGGGGCTGTTCCTGGCGCAGGCCGCCTACCAGGGCATGGACCTGGGGGCCCCGCTGGGCATCACCACCTTCACCAACCCGCTCGCCGCGACCGTCGTGGGAGTGGCGTTCATGGGCGAGACGTACGCGGGAGGGTGGATCGGGGGAGCGGTGGCCGTGGTGGGCGCCGTGCTCGCGGCCTACGGGATCAGGCTGCTCACCGTCCCGCAGAACGGGACGCCCGAGCGGGAGTCCGCACCGGCGTCCTGAGGCGCCCCTCCCCGCGGTGCGCCCCGGAGGGGGCCGCCGTGCCGGGGGCCCGTGCGGGCGTCCGGGCACGTGCCCCGCTCCGGCGCCGCGCTCCTCGGCCGGTCCGCTCCCCCGGGCCGCCCGCCGTGGTCGGCGGGGAGTTCCGTTGGTCCCGCTCTCCGGCGTGTCGCGACGGCGCCCCGGTGACGAAACGGTTCCCGTCGCGCCTCGCGATTTCGTTGCGTCATTTCGTCACACGGGAACGCGCCGCCCGACGCGGGCCGCACGGAGCCGCGCCGCCCGGCCGGGCGGCCCCGGCCCCGTCTACCCCGGCGAGAAGCCGACCGTGACCACGAGGCCGCCGCCGGGGCGCGGCAGCGCCGTCGCCGTCGCCCCGTGCGCCGAGGCGATCGACCGGACGATGGACAGCCCCAGTCCGCTGCCGGAGCGCTCCCTGTGCAGCCTCGCCGAGTCCCCCCGGTGGAACGGCTCGAACAGCACGTCCGCGTCACCCACCTCCGGTCCGGTGTTCGTCACCCGCAGCACCGTGCGGCCGGCCGCCGTGCGCACCCGCACCCGCACCCACCCGCCGGGGGCGTTGTACCGGACGGCGTTGTCCACCAGGTTGCGGGCCAGGTGCGCCAGGAGGACCGGGTCGCCCGCGACCTCGGCGGGCTCGGCGTCCACATGCAGTTCGACCCCCTCCGTGTCAGCCGCCTCCCCCAGGAGGCCGACGGCGTCGCGGGCCGCCTCCGCCAGGTCCACCGGCTCGGTGCGGGTCAGGCCCCGGTCCGAACGGGCCAGCAGGAGCAGGCCGGTGATCAGCTCCTCGCTGCGGCCGACCGAGTCGAGGACGCGGGTGAACGCGGGACGCAGGTCCTCGGGCACCCGGTCCTGGGCCAGGGGGACCTCCAGCGCGGCACGCTGGACGGCCAGCGGTGTGCGCAGCTCGTGCGACGCGTTGGCGACGAACCTCCGCTGGCTCTCGAACGCCCCCTCCAGGCGGGCGAGCATGCCGTCGAAGGTGTCGCCGAGCTCGCGGAACTCGTCGTCGGGCCCGGTCAGCGCCAGCCTGCTGTGCAGGTCGCGTTCGGAGAGGGTCCGCGCGGTCTCGGTGACCCGGTGCAGGCGCCGCATCGGCCGTCCCGCGATCAGCCACCCGGCCAGGGCGGCGAGCGCGGTGATGCCCGCCAGGACGAGCACGGAGTTCAGCAGCATGTCCGAGAGCACGGCGTCCCGGTAGTCGTCCACCACGTCCAGGAGCGCCGTCCCGGACGCGGGCATCGCCGGACCGCCCTGCGACGGCACCGTCGGCTGCGCCGGCTGCATGTCCACCGGGGAGGATTCGTCGACTCTGAGGGACACGACACCCCCCACCGTCGTCGCGAAGTCCGCGCTCCGTTGTTCGAGGCTGGCACCGACGAGGCCGTAGTTGACCACCAGCAGCGCCGCGCCGCCGAGGAGGAAGACCCCCGTGTAGACGAGGGTGAGCCTGGTGCGCAGCGTGAGACCCGTGGGCAGGGGGAGGCGGGGCAGCGCGTTCCGTCGGCGCCCCTTCCCGGTCGCCACGTCAGACCCGGTAGCCGTGGCCGGGAACGGTCTCGATGACCGGTGGTGCGCCGAGCTTGCGGCGCAGCCCGTGCACCACCACCTTCAGCACCCCGCTGAAGGGGTCGAGGTGCGCGTCCCACACCTTCTCGATGAGGTGGGTGGCGGTGACCGGCGCCCCGTCGGCGCGCAGCAGTTCCTCCAGCACGCCCAGCTCCTTGGGCGAGAGCGCCAGCTCCCGGCCGTCCCGGAACGCGGTCCGCCGGTTGGTGTCCACCACGAGCCCGGCCCGGCTCAGCCGGGGACGCGCCGCCGGCCTGGACCGGCGCCCCAGCGCACGGACACGGGCCCGCAGTTCCACGTACGCGAAAGGCTTGGCGAGGTAGTCGTCGGCGCCGAGTTCGAGCCCCTCGACGCGGTCGTCCAGCCCGGCGGCGGCCGTGAGCATGAGCACACGCGCCTCGACGTCCGCGTCCTCGGCCAACCTCCGGCACACCTGGTCGCCGTGCAGCACGGGGAGGTCGCGGTCGAGCACGATCACGTCGTAGTCGTGCACGGTCGCCATCTCCAGCCCCGTGTCCCCGTCATGGCAGACGTCGACGGCCATGCCCTCACCGCGCAGCCCCTCCGCCACGGTCTCCGCCAACGACGGTTCGTCCTCCACCACCAGGACCCGCATGGGTCCCTCCCTCCTCGGTCGACCGGCAGGCACAGCGATGAACAGCAGTATCACCCGGACGGTTAAGGCGGGGTTACCCCCCGGACGTACGCAGAGGCACGCGTTTCCGGCCTAACCGGCGACTAACCGCGAACCCTGTGGCATGTGTCCGCAACACACGAAGTGCGGCGCCGGATGAGCCCGGCGCCCCCGACGAGGAGTGGACGACATGCGCGCACTGACCCTTCCCGCCCTGGGAGCGGTACTGACCGGCCTGCTGGTGACCGGCTGCGGAGTCCTCGGAGGAGGCGGGGACGAGGGCGGCGGAGCCGGCGCCGGGGCGTCCGGTGAGCCGAGCATGGAGGAGGCGATGCTCGACTACGCCGCCTGCATGCGCGACAACGGTGTGGACATGCCCGACCCGGAGGGCGGCGGCATGACCGCGCTGCCCGCCGTTGATCCCGAGGACGAGGAGATGGCGGCCGCGCTGGAGGAGTGCGAGGGCCTCCTGCCCGTCGACGAGAACGCCCCGTCCGAGGAGGAGGCCTTCGAGTACGCCCTGAGGATGACCGAGTGCATGCGGGAGAACGGGCTCGACGTCCCCGACCCCGAGCCCGGTCAGGGGCTCGCCATCACGACCGAACACGAGGACGAGGACATGGAGGTCATGACGCGCTGCGCGGCCGAGACCGGTGCGCTCGACGCGGAGGAGACGGCCCGGGACGGGGACGGTTCGTGAGCGCGGACACGGCGCTCGCCCCCGGGGACGAACTCGTGGAGGCTCCGACGCGTCGCCGCTGGTGGCGGCGGCTCGGATGGCTGGTCCCCGCCCTGGTCTCCTTCCTGTCCCTGTGCGTGGCGGCGGCGGTGGTCGTCTGGGGTGAGCCGTCGCCGCCCGCGGGCGGGGAGGAACCGCGGCCGGAGGCCACGGCCCCTGTCGAGCGCACGACGCTCGAACGCGAGGAGGAGCTGGACGGCACCCTCGGCTACGCGGGAAGCGGCTCGTTCTTCGCCCGGTCCGAGGGCGTGGTCACCTGGCTGCCCGAGGTGGGCGCCGAACTCTCCGCCGGTGACAGGGCCTGGGAGATCGACGGGGTGCCGACCGTGCTGCTGCGCGGTGACAAGCCCGCGTACCGTCTCCTGGAACCCGGGAGCCGGGGGGAGGACGTGCGCCGGTTCGAGCAGGCCCTCGCCGAGCTGGGGTACGGAGGTTTCACCGTGGACGGCGAGTACACGCTGCTCACGGCCGAGGCGGTCAGGCGCTGGCAGAGGGACACCGCGGGAATGGAGGTCACCGGGACGGTGGACCCGGCCAGGATCTGGTACGTGTCCGGGCCCGTGCGCGTGACCGGCCACGAGGCGGCGGTCGGAGGAAGCGCAGCGCCCGGGACGGTGCTGCTCGGCACGAGTTCCACACGCCAGGTCGTCCGGATCGACCTGGAGGTCGGTGACCGCGGCCTGGTGACCGAGGAGGACGAGGTGACCGTGCGGTTCCCCGGCGGGGAGTCGTCCACGGGCGAGGTCGTCTCGGTGGGAACCGTCGCGGAGGCCGGCGAGGACGACGGGGGCACGGGCACGGAGTCCGACCCCACGGTGGAGGTGGTGGTGGAGCTGACCGGGGACAACGTGGACTTCCTGGACCGGGCCCCGGTCACCGTGGAGGTGCGCGGCGAGTCCCGCGAGGACGTCCTCACCGCCCCCGTGGGCGCGCTCCTCGCGCTCTCCGGCGGAGGGTACGGGCTGTCCGTGGTGGACGGCGACGGCACCGTGCGCGAGGTGCCGGTGGAGACGGGGTGGTTCACGGACGGGCTGGTGGAGGTCTCCGGGGACGGGATCGACGAGGGCACCGAGGTCGTGGTGCCCGAATGAGCGGCCGTGGGACCGCGCGCGGCGATGCCCGGCAGCGCACGCGCCGGAGGGGCGGTCCGGACGGGAGCGTGGGCGAGTCCGCGGGCACGGGGGAGGACGCCCAGGCCCCGGCGGTCGAGTTCGACGGCGTCGGCCGCCGCTACCCGGGCGGCGTCCGCGCCCTGGACGGGGTGGACCTGCGCGTGGAGCGCGGGGAGATGGTGGCGATCGTCGGGCCGTCGGGGTCCGGGAAGTCGACCATGCTCAACCTGGTCGGCACCCTGGACGCCCCCACCGAGGGGGCGGTCCGCGTGTTCGGGCACGACGTCGGGGCGCTGGGGGACGACCAGCTGTCCGCCCTGCGCGCACGCTCCATCGGGTTCGTGTTCCAGCAGTTCCATCTGGCGCCCAACGTGAGGGCCGTGGACAACGTGGCGGAGGGGCTCCTCTACTCGGGGGTCCCGCTGCGGGTGCGCAGAGCACGGGCGGCCGAGGCGCTGGAGCGGGTCGGCCTGGCCGACCGGGCCGGTCACCGCCCGCACGAGCTGTCCGGCGGGCAGAAGCAGCGGGTCGCGATCGCCCGCGCCGTCGTCGGCGCCCCGGCGCTCCTCCTGGCCGACGAGCCGACCGGGGCCCTGGACACGGCGTCGGGGGTCGCGGTGCTGGAGGTGCTCAGGGAACTGCACCGGGAAGGTGTGACGGTCATCGTGATCACCCACGACCGTGAGCTGGCCGAGGGGCTGCCCCGGCGGGTGGAGGTGCGGGACGGTCGCGTCGTCGCCGATTCCGGCGCGCCGACGGGCCCGGGTCCGCACACCCCTGCCCGTACGGGTCCGGGCGCGGATCCCGCCACGGGAGCGACCGCCGGAAGGGAGGTGGCGCGGTGAACCGCCTGGCCGCACGGTGGCGGCGACGGCGTGCGCTGCCCCGACCCGCGAGGCTGTCGCCGGCGGACCGCCTGCGCACCGGGGGCAGCGGGCTGCGCGCCCGTCCGACCCGCGTGGTGCTGTCCGCGCTGGGCATCGCGATCGGGATCGCCGCGATGGTCGCGGTGGTGGGGATCTCCGTCTCCGGCCAGGCCGAGTTGGAGGCCCGGCTCACCCGCCTGGGCACCAACCTGGTGACGGTCTCGCCGGGCAGCACCCTGTTCGGCGGGGACGCGACCCTCCCGGAGGAGGCGCCCGGCCGGATCGGCCGCATGCCCGAGGTGGAGCACACGTCGCAGGTGGAGTTCGTGGACGGGGTCAACGTGTACCGCAGCGACCTCGTCCCCGAAGGCGAGTCGGGCGGGATCGGCGTGTACGGCGCCGACCTGGGGCTGCTGGAGACCATCCGGGTCGACGTGGCGCAGGGCACGTGGCTGAACCCCGCCACTTCGGACCATCCGGTCGTCGTGCTGGGCAGCTCCGCGGCCGCACGGCTCGGCGTCACCCGGATCACCCCGGACACGCTGGTGCTCATCGGCGGCACGTACTTCTCCGTGGTCGGGGTGCTGGAGCCGGCGGAACTGGCCCCCGAGCTCGACAACTCGGCACTGGTCGGCCACGGGGTGGCGGCGGACCTGCTGGGCGCCGAGGGGGACCCGTCCACCGTCTACGTGCGGGTGGCCCCGGACCGGGTGGCGCAGGCGCGGGAGCTCATCGGCCGCAACGCCAACCCGGAGCGCCCGAACGAGGTGGAGGTGTCGCGCCCCTCGGACGCCCTGGAGGCGGGGCAGGCCGCCGACCAGACCTTCAACGGCCTGCTGCTGGGACTGGGCGGGGTCGCGTTGCTGGTCGGCGGCGTGGGGGTGGCCAACACCATGGTCATCTCGGTCCTGGAGCGCCGCGGGGAGATCGGCCTGCGCAGGGCCCTCGGCGCGACCAGGGGCGCGATCCGGTCGCAGTTCCTGGTGGAGGCGATGGTGCTGTCCGCGCTCGGCGGCGTGGCCGGGGCGGGCCTGGGATCGCTGGCGACCCTGGCCTACGCGCTGCTGCGGGGGTGGCCGGTCGTGGTGCCCTGGTGGGCCGGGGCCGGCGCGATGGCGGCGACGGTGGTCATCGGCGCCGTCGCGGGGCTGGTGCCCGCGCTGCGCGCCGCGGCCCAGCACCCGACCGAGTCCCTCGGCGCGGGCTGACCGGGCGGTCCCGGCGGGGGCCGACGGACCGCCCCCCGGGAACACGCGGGCCCCGCCCGGGGAACCGGGCGGGGCATGCCGCCGCACCCCTGGTCGGCATGGGCGGGGAGCACCGGGACGCGCCGGGACGCGTGCGGCGCGTCCCGGCCACGGTTCTCAGCGGCCCCGGAAGTGCTCCACCAGGCGCGAGTAGCTGTCGTCCGCGTGACCGTCGGCGACCGCCCTGGCCACGAGGTCCAGGGTGTAGCCGGGGAACGAGGCGTCGATGCCCCGGTCCCGGCTCTCCCGGACGAGGTCCTCGACCGACGGCAGGTGGTGCTGGAGCGCACCGAACTCCAGCGCGTACGCACCCCGGTCGACCTCGTCGGCGATCGACGGCAGGATCGACGTCACAGCGGAGACGGACGGCCCGGCCTGCTCCAGGAAGCGCGTCACGTCGACGCCCGCGTCCGTGAGCAGCGCGGCCGCGTGCAGGAACCCGTTGAGCACACCCCACATGGTGCCGTGGACCGCCATCCCGTACAGGGTCGGCAGTCCGGCGTCGTCCGCGATGCGGCTCCCCCGCCCGCCGACCAGCCGGAGTTCCTCCCGGTGGCGGTCGTACACGGCCTCGTCCCCTCCGTAGAAGACGACGGCGTCCGGGGACCCCACGGCCGGGGCGATCGTCATGATCTGCCCGTGGAGGTAGCCGGCGCCCCGCTCGCGCACCCAGGCCGCCGTCTCCCTGGCCTCGGCCGACGTCCCGTCCGTCAGGTTGACCACCGAACGCCCGGCGAGGGCGTCACCGGCCGCTCCCAGTACCTCCCGCGCCGTGTGGTTGCCCTTCACGCTGACGACCACGAGCGGGCCGGCGGCGACCGCCTCGCGGACGTCGGCCGCGGGTCTCGCCCCCTTCTCCACCAGTGGCGCGGCCTTCTCCCTGCTGCGGTTCCACACGGTGGTGGGATGCCCCGCCTCCACGAACGCGCCCGCGAGCGCGGTACCCATCTCCCCCAGTCCGATCACGGTGACCGCTGTGCGGGTTCCCGTGTCCCCGGTCGTGGAGCCCATGGATGTCGTCCTCTCTCCGGACCGCCGCGCTCCGTGTCCCCGTCGCGGCGGTCTCCATCCGAACGGGGAAACCCTAGGACCTCAACTCAAGTTGAGGTCAATGGGGCGGTCGGGCCCGTCGCGGGACGGCCGCGACCTCGGCCGGACAGGCGGAACCCCCTCGCGCCACCTGCCAGGATGAAGGGATCCTCATGTCCGTTTCATCTCGAATTCGCCCAAGCCAGGGATGCTCTCGGACTATGAGATCACCGTTGGTGCCACTACTGGTCGCAGCCGTCGCGGCCGTCCTGGTCGCGAGCGCTGTCCTGGTGTGGGCCCTACCCGGCGGCGGGTCGGACGCCGGCCCCCCGCACGAGGTGGTCGTCGGGGAGTCCCCCGGCGCCGAACCCGTGGAACAGGGGGACGAGGGCATCGTCGCCCCTCCGCCTCCGGTCACCGACCACGACGGCGACGGGACCCCCGACGCGGAGGACCCCGACCACCCCGGGACGGAGCCGCCCCGTGAGTCGCCCTCCGCGACGCCGAGCGGTGAACCGGACCCGACACCCTCCGCCGTCTGCGGGGATGATGATGACGACGACTGTGACGACGACGACTGGGGCGACGACGATGACGACTGAGGGTCACTTCGGCGCCGACTCACCGACGGAGGACCTGACCGGCGTGCCGGGCAGGGGCGCCTGGAACGGGTCCGAGGACACCTCCGTGTACCCGACCATGGTCTTCGAGGGCCCGCAGCCCGAGGTCCGGCAGCGGCGGAGGATTCCCGCACGGCTGCTCATCATGGCCTGGGTCGCGCTGCTCATGGCGGCCGTCCTGATCCTGGTCAACGTGGTCACCTGGAGCGCGCTCACCACCAGGAACGCCGAACGCGTCGACGGCGCCCTCACCCAGGAGATCGGCGAGTTCCAGGAGTTCGCGGCGATCGGTGTGGACCCCGGCACCGGGGAGCCGTTCACGGACGTGTCCACCCTCGTCCGGGTCCACCTGGAACGCCAGTACCCCGACGAGGCCGAGATCCTGTTCGGCTGGGTGGAGGGGACCACGACCGCGGGCGGGGGCGCGGGCGGCGCGCCCGGCGGCGCCGAGACCCCGGCCGGACGCATCCGCCAGGGCCAGGAGCCCCCGTTCGACCTGTCCGCCGACCCCGAGGCGGTCACCGCGATCCTGGAGGACCCCAACGCCCGGGGCACCGCGGACACACCCGCCGGCCCCGTCCAGTGGGAGAAGATCCGCGTCCTGGCCCCCGGCGGGGAGGGCGCCTCCGGGTGGTTCGTCATCGGCTACTTCACCGAGGCGGACGAGGACACCGTCACCTCCACCATGCAGACGATCGCCCTGGTCAGCCTGATCGGCCTGCTCGTCGCGAGCACCGCGGCCTGGTGGGTGGCGGGCCGCATCCTCGCACCCGTGCGGCTGATCCGGCAGACCGCCGCGTACATCACCGAGGAGGACCTCACCCGGCGCATCGACGTGTCCGGGCGGGACGACATCGCCGCCCTCGCCGAGCAGTTCAACAGCATGCTGGACCGCCTGGAGGGCGCCTTCACCTCGCAGCGGCGGTTCGTCGACGACGCCGGGCACGAACTGCGCACCCCCATCACCATCGTGCGCGGCCACCTGGAGCTGATGGGGGACGACCCCGAGGAGCGGCGCGAGGTCGTGCGCCTGGTCACCGACGAACTCGACCGCATGGCCCGGATCGTCGAGGACCTGCTGCTGCTCGCCAAGTCCCAGCAGCCCGACTTCCTGCGCCCCGAGGAGGTGTCCCTGGCCGAGCTGACCAGCGACATCGATGCCAAGGTGCGCAGGCTCGGCGACCGGGACTGGCGGCTGGAGTCCGTGGCCGAGGGGGTCTCCCGACTCGACCCGCAGCGTGTCACCCAGGCCGTGGTGCAGCTGGCCGCCAACGCCGTCCGCCACACCGCCCCCGGCTCCACCCTGCGGGTCGGCTCCACACTCAGCGGCTCCGACGTGCTGTTCTGGGTCACCGACGAGGGGCCCGGCATCCCGGCCGAGGAGCACGGCCGCATCTTCGAGCGCTTCTCCCGCGGCGGCGGCGCCGCCCGGGGCGACCGGGGCGCGGGGCTGGGCCTGGCCATCGTCAGAGCCATCGCAGAAACCCACCACGGCCGCGTGGACCTGAGATCCGCGCCGGGCGCCGGGTCCACTTTCACCCTGGTCATCCCCACCACCGCAGGTAAGGAGCACGTGTGAGCCGCATCCTCATCGTCGAGGACGAGGAGCGCATCGCCTCGTTCGTCCGCAAGGGCCTGGACGCCAGCGGGTTCACCACCACCGTGGTCGGCACCGGGGCGGAGGCCGTGGACTACGCGGTGACCGGCGGTTTCGACCTGATGCTGCTGGACCTGGGGCTTCCGGACACCGACGGGTTCGACGTGCTGAGACGCGTGCGGTCGCTGGGCGTGGACATCCCCGTGGTGATCCTGACCGCGCGCGACGGCGTGCGTGACACGGTGACCGGTCTGGAGATCGGGGCGGACGACTACGTCACCAAGCCCTTCCGGTTCGAGGAGCTGCTGGCCCGGGTGCGGCTGCGGATGCGCAACGAACGCCCCGCCGACCTGACGGTGCTGCGGGCGGGCGGGCTGGCCCTGGACCTGCGCACCCGCCGGGTGGCGGTGGACGGCGACGCGGTGGACCTCACCGCCCGGGAGTTCGGGCTGATGGAACTGCTGATGCGGCACCCGGGGCAGGTGCTGACCCGGCAGCAGATGCTGTCGCACGTGTGGGGCTACGACTACGACCCGGGGTCGAACGTGGTGGACGTCTTCGTGCGGGCCCTGCGACGGAAGGTCGGAGCGGAGCGGATCATCACCGTGCGCGGCATGGGCTACCGGTTGACCGGGTGAGCGGTGCGGCGCCCGGCCGAACCGCGCCGCCCGGACCGGGCGGACGGGCGGCAGGGACGGACCGGTGACACCGGGAGCGTGCGGGGCGGGGGCGTCGATGACGCCTCCGCCCCCTTTTCGTGCGGAACGACCCCGAACCCGTGTCCTGCGGGTGACCGGATGAGGATTCCCTCATGTGTCCCTCATGGACACCTCACCCCCCGTCCAGAGGATGATCACCATGTTCTGGTTCGCACTGGCGGTCGACCTGACCGCGATCACCGTCCTGTCGTACGCCCTCTACTTCCGCCGGCACGGGCGGCGGGACCTGCTGTTGGCCTACGTGGCCCTCAACACGGGCATCTTCGCCGTGGTGTCCATGCTGACCAACCAGGAGGTGGGGCTCGCCGTCGGCTTCGGGCTGTTCGGCGTGCTGTCGATCCTGCGGCTGCGGTCCGACCTCATCAGCCAGGGGGAGATCGGCTACTACTTCACGGCGATCACCCTCGGCCTGGTGAACGCGGTCGCGGTCCAGACGCCCTGGATGCTCCTGGGCCTCAACGTGCTCCTGCTCACCGGGCTGTGGGCGGCGGACCACCCGCGTCTGCTCGCCCGGCACCTGCGCCGGGTGATGACCCTGGACGTGGTGCACGAGGACCCCGTGGCGCTGCGGCAGGACCTGGAGGCGCGACTGCGGGGCCGCGTGAAGCGGGTGGACGTGACCGAGGTCGACTACGTGCGGGACATGATGATCGTGGACGTCCGCTACCTCGCGCCGAAGACCGCCGCGGCCCCCTCCGCTCCCGAGCGGACCACCGTCCCCCTCCCGGCCTGGCTCGGTGGCCGATGACCACCGACGCCTCCGCCCCGGCACTCTCGGAGGGGCTTGCCTCGCTGCGCCCGATGACGCTGGACGAGATCAACGCGCGCGCCGCCCTGGTCACCCGCACCTGCCGCAAGTACCTGGTGCCCGTCACCTTCGTGGACTCGCTGTTCGCCGGGGCGGAGGAGCGGTTCGGGGTGCTGACGATCGGCGGGCGCCAGGTGTTCCAGTACTCGTCCACCTACCTGGACACCCCCGACCTGCGGACCTTCCACGCCCACCGGGGAGGGCGCCGGGTGCGGTTCAAGGCCCGCGTACGCACCTACGTGGACACCGGGACGCGCATGTTCGAGGTGAAGCTGAAGGGCGCCCGGGGCATCACCGACAAGACGCGGATCGAGTACGAGGGCCCGCCCGACCGGCTCACCCCCGTCACCCGCAGATTCCTGGACGACACCCTGCGCGGGTACGGGATGGACCCTCCGGACGTGCTCACGGCGAGCGCGGTGACCGACTACCGGCGCACCACCGTCGTGTCGTTCTCCGGCGAGGAGCGGGTGACCGTGGACACGGACCTGGTCGGGTACCGGAACGGCTGGTCCGTCGGAATGCGCCCGGACACGGTGCTGCTGGAGGTCAAGACGCGCGGCGGGCTCACCTCCACCGAGCGCCGCCTGCACCAGCACGGTTTCCGGGAGGTCGGTTTCAGCAAGTACGGGGCGACGGTGACCGTACTGGAACCGCGGTTGAGGGGTAACCGCTGGCACCGGGCGATGACCGCCTGCCTGGACCACCAGGTGCCGGTTCCGGTGTCGGCGCCGGCGCCCCAGGAGCAGGTCGGAGCGGCCCTCCACACCTGAACACCGCGCGGGCCCGACCCCTCCGGGGCGGGCCCCGCACCCGTTCGGGGCGGAGGCCGCGGGCGCCGGGCCGGGGCGGCCCGCGAGGACCTGCGGCGGGCTTGACCTTCTCGCTACGTCAACTTCTAGGGTCGGCGTCATGAGCGAGAACACCGCGTCCGTCATCGACCGGACCATCTACCCCATGCCCATGTTCGTGACCTTCCAGGTCTCCGACATCGCCGCCGCCGAGGCGTTCTACAACTCCGTCGGCTTCATCTCCCTGGCCGTCCTCGGGGCCCCGGACAGGCCCCCCTCCGTGATCCACCTGCGGAGGATGAAGTACCAGGACATCCTGCTCACCCCCGGCAAGCCGGAGCGCGGCAGCGCCACCGCCAGCTTCTCCGCGGGCGGGCAGGACCTCACCGCACTGGCGGAGGCCCTCCGGGCCGACCTGCCCCGGGGCGCCGCCGTCGACGGCCCCTCGGACACCCCCTGGTTCACCTCCGACCTGACCGTCGACGACCCGGACGGCAACCGGGTGATCCTCACGGCCTACCGCGAGGAGGAGGCGGACGACGCCAAGCAGTGGATCAGGGACACTGTCACGAGAGGCGACTTCATCGCCGAGGGGTAGGGCGTCACGACGCCCGGGGAGGGGGACGCGTGGAGTGGACCATCCAGCAGGTCGCGGCCCGCGCCGGCGTGACGAGCCGGACCCTGCGCCACTACGACGACATCGGCCTCCTGCACCCCTCCCGGGTCGGTGACAACGGCTACCGCTACTACGACATGGACGCGGTGGCCCGTCTCCAGCGCATCCTCCTGCTGCGGGACCTCGGTCTGGGCCTGCCCGTGATCGCGGACGTCCTGGACCGGCAGGGGGAAGAGGAGGTGAGGGCCCTCGGCGACCACATCGGCCTCCTCGAAGCCGAACGCAGCCGCCTCGACCAGCGGATCAAGGCCGTCCAGCACACCCTGGACGCCCGGCGCTCGGGTTCCGACCCCACCATGGGGATGATGTTGGACGGCTTCAACGACCCCTATCGGGACGAGGTCGTCGAACGCTGGGGGGAGCGCGTCTTCCAGGAGAGCAACGACTGGTGGCACGGGAAGACGGTACGGCAGCAGATCGCGTGGAAGCGGGACACCGACGACCTCGTCGGTGCGTGGGCCGAGGCCTGGAAGGACGGCGCCTCGACCACCTCGGACCGCGCGCAGGCGCTGGCCGCCCGCCACGTGGAGTGGCTCCGGGCGATCCCCGGGACCCCGGTGGCCGAGGGCGACCGCGACCGTTCCGTCGAACTCGTGCGCTGCCTCGGCACCATGTACGTCGAGGACCCGGCCTTCTCCACCACCTACGGGAGCCCGGAGGGCGCCGCGTTCGTCCGCGACTCGCTGCACGAGTACGCCCGGCAGTCCATGTGACGGTCGCCCCCGGAGGCCTGCGGGACTCCCGCGATGTTTCACGTGAAACCCCCGCGGGACCGGAGCCGCACAGCCTCCGAACAGCGACGACACCACGAGGCGCTCCCCTGGACCGGGGCCTCCTCCTCTCCGGGGACCCACGGGCCTCCGCCCTCCCGGGAGGGGCTGCCGCGCACAGGGCGGCCACCGTCCCGTATCCGATCGGGACGGTGGCCTCGCGCGGTGTCCCTCCCGCTACCGGAAGGACTCCACGACCTTCTAGATGTTCCCGGGTCCGGCGCCGCCACTCACGATCGCGGGGACGTCTTCGGCCGGGTCGAGGCCGCAGGCGCACGGAATCGCGTGACCGCGGAGCGCCGACGGGAATCCCCGCCGTTCCCCCGGGAGAGCGGGATCGGCATCGCCCGGGGAGTCGCTTCGCCCTTCGCCGACACGGGCCGGGCCCCGGTCGGCGACCGCCCCGGAAACGCCCTCCCGGCGTGGCCCCGTCCTCCGACCGGTGGGCGCGTGCCCTCGCGCCCGCCCTCCCCTCCGGTCGCCCCCGTGAGCCCGCCGACCCGCAGCGGGACCGTCCCGCGCGGACGCGCCCGCCCCCCTTCTTCGGGCCCCCCTTTTCGGGGTAGGGCCAGGGCGGAACCGACACGGGAGAGCCATGACCGACCGAAGGACCGACGAACGCGGGTTCCTGAGCGGACCGCACACTGCGGAGCGCCCCCGGGCCACGAGCACCGCCGTGTACGGCGCGCACTTCGACGCCCCGCCCGACCGGGTCTTCGCCTTCTGCACGACCAGGTCGGGGCTGGAGCGGTCGATGCCCGGCGGGGTGAGGGTCCTGCACTGGCCCGCGGACGGGTTCGCCGAGGGCGAGACGATGGTGCTGCGCTGGCGGATCGCCGGGGTGGTACCGGTGCGCTGGGTCGGTGTCATCGACTCCTTCGAGGACGGGGAGCACTTCACCGACCTGCAATTGCGCGGGCTCTTCCGGTACTTCCGGCACACCCATACCGTCGCTCCGGACGGGGCCGGAACCGCCTACACCGACCGGGTGGAGTTCGCGAGCCGGTTCGGCGTCCTCCTCGACCGGACCGTCCTGAGGTTCGTGATGAACCGGATGTTCCTGCGGCGCCTGGCCCTGATGAGGGACCTGGTGGAGGAAGCCGAACGCCCCTGACCGGCCGATGCGTCGAGGGCCCGCCGCGAGGGGCCGTCCGTGGCGGGAAACGGCGGACGGCGCCCGCCGGACCCGTGTCCGGCGGGCGCCGTCCCCGTGGATCGGCAGCCCGGTGGCGACGCGGCTCCGTGTCCGCACCGCCCACCGGGGCACTCACTCCTTCGCCGCGAGCGGGCCCTCCTTGCGGCCGTACCAGGGCCACCACTCGACCGTGCGGCCGTGCGGGATCATCCGGTCCAGCCGGATCGTCACCCTCAGCGCGAAGCCCCCGGCGAACATCCCCGCCACCAGGTCCGTGAACCAGTGGAAGTGCAGGTAGATGGAGACGGTCGACTGCAACAGGGCGATGCCCACGATGCAGTACGCCAGGCGCCGGATGATGTGCGGCCGCGCCGCGCCGAACCTGATGATCAGGAACAGCACCAGCCCGTAGATCAGGATCGCGTTCGCCCCGTGACCCGACGGGAAGGCCACGTTGCCGGGCCCCATGAAGAAGTCCGGGTCGAAGTGCTTGGCGTGGCCCCGGTTGGTGCCCAGCTTCATCACCGACACCAGCGACATCATCCCCACGACCCCGACCGCGCCCAGCACGATCGGGCGCCAGCTCCGGTGCCAGTAGGCGAGCTGCAACACCGTGACGCCCAGGACGGGCAGCGCCACCGCACGGGAGGCGACCGTGTCAGGCCAGAGGATCATCGGTTCGCGGAGCACGTCCCAGAAGGGCCTGGGCAGCTCGTTCAGGAAGTTGTCCACCGGATGCAGGGGCCCCGCCGCGAGCATCGTCATGGTGATCAGGCCCACGGCGAGCATGATGGCCACACGGTCGGAGGCCACTCCCCATGCGATCTCGCTCACGCTCGGCCACCGGACCGCGCGCACGACCGGGGGACCGGGGGCGTACTCGGTGGTACGCACCACGGGGATGGGACCGCTGTACGGCCCCGGTTCCGGGGTCGTACGCTCTTCCCTGTCGTGTGGTTGGTTCAACTGCCTGGACCGTGGATGTCGGGTCCTCGAAGAGTGCGTCATGTGCTCAGTGCTGTCTCACACGTCGTGGGCTTGCCTGTGGCACCTGGGAAGCGTGGGGGACGGGCTAGCCGTGGTTGCTAAAACTGATCCTGACGTCCTCAGGGTCGACTCGGGGTTGGGACAGGCGCCGGGGTAGATCTACCCCGCTCACCCCGTTCGACGGCCGAACCACGGGACTGGTTCACTGATTCGTGACCGCCGCCGAGCAGGTCCGGTGCCTGGGGCACACGGGGCTCACCAGTGCTGACTGTGTTGCGCTGGGCACTGCCCAGCCATTGTCCGCGCAGGTCGAGGCGCGTGTATCGAAGTAGTTGCCGTGACGTGCCCTACACCACGTACGGCAGTGGGTGAGTGTTGCCAACAGATGAGCCTACCCGGACCCTCCGCCGGATCGGCGGCGTGCCGGGTCGAGCGTGACCCCGCTGCCTCGGGCTTTGCCGCGACCCCCGGCAACGCTCCCCGGCGGTTCACCGCGGCGCGACCCGTTCGTGAGCGATCCGTTAGCGTTTCGAGGCCTGCTGTCCGGCCGACCCGCCAGTGTGTGGCACCCTTCAAAGAGCTTGTACGAAGCTGAGCGAACCGGCCCGGGCACACGGTGTGCGCGGGCCGTGGAACGGAAGGGCCCTGGATGGTCGACCTGCCCCAGTTGCCGGATGATCCCTCGAAGCTCGCCCGCGAGCCGCTGAGGGAGCAGATCCGGCAGGTACTGGTCGAGGGCCTGTTGTCCGGACGCTGGCAGCCCGGCGAGCGGATCGTCGAGCGCCGCGTCGCCACCGAGCTGAAGGTGAGCCAGGCGCCGGTCCGCGAGGCCCTCCGCGAACTGGAGACCCTCCGCCTGATCGAGACCGTGCCCAACAAGGGCGCCCGCGTGCGGGACTTCGGGGTCCAGGACATGGCCGAGATCTACCCGGTCCGCGCCGGCCTGGAGCTGGTCGCCGCGCGGTTGGCCGCGCCCCGGCTGGCCGCCGACCCCTCCGCGCTGGAGCGCGAGGTGGAGGCGCTCAAGCGGGCGACCGCCGAGGGGGACGTGTCCGAGCAGATCAAGCACAGTGTGGAGTTCCACCGGGAGATCGTGCGCGCCGCCGACAACAGCGTGCTGATGCACACCTGGGAGTCGCTGGGCGTCGAGGTGTGGACCGCGCTGTCGGTGCGCTGGCTGAACATGGAGCTGCACGCCAAGGCGGCCGACCACGACCAGATCACCCGTGCCTTCCGGGCGGGCGACCCCTCCGTCGGGGACATGGTCAGCGAGCACGTGCTCAACTACGTCGAGGCCGCGCTGAAGTCCCACGAGAGCGTGCGCTGAGTCGGATCCGGGCGGGTTCGGGTCGCGTGCCGCCACGGGCGCCGGCCCCGGTTCCCGGTCCGCGCGCCCGGCGTTCCGCTGGTGCGGGCCCACGCGGGAACGGTCTCTCCCCCGCACCCGGCCGGTCACCGTCGCGACCGCGCCTTCGGCGGTGACGGGCGGGTGCACCGTGCTCCGGTGCGTGCCGCCGCAGGCGCGGAGGACGGCCGGAATCCCGCCCTCACGGGCGACCGCGGTGCTGCGGTCCGTCGTCGCTCCGATGTCTGCCGATACTCCCTTCCGGCCTTGACCTGCCCCGTTGCACCAAACCACGGTTATCTGCCGTAAAGTCGTATTGATCGATCATCGATCAGACCGTAGAGTGTGCGCGACGCACGTCACACGTACGCGCGCGACCCCCTCGGGTGCGCGGAGTCGTTCATCCGGCCGGTGGACGAACCCTCGCGACCGACACTGCCACGCCGAGCCACGGATGCATAGGGCAGTGGGGACCGGGAAGCAATGCGGTCAAGGGTCCGGGGGACAACTGCACACGAGACCCCACGCGCGCTTCGCGTCCGGGAAGGACGAGCCACGCTTCCCGCGACGCGCCCCGCAACAGCCACAGAGCACCGCAGCCGAATGAGCCCGGCGGCGGCGCACGCCGAGGTCGCGCCCGACAGCGGGACCGCGGCGGGCCTGGCACCCCGGCCCACAGGCCGGGGCGACAGGCCTTCTCGTACGTAGAAAGGCACACCATGGCTGACACGGCCAAGCCGAAGACCGGCACCGCCCGGTCCTCAGGGATCCGGCGGCGCGGTCGCAAGGACACCTCCGCCGGCCTCGCCGGCGAGACCCCCGAGGTCCTCCTCGACTACTACCGCCAGATGCTGTTCATCCGGCGGTTCGAGGAGCGCACCGCGCAGGCCTACACCCAGGCCCGGATCGGCGGCTACTGCCACCTCAACCTGGGCGAGGAAGCCACCGTCGTCGGCCTGATGACCGCCCTCCAGCAGCGCGACTACCTGTTCACGAACTACCGTGACCACGGGTACGCGATCGGCAAGGGCATGGACCCCAAGCAGGTCATGGCCGAGCTCTACGGGCGCTCCGACGGCGTGTCCAAGGGCTGGGGCGGCTCCATGCACATGTACGACACCGAGACCCGCATGCTCGGCGGCTACGGCATCGTCGGCGGCCAGCTTCCGCTGGCCACCGGTGCCGCGCTGGCCATCTCCTACCGGGGCGGCGACGAGGTCGTCATGTGTCAGATGGGCGACGGCACCACCAACATCGGCGCCTGGCACGAGTCCCTCAACATCGCCAAGCTGTGGAACCTGCCCGTCGTGTTCGTGGTGATCAACAACTTCACCGGCATGGGCACCACGGTCGACATGTCCTCCGCCGAGCCCGAGCTGTACAAGCGCGGCTCCGCCTTCCGCATCGAGGGCGAGCGGGTGGACGGCCGTGACGTGCTCGCGGTCCGCGACACCGCGGCCCGCCTGGTCGAGCGCGCCCGCGAGGAGCAGACGCCGTTCCTGCTGGAGGCGTGGAGCTACCGGATGAAGGGCCACTCCGTGGTCGACCCGGCCAAGTACCGCACCGACGAGCAGAAGGACGAGGCCAGGTCCGAGGAGAACGACCCGATCGCCCTCTTCGGCGCCCGGCTCTCCGAGGCGGGCATCCTCACCGACGAGCTGCGCGACGAGCTCGCCGCCTCCGTCAAGGCGGAGGTGGCCGAGGCCGCCGACTTCGCCGAGAACAGCCCGCACCCGGACGTGTCCACGCTCTTCGACTACACGTACGCCACGCCCGTCCCCAACGAGTCGCGCCGCATGCCCGCCGACCCGGTGTTCGCAGAGTAGAGAGGGAACGAGCACATGTCTGTGATCACTTACCGTCAGGCTCTGCGCGACACGCTCCGCGCGGAGATGGTCCGCGACGAGAACGTCCTCGTCATGGGCGAGGAGATCGGCGTCTTCGAGGGCTCCTACAAGATCACCGAGGGCCTCCTCAAGGAGTTCGGCCCCCGGAGGGTCAAGGACACCCCGATCGCCGAGGAGGGGTTCGTCGGCGCCTCGATCGGAGCGGCCATGCTCGGCCTGCGCCCGGTCGTCGAGCTGATGACCATCAACTTCTCGCTGATCGCCATCGACCAGATCATCAACCACGCCGCCAAGATCTACGGGATGTTCGGCGGCCAGACCAGCGTGCCGCTGGTCATCCGCACCCCCGGTGGCGGCGGCCAGCAGCTCGGTGCCACGCACTCGCAGAACATCGAGCTGTTCTACTCGTTCATCCCCGGCCTGAAGGTGCTCGCTCCCAGTACCCCGGCCGAGGCCTCCGCCATGCTGCGGGCGGCCATCCGCGACGACGACCCGGTCCTGTTCCTGGAGAACCTGGGCCTGTACAACTCCAAGGGCGAGGTCCCCGACGACTACGCCCAGCCGTCGAACGACACCGTCGCCACGATCGGCCGGGCCAAGGTCACCCGCGAGGGCTCCGACATCACCCTCATCGGCTACTCCCGGATGGCGATGGTCGCCACCCAGGTCGCCGAGAAGCTGGCGGAGGAGGACATCAGCGTCGAGGTGGTCGACCTGTGCAGCCTCCGGCCCCTCGACCGCCAGACCTTCGTCGACTCGGTCAAGAAGACCGGTGCCGCAGTGATCTGCGAGGACGACTGGCTGACCTACGGCATCGGCGCGGAGATCGCCGCGTCGATCCAGGAGGGCGCCTTCGACTACCTGGACGCCCCGGTCCGCCGGGTCGCGATGGCTGAGGTCCCGATGCCCTACGCCAAGCCGCTGGAGACGGCCGCTCTGCCGTCGGTCGAGTCGATCAGCACCGCCATCAAGGAGACCCTGAGCGCCGTCGGCAAACGGGTCGGGTAGAGGGAGATTCCAAGCATGAGCGAGATCCAGATGCCGCGCCTCTCCGACACCATGGAGGAAGGCGTCATCAGTACGTGGGTCAAGGCGGTGGGCGACAAGGTCGCCTCCGGTGACGTCCTGGTCGAGATCGAGACCGACAAGGCCGTCATGGAGTACGAGGCCTACGAGGACGGCTACCTGGTCAAGCAGTCCGTGTCCGAGGGCGACACGGTGCCGATCGGTGCAGTCATCGGCATCATCGGGGACTCCCCGGACGCGGTGCCGGACGACTCCGGCTCCGCCGGGTCCGAGCCCGCCCAGGAGTCCGCGGACGACGCCGAGGCGGAGGAGACCGCCCCGGCCGCCGAGGAGTCCGCCCCCGCGGAGGCGCCCGCCCCGTCCACGGGCGGCGGGGAGGACGGTCCGCGACCGCGCACCTCCCCCCTGGCCCGCCGGCTGGCCCGGGAGTACGGCCTGGACATCAACAGCATCCAGGGGTCGGGCCCCAAGGGCCGGATCGTGCGCGCCGACATCGAGGCCGCGGCCAAGGACGGCGGCGCCCGCGAGTCCGCTCCGGCGGCGAAGGAGGAGCGGCCCGCCCCGGCCGCGGCCCAGGCGGCCCCGGCCTTCGACGACGGACGTGACTCCGAGGAGCTCAAGGTCAGCAACGTGCGCAAGGTGATCGCGCGCCGCCTGAGCGAGAGCAAGCAGACGGTGCCGCACTTCTACCTGCGGCGCACGATCGACGCCGAGGCCCTCAAGGGCTTCCGGGGCCAGATCAACGAGCAGCTGGCGTCCACGGGCGCGAAGATCAGCTTCAACGACCTGATCGTGAAGGCGTGCGCGACCGCGCTGAAGCTGCACCCGGCCGTCAACTCCTCGTGGGTGGACGACAAGCTGCTCCAGCACCACCGGATCAACGTCGGCGTGGCCGTCGCCGTGGACGCCGGACTGGTGGTCCCGGTGCTGCACGACACCGACAAGGCGACGCTGTCGGAGATCTCGACGCGCACGCGCGGGCTGGCGGGCAAGGCCCGTGACGGCAAGCTGAAGCCGCAGGAGATGAGCGGCGGCACGTTCAGCGTGTCCAACCTGGGCATGTTCGGCGTGGACAGCTTCTCGGCGGTCATCAACCCGCCGGAGGCGGCGATCCTCGCGGTCGGCGCGATGCGCCAGGAGCCGGTGGTCGTGGACGGCGAGGTCGTCGTGCGCAACCGGATCTCCCTGGAGCTGTCGGTGGACCACCGCGCGGTGGACGGCGCCGTCGGCGCCGCCTTCCTGAAGGACCTCGCGGAGATCCTCGAGGAGCCGATGCGGATCATCCTGTAGCACCCGGCAGTACCCGAACACGGAAGCCCCGGCCGTCCCGGCCGGGGCTTTCGCGTGGGTCGGCGGCGCGGCCCGGCCGACGGGCGCGCCGGCGGTTTCTGTCCACAGCCTGTGGACAGTCCGACGCGCGGAACCCCGGGCGGGAGTCCTCCCGCCCGGGGTTCCGTCGAGGCCAGGGGTCGCCGGGTCAGACGTGACCCAGACCGGTCCGGCGGTAGCCCACCCCGGACCGGTTCTCACGCATCCCGAGCCGGTCGTCGCCGGGGTAGGGGCGGTCGTCACCGGGGTAGGGGCGGTCGTCGCCCGCTCCGGGCCGGTCGTCGCCCGCTCCGGGCCGGTCGTCGCCCGCTCCGGGCCGGTCGTCGCCCTGGTAGGGCCGGTCGTCACCCGGGTGGGCCTGGACGTCCCCCTGGTAGGCCTGGGCGCCGCCCGGCCCCCCGTTCCTGCCGTTGGGGACGTTGCTGTGCTGGCCGACGCTGGACGGGACCGTGTGGCGGGCCCTCCCCTTGTCGATGCCGAGGAAGCGGTTGAGGTGGCCCTTCTTCCCGACCACGAACCAGGCGATGGCGCCGAACAGCGGGAACCAGATGACGAAGATGATCCACAGCAGCTTGCCGCCCCCGGTGGTGTCGCCGTCGAACAGCGCCGAGATGACGGCGGCGATCACCAGCACCACGAGGGCCAGGGCGATGAGCAGGAAGATCAGCCCGGTGATACCGCTCATCCAGGTGATGGCGGTGTCCCTGCTGTCGGCAAGGCTCGTGATCATGACTCCCCCAAGCATGACGTAGTCCAATTGTCACGCAGAGTAGTCTTTCGTCGTGTCCACTCAAGAGCATTTCGTGGTTTTCGGGCGTTTCCCGACCGCGGAGTCCGGGTTCCGATTCTGCGGTCCCCTCCCGATCGCACCGAAGACTTTCGAGTACCGCCCCCCACCAGGCCTTTCCACTGCTTTACTGAGAAGCATGGGCGAGCTTCGGCGATCTTGCAGGTTCACTCCCCTCCTCCGAACCGGAGTCCCCACCGGCAACGGTGGCGGCACCGGCACCCGCGACCACCACCAACTCGGACGTACCCCCGTCACCCCGCACCGGTACAGAGGCACGTCGTCCACGGGAGGCCCCTCGTCACGGGCCTCATGACGTGGTGAGGCAACCGCGCTACCTGTGGCTGGCCGAACAGCTCCGCGCACCGATCCTGCGCGGGGAGATGCCTCCGGGCACCCGGCTCCCCTCCCGGACCCGGTTGGCACGCTCCTACAGGGTCAGCGAGCAGATCTCCCGTACGGCGCTCCGGCTCCTGGTCACCGAGGGCCTGGTCGAGGCGAGGCCCGGTTCGGGATACTTCGTGCGCACCGTCCCCGAACTCTTCCGGCTGTGCCGGACCGACTCCTCCTCAGGTTCCGGCCTGGGCAGACTCCTCCGTGAGGAGATCGGCACCGAACAGGAGCCGAGCTCCGCCCCGCTGAGCTCACGGCTCCGGCTGCGCGACGGCGACCCCGTCTACCGCACGACCTCGCGCGGGCTGGCATCGGATCTGCCCATCACCCTCCACCAGTCGTGGGAACCGGCGGCACTCACCGCGGGCACACTGCGCACACCCTTCGACGCGGCCTCCGAGATCGCCCTGCTGGACCGGCTCAGCGCCGCGGGCCACCCGGTCGACCGCGTGGTCGAGGAGGTGGGCGTGCGCTCCCTGCGCGACTCCGAGGCCACCCTCCTCGGGTCGGCCCCCGGGATACCCGTTCTGGTGGTGGAGCGCACCCACTTCAGCGCCAACCGGCCCGTGGAGACCTCCGACCTCATCGGTTCGGCCGAGCAGTGTCGACTCCTCTACAAACTGACACTGGCCCGGCCGCGCCGGCCGGGGGACCCCCGGCGGCGCTGAACCGCGCACCGGTCCCGGTACGCAGAAGGGCGGGGGGGGCGGCCCCCCCCGGCGGGGGTGGGGCCCCCCTCCCCTCCGTGGAGGGGAGCGGCCACCGCCCCGAGGCGTTGTCCCTCAGGAGGTGAACTCCCGGGCGACGACCTCGGCGATCTGCGCGGTGTTCAGAGCGGCGCCCTTGCGCAGGTTGTCCCCGCACAGGAACAGCTCCAGCGACTTCGGGTCGTCCAGGGACTGGCGGATCCGGCCGACCCAGGTGGGGTCGGTGCCCACGACGTCGGCCGGGGTCGGGAACTCGCCCCGGGCCGGGTCGTCCAGGACCGCGACGCCCTCGGCGGAGCCGAGCAGCTCGCGGGCTGCGTCGGCGGTCACCTCGTTCTCGAAGGTCGCGTGCACGACCAGCGAGTGGGTGGTGATCACGGGGACGCGCACACAGGTCGCGGAGACCCGGAGGTCCTGGAGCCCCAGGATCTTGCGGGACTCGTTGCGGACCTTCAGCTCCTCCGAGGACCAGCCGCCGTCCTTGAGCGAACCCGCCCACGGCACGACGTTGTAGGCCAGGGGAGCCGGGAACGGGCCGAGCTCGCCGACGGCGGCGCGGACGTCGCCCGCCTCGTCACCGAGGCTGCGGTCGGCCCCGGCCTTCGCCATCTGGTCGCGCAGGGTGTCGATGCCCTCCTGGCCCGCGCCGGAGGCGGCCTGGTAGGAGGACACGACCAGGCTGGAGACCTGGAAGGCGCGGTGCAGGGCGCCGATGGCCACGATCATCGACAGCGTGGTGCAGTTGGGGTTGCTGATGATGCCGCGCGGACGGTTGCGGACCTGGTCCGCGTTGACCTCGGGAACCACGAGCGGGACGTCGGGGTCCATGCGGAACGCGCCGGAGTTGTCGACGGCGACCGCGCCGCGGGCGGCGGCGATCGGCGCCCACTCCTTGGACACCTCGTCGGGGACGTCGAACATGGCGACGTCGACGCCGTCGAAGACCTCGGGGGCCAGTGCCTGGACCACGACGTCCTCGCCGCGGACCTGGAGGACCTTGCCCGCGCTGCGCGGGGAGGCGACCAGGCGGATCTCGCCCCAGACGTTCTCCCGCTCCGACAGGATGCCGAGCATCACGGTGCCGACGGCACCGGTGGCGCCGACGATGGCGAGGGTGGGAAGACGGGTGCTCATCGGCCGGTACCTCCGTAGACGACGGCCTCGACCTGGTCTGCGTCGAGCCGGAACTCACTGTGGGCCGCGCGCACGGCCTCGTCGACCTGGTCCTCCTCGACGATGACCGAGATGCGGATCTCCGAGGTGGAGATCATCTCGACGTTCGTGCCGGAGCCCGCGATGGCGTCGAAGAAGCGCGCGGTGACGCCGGGGTAGGAGCGCATGCCCGCACCGATCAGCGAGACCTTGCCGATCTTGTCGTCGTAGCGCAGCGACTCGAAGCCGACCTTCTCCTGGACCTTCTTCAGCGCGGCGACCGCCTCCTTGCCGAAGTCCTTGGGGACCGTGAAGGAGATGTCGGTGCGCGAGGTGGAGACCGCCGACACGTTCTGGACGATCATGTCGATGTTGATCTCGGCCTCCGCCAGCGCGCGGAAGATCGTCGCGGCCTCACCGATCTTGTCGGGCACTCCGACGACGGTGATCTTGGCTTCGCTCCGGTCGTGGGAGACCCCGGAGATGATCGGCTGTTCCATGCCTTCGCTTTCCTCGACTTCCGGGACGACCCAGGTCCCCTGCTTCTGGCTGAAAGATGAACGGACGTGCAGGGGCATGTTGTACTGGCGCGCGTACTCGACGCACCGCAGGTGCAGGATCTTCGTCCCGCACGCCGCCATCTCCAGCATCTCCTCGTAGGAGATCTGGGGGATGCGCTGCGCGGACGGCACGATGCGCGGGTCGGCGGTGAACACACCGTCGACGTCGCTGTAGATCTCGCAGGCGTCGGCCTCCAGCGCGGCGGCGAGCGCCACCGCGGTGGTGTCCGAGCCTCCCCGGCCCAGGGTGGTGATGTCCTTGGTGTCCTGGGAGACGCCCTGGAACCCGGCGACGATGCAGATCGCGCCCTCGTCCACGGCCTCCTTGATGCGTCCCGGGGTCACGTCGATGATCTTGGCGTTGCCGTGCAACGACGTGGTGATGACACCGGCCTGGGAGCCGGTGAAGGACCGGGCCTCGAAGCCCAGGTTCTCGATGGCCATGGCGACCAGGGCCATGGACATGCGCTCGCCAGCGGTGAGCAGCATGTCGAGTTCGCGCGCGGGCGGCAGGGGGGACACCTGCTCGGCGAGGTCGATCAGCTCGTCGGTGGTGTCGCCCATGGCCGAGACCACGACGACGACGTCATATCCCGCTTTTTTCTGAGCCACGATCCGTTGGGCTACTCGCTTGATGGCTTCCGCGTCGGACACGGAAGACCCACCGTACTTCTGCACGATTAGGGCCACGATCGATTGCTCCTGAGGAGTTGGGATCAAGACAATGAAATGGAGTGTAGCCAGCGACGCCGTCGTCTACACCGTCCGACCTGGGACGGGAACGCTCGGAGTACTTGACACACCAGCGCTCGGGTTACCCGGTGAAACGGAGGTTACTCATATTTCGACCGCATTACGGCGAAGTGTGAGCTAGAACTCCAGGCTGCGGCGGCCCTCGAAGGCACGGCCGAGGGTGACCTCGTCGGCGTACTCCAGGTCTCCGCCGACGGGCAGACCGCTGGCCAGACGCGTCACCTTCAGACCCATGGGTTTGACCAGCCGCGCCAGATAGGTCGCGGTGGCCTCCCCTTCCAGATTGGGGTCCGTGGCGAGGATGAGCTCGGTGATCTGGCCGTCCGCCAGACGGACCATCAGGTCCTTGATGCGCAGGTCGTCGGGGCCGACGCCCTCGATCGGGCTGATCGCCCCGCCCAGGACGTGGTAGCGGCCGCGGAACTCGCGGGTGCGCTCGATGGCGACGACGTCCTTGGACTCCTCGACCACGCAGATGACCGCGGTGTCGCGCCGGGCGTCACGGCAGATACGGCACTGCTCCTCCTCCGCGACATTGCCGCAGATGGAGCAGAAGCGCACCTTCTCCTTGACCTCGACCAGCGCGTTGACGAGACGCTTGACGTCCGCGTGCTCGGCGGACAGCAGGTGGAAGGCGATGCGCTGCGCGCTTTTCGGACCGACGCCGGGCAGTCGCCCCAGCTCGTCGATCAGATTCTGCACCGCGCCTTCGTACATCGCCTACCCATCAGGTCGGACCGATTGGCGGGGCGGTCCGTATCCCCGGACACCACCGTATCCGGCGCGACGACCTCTCACGTACGCGCCGCGGAGGCCGCCCCGCCCGGTGTCCGTCCCGGGTCAGAAACCGGGGAGGCCGGGCATGCCCCCGGGCATGCCGCCGCCGCCCAGCCCCTGGGTGAGCGGACCCATCTTCTCCTGCTGGAGCCGTTCGACCTGCGCCTCGGCGTCGCGGATGGCCGCCAGGACCAGGTCCGCGACGGTCTGCGCGCTCTCGTCCGCGTCGCTCGGGTCGATCGCGTCGGCGGAGACCGTGATGTCCTCCACCTGCCCGCGCCCGCTCAGCCTGACCTTGACCAGGCCTCCGCCCGAGGTGCCCTCGACCTCGGCCTCGTCCAGGGCCTCCTGGGCCTCCACGAGCTGCTGCTGCATCTGCTGGGCCTGCTGGAGCAGGGCCTGCATGTCCATTCCGCCAGGGTTCACGGCCGTCTCCTCGCCGCACTCATGGTGCTGGGTCTCGCAGTTGTGTGGCTGTCGCTGTGAGACTAACCGGTCATCAGGGCGCATGAGGGCCGCCGGGTGCCGGTCGGGCGCCGGCGCCGCTCCCCACTCCCCTGGCGAGGCCACGCGCCCCCTGCTCACCGCCCGCGACCCGTCCGTGCGCCGTCCGCGCCACGGCCCGGGCCCCGTCCGACGGCGCGGAGGTCCACCGCACCGGCGGCCTCCCGGCCGACCGGCCCCGGGTGGGCGCCGTTCCCGGAGGGGCGCCTCCACCCCGCGTCCGGCGTCCGGGACCACGCGGAGCACCGCCGGCCCGGCGCCGCGCCGACTCTCCCGACGGGCGCTTCGACCAGCAACGAGGACCAAGAGTAGCGATAACATCACTGTCGGTTGCAAAGGTGTCCAGCGGGGCACAACCGTCCCGGTGGCGCCCACGGGCTTCACCGGCATCACCGACAGCCACGGGGGACTGAGGACGTGTTGACCGCCAGTGAGCGCCACTCGGCATTGATCGAGGCGATGATCGCGGACGGCACGCTGACCGACGCCGCGCTGATCGACGCCTTCCGGTCGGTCCCACGGCACCGGTTCGTCCCCGAGACGGGTGCGCTGACCGCGTACGGGACCGCGCTCAACGCCGACAGCGACCCGGAGCGGTGGCTGGCCGCCGTCTACACCGACAACGCCATCGCCACCCGGGTGGACGAGCCCGGTGTCCCCCGGTCCCGTGAGGCGCCCGCCCCGGGCGAGCTCGATCCGGGGCCCGCCCCGGCCTCGTCCAGCCCGGCTCCCACGGTCCTCGCCCGCATGCTGGGGCTGGCCGGCCTCGACGACGGACAGACCGTGCTGGAGGTCGGCACCGGAACCGCCTGGAACACCGCACTGCTGGCGCACCGGCTCGGCGACGGGGCCGTCACCTCCGTGGAGATCGACGCCCGTCTGGCCGAGTCCGCCCGGAAGGCCCTGCGCACGGAGGGCCTGTCCCCCGCCGTCCACGTGGCCGACGGCTACGGGGGCTACCCTCCCGACGCCCCCTACGACCTGATCACCTCCACCTGCGGCGTGCGGCGGGTCCCCCGCGCGTGGCTCGACCAGGTGCGCCCGGACGGGCTGGTGGTGTGCCCGTGGGGGCTGCTGGAGGGGGCCGGGGTGCTCGCCCGCGTGGAGTGCGCCGGTGACGGGTCGGCACGGGGGAGCTTCCACGGAGGTGTGGGGTTCCTGCCGCTGCGGACCCCGGACGCCGCGGTCCGTCCCGCGCGCGACTCCGGTCAGCAGCCGGACGAGTACCGGCTCACGCAGTCCGACCCGGTGGCGCCGCTGATGGCGTTCACGACCGCGTTCGCACTGTCCGTGATGGTGCCGGACTGGCGGGTGCGGCGGCGGTGGATCGGCACGGGGTCGGGCGTGTGGGTGTGCGACGTGGAGGGCGCCTCGTGGGTGCGGGTGTACCCCTACGGAACGTCGTGGATGATCGAGCAGGGCGGCCCGAGGAGCATCTGGGACGAGTTCGAGGAGGCCCTGGCCCTGTGGTCCGAGCTGGGCGAGCCGGAACCGGACCGGTTCGGGCTGTCGGTGTCCGGTGACGGAACACATCGGGTGTGGCTGGACTCGGCGGGCGGCCGCACCTGGGACGTGTGAACGCGGATGCCCCGCCCTGGGCGGGCCGGACCTCCCGGGGCCGGGGCCCCCCGACGGCACCGCACGGACACGGGCACGGGCACGGCCCCGGGGCGGGAACGCCGACGGCCCCCGACCGTTTCCGGTGGGGGCCGCCGCCGTGCGTTCACGCTGTTCCTTCGGTGTCCTTGGACTCCTCGGAACTCTCGGGTGTGTTCTTCTCGCGAAGCTTGCGCAGGAGCTCCTGCTTGCGCTCCCTGGCCTCGGCGCTGGGGCCGCCCTTGCCCCCGGCCGGACCGCCGCGCATCGCGGAACGGGAGACCGTGGTGCGCTGTCCGCCCATGCCGAGAAGGTTGTCACTGTTCTTGGACATGCGGACCTCCTTTCGCTTCTAACGAGACGTGTCGTCTCGTCAAGTGTGATCCTGCCTCTGTAGAGTATCCGTGTCAAGACGATACGTCTCGTCATTTTCGAGCGGTTAGCGTGGCAGGTATGGCAGAGAGCACCCCACTGGAAGAGTCCCGGTCCCCCCGACGTGCCCCGGACCCCCGGCGCCGCAGCGAGCGGGCACGACGCGCCATCCTCGACGCCGCCTCGGAGCTGCTGGGTGAGGTCGGTTACAGCAAGGTGACCATCGAGGCGATCGCCGCGCGGGCCGGTGTCGGCAAGCAGACCATCTACCGCTGGTGGCCGTCCAAGGCCTCCGTGGTGTTCGACGTCTTCACAGCGCTGACCGGCGGCACCGCGGGAGAACCCCTGCCCGACACCGGCGACCTGGCCGACGACCTGAGGACCGTCCTCCGCGCCACCGTCGACGAGTTGAACGACCCCGAGATGGACCGGACCACCCGTGCGTTCACGACCGAGCTCCAGAACGACACGGCCTTCGCCGAGGCCGTCACCGAGCGCCTGGTCCGTCCCAACATGGAGGCGATCAAGGAGCGGCTGCGCGCCGGACGCGACGCGGGTCAGCTCGCCCCCGGGGCCGACCTCGACATCGTGGCCGAGCTGCTGACCGGGCCGCTCCACCACCGCTGGATGCTGCGCACCGGGCCCCTGACGCACGCGTACGCGGACGAACTCGTGGACACGGTGCTCACCGGGCTGGCACCCCGGGGCTGAGGCGGTCCGCCGACCACCGCCCCGAGGAGTCCCGCCGACGACCTAGAAGGGTGCGTCCGTGTCGGCCTCGTGCTCGATCTCCTCGATCACGCGGCCGCCCAGCTCCGTCTCGATGAGGGACGTGCCGCCCGGGCCGCGGGGGGCCGAGCCGCCTGCGGACGCCTTCCCGCCGGCGGACGCCGGAGCCGCGGAGGACGATCCCCCTGAGGGGGCGGGCTGCGCGGCGCCACCGCCCGGGGCCGTACCGGCGCCAGGAGGCGGGGCGGGTGCTGACGCGGGAGCCGACCGGGGCCGCGACCGACCGGCGGACGGGTCGTCGTACTCCGGCGGCGGGGAGGCGGCCGCGTCCTCGTAGGGATCCGGCGGCGGCTCCTCGAGGCCGGTGACGATCCGGTCCGGCGGCGGTCCCGACGGGGCGGCGGCCTCCGGCTCCGGCGTCTGCTGGGCGGGGGCCGGGGCGGCGGGCCGTGCGGGCGCGGGAGCGTCCCACCCGGCGGGTTCGGCCGGGCGCGCGGGTTCGGGCCGCCGGGCGGGCGCGGCGGCCGACGCCGCGCTGCCTGCCGCGGCGACCCGCACCTCGATGCCGAGGACCTGCCGGATCGCGTTGGCGACCACCTGGTCGCTGCCGCTGTTGCTGAACCCCTTGGCCTCGCTGGGACGGGAGAAGCCGAGCAGGACGGCGTTGCCCTCCACCCCGACCGGGCGGACCTCACCGCCGGACAGCACCATCCAGGTGAACCGGCGCAGCCCCTTGACCGCCTCCAGGATCTGGCTCCACGACCCCTGGATCCGGCCCAGGTCCAGGGCACCGCCTCCGCCCGACGGAGCGGCGGGCGCCGACGGGGCCCGGCGCGCGGGTTCGGGTGTGCTCGGACGGGCCGGAGCGTCCCAACCAGCCGGTTCGGCGTCGCGCCCGGCGGCCGGCGCCGGTGCGGGCGCGGCGGCCGGAGCGGGCTGGGCCGGGGGCGGACCGGCCGCGGGGGCCGCGGGCGCGCGTACGGGCTCGGCGGGCGCCGGCGGGGCGGCCGGGGGCACGGCCCGGACCGGCGCCGCGGCCGGGGCGACGGCGCCGGAGGAGATCCGGCGCTCCATCTGCTCCAGGCGGGCCAGCAGGGCCGTGCCCTGGTCTCCGTCGGTGCCGGGCAGGAGCACCCGCGAGCACATCAGTTCGAGCAGCAGGCGGGGCGCGGTGGCCCCGCGCATCTCGGTCAGGCCCTGGTTGAGGATGTCGGCGGCGCGGGTGAGCTCGGCGGGCCCCATGCGGGTGGCCTGCGACTTCATCTGCTCCGCGGCCTCCGCGGCCACGTTGACCAGGCCCTTGTCCAGGGCGTCCGGCACGGCGGCCAGGATGACCAGGTCGCGGAAGCGCTCCAGCAGGTCCGTGGTGAACCGGCGCGGGTCGTGGCCGCCCTCGACCACCCGGTCGATCAGCCCGAACACGGCGGCGCCGTCGCGGGCTCCGAGCGCGTCGACCATCTCGCCCAGCAGGCTGGAGTCGGTGTAGCCCAGCAGGGAGACCGCGCCCTCGCGGGTGATGCCGTCATCGCCCGAACCGGCGATGAGCTGGTCGAGCACCGACAGCCCGTCACGGGCGGAACCGGCTCCGGCCCGGACCACCAGCGGCAGCGCGGCGGGGTCGTAGGAGATCCCCTCCTCCTTGAGGAGGTCCTCGAAGAGCTCCCGGAGCGTGCTCGGCGGGATGAGCCGGAACGGGTAGTGGTGGGTCCGCGAGCGGATCGTGCCGATGACCTTCTCGGGCTCGGTGGTCGCGAACACGAACTTCAGGTGCGGCGGGGGTTCCTCCACCAGCTTGAGGAGCGCGTTGAAACCCTCGCGGGTCACCATGTGCGCCTCGTCGATGATGTAGATCTTGAAGCGCGAGTTGACCGGGGAGAAGAAGGCGCGCTCGCGCAGGTCGCGGGCGTCGTCCACACCGCCGTGGGACGCGGCGTCGATCTCGATGACGTCGATGCTGCCGCCGCCGTCGGGGGCCAGCGCCACACACGAGTCGCAGGTCCCGCACGGGTCCGGGGTGGGCCCCTCGGCGCAGTTGAGCGAACGGGCGAGGATGCGCGCGCTGGTCGTCTTGCCGCAGCCGCGGGGACCGCTGAACAGGTAGGCGTGGTTGATGCGACCGCTGCGCAACGCCTGGCGGAGCGGGTCGGTCACGTGTTCCTGGCCCCGCACCTCACCGAACGTCGCGGGACGGTACTTGCGGTACAGCGCGATGCTCACGGTGTGCTCACTCCCCTGGTCCCTGCCACCTGTCCATTCAACCCGCTGACAGTGACAGCTCGCACCGGATCGAGGAACCGGGAGGGTCCGACCGGGCCCGAGAAACAGAAAGGACCCCCCGCGCACCCGCCAGAGCCCATTTATCCTTGCTGCCTTCCGGCCCTGGGGAGGTTCATAGGGTGACGCCGCACGAGGGGTCTGCCCCGAGTGTATCCGACCCCCCGACCGCTCTGGCAACCCCGCGCGCCGCCCCTCCAGGGGCGCCCTCCGCCCGGGAATCCCGGCGCGCATGGCCAGGGCGGCGTCCCGGGGCCATCATGGACGGCATGTTCGACCCCCTGGAATCCACCGACCACTCCTCCGAGCGACAAGACCTCATCGTGGACACGTTGGAGAACGCGTTCTCCGACCTCATGGCCACGGCCCCGGCCGCGTTCCGGGTCAAGTTCCGCAAGATGGCCGCCAGCCCCTTCGCGTTCTACCGGGGCAGCGCCTCGCTCTTCTACTCCGACGTCGCGTCGATGGAGGACCCCTGGGCGGACGACCGCACCTCCCGCGTGTGGATCCAGGGCGACCTGCACGCCGAGAACTTCGGCACCTACATGGACTCGACCGGGCGCCTGGTCTTCGACGTCAACGACTTCGACGAGGCCTACCTCGGCCACTTCACGTGGGACGTGCTCCGGTTCGTGTCCAGCGTGGCCCTGATGGGGTGGCAGAAGGCCCTGTCCGACGACGACATCGGCGCGCTCGTCCCGCGCTACGTCGAGGCCTACGTGTCCCAGGTCCGCCAGTTCGCGACGCGGGGCGGCGACTCCGGCTTCTCCCTCAAGCTGGACAACACCGACGGCACGGTCCACGACGTGCTCCAGCGCGCCCGGCTCAACAGCCGCGCCGCGATGCTGTCGGCCATGACCGCCCGCGACGGCTACAACCGGCGGTTCCGCGAGGGACCGCGGGTGCGGCGGCTGGACGACGCCGAGCGCGAGAAGGTGCTCGCCGCGTACCGCGCCTACCTGGGGACCATCCCGGACGACCGGCGGTTCGCGTCGCTGGACTACGGGGTCAAGGACGTGGTGGGCAGCGGCGGCTTCGGGATCGGCTCCGCGGGCCTTCCGGCCTACAGCGTCCTCATCGAGGGCCGGTCGGAGGCGTGGGACAACGACATCGTCCTGTCCGTGAAGCAGGGGAACGTCGCCGCCCCGTCCCGGGTGGTGACGGACCAGCGCATCATGGCGGCCTTCGAGCACCACGGACACCGCACCGCCGTGTCCCAGCGCGCGCTCCAGGCCCACGCCGACCCGCTGCTGGGTCACACCGAGATCGACGGCGTGGGCTTCGTGGTGAGCGAGGTGTCCCCGTACACGAACGACCTGGACTGGAACGGGCTCACCGAGCCGGAGGACGTCGAACCGGTGCTGGGCTACCTGGGCCGCGCGACCGCCAAGGCGCACTGCGTGTCCGACTCGCACGCGGACGCGACCCTGGTGGACTGGGAGACCGAGGAGGCGCTCATGACGGTGCTCGACGGCCGCGAGGCGGAGTTCACCGACTGGTGCGTGCGCTTCGCCCACCGCTACGCGGCCCAGGCGCGCGCGGACCACTCGCTGTTCGTGGACGCGTTCCGCAACAACGCCGTCAAGGGGGTGCGGTCCAGCCGGCCCTGACCCGTCCGGGCGCTCCGGCCCCGCCGAGGGCGTGCGCGGCGGGGCCGGGAAGCCGGGGCGGTCACGGGACGCACGGCGGCCCGTCCCGCACCGGAGGGAGACCTCCGGGGCGCCTCACGGGGTCTGCGCTGAGCCCTTCGGGAGCCCTCGCGGACCCCCTCCGGCGGGCCCTCGGGAAACCCGGTCGGACCACCCCCCTCCGGCGTGTAAAGTGGTGCGCGGAGGATTCGCCTAGTGGCCTAGGGCGCACGCTTGGAAAGCGTGTTGGGTGCAAGCCCTCAGGGGTTCGAATCCCCTATCCTCCGCCACCGAAGGGCTCGATCGCATCGCGGTCGGGCCCTTCGTCGTTTCCGGGTCCGCCACTGCACCCTCCGGAGCGGGCCGTGTGGGCCGGTCCGCCGCCGGCGGTCGGGACGCGGCGGACGCCACCGCGGTCACCGCGGGCCGTCCCGCCCCTCCCCGGACCGGGCGCGACTGCCGGGGCACGTCACGGCCGGGGGATGTTGCGCAGGTTCGAGCGGGCCATGTCGACCATCGCCCCCACCCCGCCCTGGAGCACCGTCCGGCCTGCGGACAGGGCGAAGCCCGCGACCTGGTCGGCGGTGATGCGGGAGGGCAGGGAGAGCGCGTTGGGATCCGTGACCACGTCCACCAGCACCGGTTCGTGCGCGGACAGCGCCTCCCGGAGCGCGTCGCGGACCTGGTCGGGTCGCTCCACCCGGACGGAGCGCATGCCGATCGCCGCGGCGACGGCCGCGTAGTCCACCTGCGGGTGGTCGGTCTGGAAGGAGGGCATCCCGTCCACCATCATCTCCAGCTTGACCATGCCGAGCGAGGAGTTGTCGAACACGACCGTGGTGATCGGCAGCTCGTGCTGGTGGACGGTGATCAGCTCGCCCAGCAGCATGCTCAGCCCGCCGTCGCCGGACAGCGAGACGATCTGACGGTCGGGTGCGGCGTAGGCCGCGCCGATCGCGTGGGGCAGCGCGTTCGCCATCGTGCCGTGGGTGAAGGAGCCGATCACCCGGCGGCGCCCGTTCGGGGTCAGGTAGCGGGCGGCCCACACGTTGTTCATGCCCGTGTCGACGGTGAAGACGGCGTCCCCGTCGGCCTCCTCGTCGAGGATCCGCGCCACGTACTCCGGGTGGATGGGCGTGTGGTGCTCGATGTCCTTCGTGTACGCGTCCACGACCTTGGTCAGCGCTCGTTCGTGGCGCTCCAGCATGTCCTGGAGGAACCGTGCGGCGGAGGCGGCCGACCGCTCCCGGACGAGCGGCCTCACGGCGCGCAGTGTCGCCGCGACGTCCCCGTGCACCCCGAGCCGGAGCGGGACCCGGCGGCCGAGTCGGCGCGGGTCGCGGTCGACCTGGACGACGTTCCCGGTGGGCAGGAAGTCGTCGTAGGGGAAGTCGCACCCGAGCATCAGCACCAGGTCCGCCCCGTGCAGGGCGTCGAAGCAGGCGCCGTAGCCGAGCAGGCCGATCATGCCCACGTCGTACGCGTTGTCGTACTGGATCCACTCCTTGCCGCGCAGGGTGTGCCCGACCGGTGCGTGCACCCGCCCGGCCAGCGCCATCACCTCGTCGTGCGCCTCCCTGACCCCGGCGCCGCAGAACAGGGCGACCTTGTCCGCGGCGTTGATCCGCTCGGCCAGCTCCCGGACGTCGTCCTCCGCGGGCCAGGCGGTGGCACGGCCGGCGGTCACCGGGCTGGTGTCGGCGGGGCCGACGGCCTTGCGCCCCGCGACGTCCCCGGGGAGGACGAGGACCGCCACACCGGGGGTGCCGAGGGCGTGCTGGATCGCGATCCGGGCCAGGCGCGGCATCTGCTCGGGTTCGGAGACGAGTTCCCGGAACTCGGTGACGTCCGAGAACAGCCGCTCGGGGTGGGTCTCCTGGAAGAAGCCGGTGCCGATCTGGCGCGAGGGGATGTGCGAGGCGATGGCGAGCACGGGGACGCCGCTGCGCTGGGCGTCGTACAGGCCCTGCACCAGGTGGGCGTTGCCGGGGCCGCACGATCCGGCGCACACGGCGAGCTTCCCGTCGACCTGTGCCTGGGCGGAGGCCGCGAACGCCGCCGCCTCCTCGTTGCGCACGTGCACCCACTCGATGCCGTCGGTGCCGCGGACGGCGTCGACGACCGGGTTGAGGCTGTCGCCGACGACCCCGTAGATCCGGGTCACCCCGGCGGAGAGCAGCGTCCGGACGAGCTGTTCGGCGACGGTGTTCCTGGCCACGATGGTTCCTCCCGGGCACGGACGGACAGGTCCGGGCGCCGCGGGGACGCCCCGGTCCACGCTAGGAGCAGGGGCGGGCGCCGTGCCTGACCGCCACGCGCCTCCTCCCCGGGCTCCTTTTATTCACATAAACGATTAGTCACTTAGTGGAGTAACATTCCGGACCTGTCCACGAGGATGAGGAGAGGGCATGAGGCTCGACGGGAACCTTCGCTACGTGGCCCTGGGCGACAGCCACACCGAGGGCGTCGGGGACGGTGACGACGACACCGGGCTCCGGGGGTGGGCGGACCGTCTGGCCGACCGCCTGGCCGCCACGGGCGCACGGGTGGAGTACGCCAACCTCGCGGTCCGGGGGCGGCTGGCACGCCAGGTGCGCGAGGAGCAGCTCGCCGCCGCGCTGGAGATGCGCCCGGACGTGGCCACCGTGTTCGCCGGGGTCAACGACGTCATCCGGTCCGGGTACGACGCCGAGGCGGTGGTCGGCCACCTGGAGGCGATGTTCGCCGAGCTGACCGCGACGGGGGCGCGCGTGGCGACGCTGACCTTTCCCGACATCGCGAGGATCGCGCCGCTGACCAAGCCGCTGCTGCCGCGGGTGCTGGACTTCAACGAGCGCGTCCGCGCCGCCGCCGACCGCCACGGCGTGGTCGTGGCCGACGTCGCCGCGCACGAGGTGGCCACGGACCGGCGCCTGTGGGCGACCGACCGGCTGCACTGCACCCCCTTGGGGCACGACCGGATCGCGGGTGCGCTGGCGTCCGCACTGGAGCTCCCCGGCGCCGACGGGTCGTGGGCGGACGCCCTCCCCCTGATGCCCGAACGGAGCACGCTCCTCACGTTGGCGGAGGAGGTCCGCTGGCTGGGGACCTTCCTCGGCCCGTGGATGGTGCGGCGCGTGCGCGGGCGGTCGTCGGGTGACGGCCGCGCCGCCAAGCGCCCGGCGCTCCTGCCGGTGGAGACGGCCTGAGCCGACCCGGCCGGCCCCTCGACACGGGGACCCTTGGCCCGGCCGACGGTGTGCACGCCGTCGGCCCGCGCGGTTCCGGGGCCCCGCGCAGGGTATTTTGCAACTTGTTGCATAATGAAGTCGAGGTCGGCCGGACACCGACCGGGCACCCGCGCGAGGAGACGAGCATGAGCGACTACCCCCACCTTCTGGAACCCCTGGACCTGGGCTTCACGACCCTCCCCAACCGCGTGATCATGGGTTCCATGCACGTCGGCCTGGAGGAGGCGCCCCAGGGGTTCGAGCGGATGGCCGCCTTCTACGCCGAACGCGCCCGCGGCGGCGTCGGCCTCATCGTCACCGGCGGCATCGCCCCCAACCCCGAGGGCGCCACCTACACCGGCGCGGCCAAGCTGACCACCGCGGCCGAGGCCGCCGAACACCGCGTGATCACCGACGCCGTGCACCGCGAGGGCGGCCGCATCGCCCTGCAGATCCTGCACACGGGGCGGTACGCCTTCAGCGAGCAGTCCGTCGCCCCCAGCGCGATCCAGGCGCCCATCAGCGCGTTCACCCCCCGGGCCCTCACCGACGACGAGGTCGAGCAGACCATCGAGGACTTCGCGCGCACCGCCGAACTGGCCCGGACCGCCGGATACGACGGCGTCGAGGTGATGGGCTCCGAGGGCTACCTCATCAACCAGTTCATCGCCTCCGCGACGAACAGGCGCGAGGACCGCTGGGGCGGCTCCTACGAGAACCGGATGCGCTTCCCCGTGGAGATCGTGCGGCGCGTCCGCGAGCGCGTCGGCGACGACTTCATCCTCGTCTACCGGCTCTCCATGCTCGACCTGGTGCCCGGCGGCTCCACGTTCGAGGAGGTCGTCCGGCTCGCCAAGGCCGTCGAGGTGGCCGGGGCGACCATCATCAACACCGGGATCGGCTGGCACGAGGCGCGCATCCCCACCATCGCCACGTCCGTGCCGCGCGGCGCCTACAGCTGGGTGACCCGCAAGCTGATGGGCGAGGTGTCCGTCCCGCTGGTCGCGGTCAACCGCATCAACACCCCCGAGGTCGCCGAGGCCGTCATCGCCGGGGGCGACGCCGACATGGTGTCACTGGCCCGGCCCTTCCTCGCCGACCCGGACTTCGTCGCGAAGGCGGCCGCGGGGACCCCAGAGGAGATCAACACCTGCATCGGCTGCAACCAAGCCTGCCTCGACCACACCTTCAGCCTCAAGATCACCTCCTGCCTCGTGAACCCGCGGGCGTGCCACGAGACCGAACTGGTGCTCTCCCCCACCAGGAACCGCAAGCGGGTGGCCGTCGTCGGCGCCGGGCCCGCCGGCCTCGCCTTCTCCGTCTCCGCCGCCGGGATCGGCCACGACGTCACCCTGTTCGACGCCGCCGAGGAGATCGGCGGCCAGCTCGACATGGCCCGCCGCGTGCCCGGCAAGGAGGAGTTCGACGAGACCCTCCGCTACTTCCGGGTGCAGCTGGACAAGCACGGCGTGGACGTGCGGCTGGGCACCCCGGTGTCCGCCGCCGACCTGGCCGGCTTCGACGACGTGGTGGTGGCCACGGGGGTCACCCCGCGCACGCCGGAGATCCCCGGCGTCGACCACCCGAAGGTGGTGAGCTACGTGGACGTCCTGCGCGGGAACGCCGACGTCGGCGCCCGGGTCGCGGTCATCGGCGCGGGCGGCATCGGCTTCGACGTCGCCGAGTTCCTGACCGACGGCGGCGAGGGGGCGAGCCGGGACTCCGGCGCGTTCTTCCGCCAGTGGGGCGTGGACACCGGTCACACCACGGCGGGCGGGCTCACCGCCCCGGAGCGCCCGGCTCCGCCGCGCACCGTGCACCTGCTCCAGCGCAAGACCGCCAAGGTCGGTGCGGGCCTGGGCAAGACCACGGGGTGGATCCACCGCCTGGAGCTGCGCCACCGGGGCGTGGACATGGTCGCGGGCGTCTCCTACGACCGGATCGACGACGAGGGCCTGCACCTGACCGTCGGGGACGAGAAGACCGTGCTCGACGTGGACACGGTGGTGCTCTGCTCGGGCCAGGAGCCCCGGCGGGACCTCGCCGACGAACTGGCGGCGGCGGGACGGACGGTGCACGTCATCGGCGGCGCCGACGTCGCCGCCGAACTGGATGCCAAGAGGGCCATCGACCAGGGCACCAGACTCGCCGCCGCGCTGTAGCCGCCGAACCTAGAATGCGCTCATGTCCCTGCCCCACGCCATCCTGACCGCCCTGCTGGAGAAGCCGTCCTCCGGGCTGGAGCTGACCCGCCGCTTCGACCGCTCGATCGGGTACTTCTGGTCGGCGACCCACCAGCAGATCTACCGGGAGCTGGGAAAGCTGGAGAAGGCGGGGCTGATCAGGGCGCTCGACCGCGACGTCCCGACCCGGGGGCAGAAGAAGGAGTACGAGGTCTTGCCCTCGGGCCGGGAGGAACTGGAGCGGTGGGTCGGCGTGCGCGAGGACCCGCGCGACCCCCGCGACCCCCTGCTGCTGCGCCTGCGTGCGACGGGCGTCGTGGGGGTCGGCGGTGACATGGTGGACGAGCTGCGCCGCCACCGGGCACTGCACCAGGAGCGGCTGGCAGAGTACCGGGAGTTCGAGAGGCGCGACGCGGCGCGCGGCAACGGGACCGAGCGGGACCGCGTGCACCGGCTGGTGCTCCAGGGCGGGATCGACCTGGAGCTCTTCTGGGTCACCTGGCTCGACAGGGCCCTCGCCGACCTGGAGGACACCGGCTGACCGGCTCCGCCGGGCGGGCGGAGCGCCGGGCCCCGGGACCGGGGCCAGGGCCGGGGCCGGGTCGGCCGACGGTCACCGCGCGGACGGCGCCGCGGACTCCGACAGGTCCTCGGGCAGGCGGGGTCGCGGCCGCAGCGGCACCAGCCGTGACTGGAGGACCATCGTCGCCGCCCCGATCGCGGGTGCTGTCGCGGCCGACGCGGACAGGCGCACGTCGACCGGGTGGCTGGCCCGGGCGAAGAAGGCGCCGTCCAGCTCCGACCGGATGGCGGGCAGGTACACGGACCCGGCGAGGGCCAGGCTCGGCCCCGTCAGCACCAGCAGGTCCAGGTCCATGACGTTGGCCAGCGTCCGCACCGCCACCGCCAGGTACCGCGCTGAGCGGTCCAGGAGGGCGCGCGCGGTCGGTTGGCCGCGGCGTGCGGCCCGGACGACGGCGGCGAACTCCGCCGCCTCGGACCGCGCCGCCCTTCCGTCGCCCCACGATCCGTCCCCCCGGGCGGAGGCCTCCCGCACCCCGGAGCCGGAGCCGTCCTCCGGTGGTCCCAGCTCGGCGGCGCGGACCAGGTCGGCGTCCTCGCGCGCGGCCCGCACCACCGCGGCGGGCCCGGCGATCGCCTCGACGCACCCGCGCGCGCCGCACCAGCACGCGGGGCCGTCCACGTCCAGGCACACGTGCCCGATCTCCCCGGCGTTCCCGCTCGCCCCGTGGTACGGGATTCCGTCGACCAGGAGCCCGGCGCCGATGCCGGTCCCCATGTAGACGGCCGCGAAGACCGACGCCTCGTGCACCCCGCCGGACCAGTACTCGCCGAGCGCGGCGGCGGTCGCGTCGTTTCCGGGCACCACGGGCAGGCCGACCGCCCGCTCCAGCTCCTCCGTCACGGGGAAGTGCGCCCAGTGCCGCATCGCCGGCAGGGGCCTCGGCCCCCCGGTGGCGGACACCAGGCCCACGCCCAGGACCCGCTCGCGCTCCACCCCGGCCCCCTCGACCAGCGCGTCGACCTGGCGGGCCATCCGGGTGACGAGCGTGGTGGCGTCGCCGCCCTCGCCCGCACGGGTCACCCGGGACACGACCGCGCCCGTGAGGTCGGTGAGGGCGTACGTGATGCCGACCGGGTCGAGGTGCACGCCGACGGCGTAGCGGGCCCCCTGGTCGAGCTGGAGCAGGACGCGCGGCTTGCCCCCGGTCGACTCGGCGCGGCCGGTCTCGCGGACCAGCCCGTCGTCGATGAGCGCGCGGACGACCGTGGAGATGGTCGCACCGGTGAACCCGGTCGCGGACACCAGACCGGCCCGGCTGATGGTGCCCGCCGCCCGGATGACGTCGAGGACCGCCGACCTGCTCGTGGTGTGGGGGGTGGCGCGTGATGGACCGCCCAAGGGAACCTCCGCCGCTTCCGTGCCGTGGCGTCCGCGCGGGGTGCGGCCTCGGTGTACGGCCCGGCGAACGCGTCGCCGCGCCCGGCGGGGCGCGTACCAGCGTACCGCCGCGGCCGTTCCTCCCCCGGTCCCGGTGCGGCGACGGGCCCCCTGCCGGACCGCCCCCGGGCGCACGCGGCGCGGAGAGGGGTGCGCTCGGGCAGGCCCTGTGCCCGCGGTCGCCTCCCTCCCGTCCCGCACCGACGCCCTGCCCCGGGCAGAGGCCGTGCGCCTGCGGCCCGGCCCCGGGGGCGGGGTCGGGCCCGCCCCGTGAAGTCACCGCACCCCATTGACTTAGTTAGATCACCGAAGTAAGAATCTCGGGAGTGGTCGGCGCACGATGCGCCCGGCCGCCGACGGCCCGCCTCCCCAGCGCGGCCGCACCCCCAGAACCCGGAGAGGCAGAGGATGATCCGCCGCACCCTGCATGACGGCTGGCTGCTGACGAGCACCACCGGAAACGTGCCCGAGCAGATCGCGGGCCGCTCGGTCCCGGCCCAGGTACCGGGCAGCACCCACCTCGACCTGCTGGCCGCCGGGCTGATCCCGGACCCCTACCTCGACTCCAACGAGACCGAGCTGGCCTGGACCCACCGCGTCGGCTGGCGCTACAGCCTCACCTTCGACGCCGAGCAGGCCTCCGCCTCCGAACACGTGGACCTGGCCTTCGACGGCCTCGACACCGTGGCGACGGTCGAACTCAACGGGGTGACGCTCGGCTCCACCGCCAACATGCACCGCGGCTACCGCTTCCCCGTGGGCGGCGTCCTCCGCGACGGAGCCAACGACCTCACCGTCTCCTTCCGGCCCGCGCTGGAGTACGCGGAGGAGGTCCGCGACGAACTCGGCGCCCGCCCCCACACCAACACCCACCCGTACAACATGGTCCGCAAGATGGCCTGCTCCTTCGGCTGGGACTGGGGGCCCGACTTCCAGACCGCGGGGATCTGGAAGCCCGTGCGCCTGGAGCGCTGGCGCACCGCCCGCCTGGCCAGGGTCCGCCCGCTGGTCACCGTCGGCGAGGACGGCGTCGGCCGGGTCGAGGTCCACGCCGACGTCGAGCGCTCCGCGACCGAGGCGCCGTCCGCACTCACCCTGACCGCCGAGGTCGCCGGGCACACGGCCACCGCCACCCTCGCCCCCGGCGCCGACACCGGCGTGGTCGTGGTGGAGGTCCCCGACGCGCGCCTGTGGTGGCCCGTCGGCTACGGCGACCACCCCCTGTACGACCTCGCCGTGACCCTGGGCTCCGCCGACGACGCCTCCGCGCCGACCACCCTGGACACCGACGCCCGCCGGATCGGCTTCCGCACGATCACCGTGGACACCGAGCCCGACGAGCACGGCACCCCCTTCACCGTCACCGTCAACGGGCGGCCCCTCTTCGTCAAGGGCGCCAACTGGATCCCCGACGACCACTTCCTGACCCGGATCACCCGCGACCGCCTCGCCAGGCGCGTGGACCAGGCCGTCGACGCCCACATGAACATGCTGCGCGTGTGGGGCGGCGGCATCTACGAGAGCGAGGACTTCTACGACGTCTGCGACGAGCGCGGCGTCCTCGTCTGGCAGGACTTCCTCCTCGCCTGCGCCGCCTACCCCGAGGAGGAGCCGCTCCGCGGCGAGTTCGAGGCCGAGGCACGCGAGAACGTCGCCCGCCTCACCTCCCACGCCTCGCTCGCCCTCTGGAACGGCGGCAACGAGAACCTGTGGGGCTTCATGGACTGGGGGTGGCAGGAACCGCTCGACGGCCGCACCTGGGGCCACGGCTACTACACCGACCTCTTCCCCCGCATCGTCGCCGAACTCGACCCGACCCGCTTCTACTCCGCGGGCAGCCCCTACAGCCCCGGGTTCGCCCCGGACGAGGTCCACCCCAACAACGAGGCGCACGGCACCCGCCACGAGTGGACCGTCTGGAACCAGACCGACTACCGGGCCTACCAGGACCACGTCCCGCGGTTCTGCTCCGAGTTCGGCTTCCAGGGCCCGCCGACCTGGACCACCCTCACCGACGCGGTGCACGACGAGCCGCTGACGCCCACCTCGCCCGCGTTCCTGCTGCACCAGAAGGCCGCCGACGGCAACGGCAAGCTCGACCGGGGCTACTCCGCCCACCTGGCCACCCCGCGCACCTTCGAGGACTGGCACTGGGCCACCCAGCTCAACCAGGCCCGCGCGGTCGCCTTCGGCATCGAGCACTTCCGGTCCTGGTGGCCCCGCACCTCCGGGGCCCTCGTCTGGCAGATCAACGACTGCTGGCCGGTGACCTCCTGGGCGGCCGTCGACGGCGACGAACGGCTCAAACCCCTCTGGTACGCGCTCCGCCGCTCCTACGCGCCGCGCCTGCTCACCGTCCAGCCCCGGGACGGCCGCCTCGTCCTCGTCGCCGTCAACGACACCGACAAGACCTGGTCGGGCGCCCTCACGCTGGAGCGCCAGACCTTCGGGGGCGACGTGCTCCACACGGGGAGCACCGAGCTCGCCGTGCCGCCCCGCTCGACCTACGAGTTCGAGCCGGAACGGCCCCTCCTCGCCCCCGCGGACCCCGACAGGGAGGTGTTCGTGGCCGCGGCCGGGGACGCGCGCGTCGTCCACCCCTTCCGGGAGGACGTGCACCTGGCCTACGACCCCGAGGCGCTGACGGCCGTGGCGGTCCCCGTCCCGGGCGGCTACCGGGTGGACGTGCGCGCCTCCTCGTTCGTCCGCGACGTCTCCGTCCTGGCCGACCGGGCCGCCCGTGACGCCGAGGTGGACGACATGCTCGTGGACCTGCTGGCCGGGGAGACGCACAGCTTCACGGTGCGGACCGAGGCGGAGATCGACCCGCTCTCGCTGACCACGGCGGCCGTCCTCCGCTCGGCGAACACCCCGCACACCCCGGCGAAACAGGTGTGATGGACCGTCTCGAACCCGCGGGCGCGATCGGGCTGGTCCTGGCCCGACCGCGCCGCCTGCTCAGCGCGGAACCGTTCTTCATGGAGTTCGTCGCCGGGATCGAGGAGCGCGTGGCCGCACGGGACACGGCGTTCCTGCTGCACCTGGTGACCGACACCGACGCCGAGCTCTCCACCTATCTCAGGTGGGCGGAGCGGCGCCTGGTCGACGCCGTGGTCGTGGTCAACCTCGCCGAGGACGACCCGAGGCCGGCCGTGCTGCGCGGACTCGGCCTGCCCGCGGTGCTCGCGGGCGTCCAGGACCCCGAGCCGTCCGGGCCCCCGGCGGTCCGCACCGACCACGTGTTCCCGGTCCGGGAGGCCCTGACACGCCTCCTGGACCTGGGGCACCGGCGGATCGCCCGGGTGTCCGGGCCCTCCCGGCTGCTGCACACCCGGGCCCGGACCGACGCCCTCGCCGAGAGCTGCCGGGAGGCCGGGATCGCCGACCCGGTCGTCCTGGAGGGCGACTACTCGCACGAGGAGGGCGCACGGCTCACCCGGGAGCTGCTCGACCGCGAGCAGCCCCCGACGGCGATCCTGTACGACAACGACGTGATGGCCGTCTCCGGGCTGGAGGCGGCCCGCGAGCTGGGCGTCGCCGTCCCCGGCGAGGTCAGCATGGTGGCCTGGGACGACTCGACCCTGTGCCGTCTGGCCTCGCCGGCGCTGACCAGCGTGAGCGTGGACGTGTACCGGTACGGGGCGGCGGTCGGCGAGTCGGCGCTGGAGTGCGCCGACGGGCTCCCCGTCGCGGAGCGGTGGTCCCCCGCCGCGACCCTCGTCACCCGCGGGAGCACGGGCCCCGCCCCCGCTCCGTAGAAGCGGACCGGACCGCGGTGCGTCGCCCGCGTCCGCCCCGGCGGTGGTGGTTCCACCGCCGCCGGGGCGGCACGGAGCAGCCCTCACATGGAGGGAGGCGGCACACCCCCGCTCACCCCGGTGGGCCGCTACGGCGATTCCGGTGAGTCGCCCGAACGCGGAACACGGTCACGGCGACGGATCAGCCGGTAGTTCACCGGCGCCACCACCAGCATCACCACGGCGAACAGCATGTACGGCCACCTCGGCTCCCCCAGGAGGGGACTGGCCCACACCAGCAGGATCAGGGCACCGACGACCATCATTGCGAGAGCTGCCCGCAGCACCAGGAGTTCGCGGGGACTGCGTTCGGTCACGGGGGCTCCTGCTTCGTGGTTGCGGAGGCGGGGTCGGCGCTCAGCCTCACCGCGGTGTGCGAGGTCTACCGCTCGGTGGTCGATGGGGAGCGGTCCCGTCCGCGCTCGCGTCGGGCGAGGATCCACCGGACGGCGAGAGGGCCCGCCAGCCCGCCGACAGCGCCCCCGACGGCGGACGCGACCCACGCAGGCCATCCGGTCAGGAACACGAGCGACAACGCGATCGCCACCATCAGGGGGACCGTGACGGCCAACATCGACAGGTTGAGCCGCCACGCGTCCTGTGTATCCCTCATGTCGACCCGAACTCCTTCGTCCCGGGGTGGCGTGATGCCAACACCCGCCGGTAAGCCAACCCGAGCCCCCTGGCGCGCGCAAGTCATCGGGCCCGCCCGTCCGTGTCCGGCGACCCGCACGAAAAACCGCCCCCGCCTGCACGGAGAGATCGGCCTGGTCCCGCCGAGAGAGTTCGAAGACGACTTCTACCAGCAGGGTTCCGCTTCAACACAGGGTGAAGCGTTGATTCCGAGCCTCCAATAAAACCGGCACGAGACAACAGGCACATCCACAACGTCACCACATACCTGCTCTGGCCTTCTGCCTCCCACGCCAGTGCCACCCACACCACTCCAACCGGCGCGGCGAACGCCATGAACAGGAGCAGCCAACGGATCGCAGGTGTGAGGGTCTTCGTCGGGTGGGGACCTCCTCCGCCCCGGTGCGGGTCCGCGCGGCCTACGTCTCCGACGACGACATCACCGCCATGGTCAACGCCTACGGGGAGTCCGGTGAGGGGGAGGAGCGTTGATCGCGGTCGTGGCGCGACGAAACAGCTGCCAGCTCAGCGGCACCCATGCCAACACAGCGCTCGCGAACAGGAGAAACGGCCAGTCCGTAGGGCCCATGAGAGGGCTGGAAGCCACCAGGGTCCCCAAAGCGCCGAAGAACATCATTCCGTGCGCTGCCCCCACGAAGAGAAGCCTGCGAGGTCTTCGTTCTGGCACGGGGGCTCCTGCTCTGTGGTTGTGGAGTGGTGCGTCGGGAAGCTATGAGGCGGGCTCTTCCTCGGCGGGCTGGGCGGCCTGATGCGCAAGGAAGTCACGGCGTTCACGCCTGTACGTCACAACCCCCACAGTCAGGTGCAAGGTCCACAGGTACATCCAGAAAATCGCCATGGGGTTGATCTGGCTTTCAGCCACCCGTGTCAGTACCGCCCACACCACTCCGAGCAGCAAGGCGACAGCAGGGACGATGACCTGCCAGCGGGCCGGAGGTATGGGAGGGCTCATGGGGTGAGAGGCTCCCGCTCTGTGAGTGTGTTCAGCTGTGCCGGCTGGTGGATGCGGGTCGGACTCTTCCTCAGTGGGAGGGAGGGCCTGTTGGATGCGCTTCGCCCAACGTCGTTGCCGGTACTCCACCACGAAGAACGGGATCCCGAAGGCGCACACGGGGCCGCTCCACCACGCCACCGGGGACACCCCTGCCAAGCCTTCGCCCCCGCTCCAGCTCATGTGAATTTCGAACGCGAACCACAGAACCCCGAACGCGCACAGGATCGCCTACCAGCGGAAAGGGAGCTCCTTGGAGAGTCTGGCCAACAGGGGCGCTCCTGCTCTGTGGTTGTGGGGGTGGGCTGACGCCGACGCCTACCGGTAAGTCCACCCGGGCCGAACGCCTCGCGCAGCCGCTGGCCCGACAGGTGGCCGAACAGAGCACCTCCGACATCACCGCCATGGCCGGTGCCTTTGGAAAGTCCGGCCCTCACTCCACCGACGACGAATGCGAGTGACGACCCGTGCTCTTCAACTTCCCCATCGCTTGACCCTGCCTCGCGTACACAGCCCAAACAACGCTGCAAGCGGCCATGGTGACTGCACAGGCACCGAACACCACCGCGCCGGGCCGCTCTTGGAGCACCATCACAGCGCTGGTCACGGTGAGCATCACGGCACTGAGCACGTGTAACCCCAACAAGGTCTTCATCATGTCGCCTCTGCTTCTTGGGGGGTGGGCTGATGCCGACGCCTACCGGTAAGTCAACGAGGACCGAACGCCTCGCGCAACCCCTGGCCCATGAGGTGGCCGAACAGGTCGCCGCCGACCACGGGTGTGCATCCGCCCCGTCTCACTTCGACGCACGAACATCGCCACCGGTGCCACGGAGATCATCGACGTCCCGTGCGGGTCCACCCTGGAATCCCGGTGCCCCGCCTGCGCCAAACGCAAGAGGTCGCTGCGACGGACCCAATGCGAAGAGCACTGGCACCTGACCACAGAACCCGTCGTGGAACCCGACCCGCCCACCGAGGAACAGCGCTCCTGGGTGGAACAGCGTGCGATGGTCACCGCCGAACGGGACCGACTCGCGGCCACTGGGACAGCTGACCCAGAACAGCTCGCAGTCCTGGACGGGGCCATAGCGGGACTGGACGAGGACATCACCGCTTCCGGCCTACGAGGCTCGACGGAACCGGGCTGACCCCGCACAAGCTCCGGCACACCGCCGCGTCTCTGGCCATCGCCGCCGGCGCGGACGTCAAGGTGGTGCAAGCGATGCTCGGCCACGCGACCGCCACGATGACCCTCGACCGGTACGGGCACCTGTTCCCCGACCGCCTGGACGAGGTGGCCGACGCGATGGACGCGGCCCGTGTGAAGGCTCTCGGCACCGCTGCGTAAGGATTCTGACGGAGCTCCCTCGGGGATCGGACCCCGGGAACGCGAAAGGCCGGTCTCTCCGACCATGTGCACCGTATGTGCACCGGCCCGGATCAACCGGCCATCGCTACCTCTACCGGCCCTACGCTCACCTGCGTGAACGTCGGCCTCGTGCGGTGGAGGAGGGATTTGAACCCTCGAAGGGTTGCCCCTTACCCGCTTTCGAGGCGGGCGCCATCGGCCACTAGGCGACTCCACCGCGAGCAACTCTACCGGATACGCCGCCGTGCGGAAAACCGGATGGCCGGGACGGCTCCTGCCGCCGCGGGGGCACTCCCCGGGGCTCGCAGGTCAGCCGGGCTCCCCGCCCTGACGGCGGTGCCCGAAGAACGCGGTGAGGAGCTCGGCGCACCTCGCGGCGACGTCCACGCCGACCAGGTCGGGCGGCACCACCTCGGGGCGGTGGTTGAGACGGGGGTCGCGGACCACGTCCCACACCGATCCGACCGCGCCGGCCTTGGCGTCCCGTGCGCCGTAGACCAGCCGGTCCACGCGCGAGAGCACCGTAGCGCCGGCGCACATCACGCACGGTTCGAGGGTGACGACCAGGGTGCAGCCGCTCAGGCGCCACTCACCGCGGGCGCGGGCCGCCGCCCGCAGGGCGAGCACCTCGGCGTGCGCGGTGGGGTCGCCCGTCGCCTCGCGCTCGTTGTGCCCCGTCCCCAGGACCTTGCCGTCGGCGTCCAGGACGATCGCGCCGACCGGGACGTCGTCCGTCGCGAGGGCGAGCTCGGCCTCGGCGACCGCCGTCCAGAGCGCGGCGTCGAGGACCCCGCGGTCCCTCACGTCACAGCCTCATGGCGTCGAGGATGTCGCCGAACCCGGCCCGCTCGGCCACGACCGCGAGGACGTCGGCGGGCAGGACGCCGCCGCCGGCCGACAGCGAGCGCAGTTCGTCGCCGGACACACCGAGGTCGGTGATGAGGTCGCCGTCTCCGGCGGGCACCGGGTTGGGCCGGGAGCCCGCGCTCTCGGAGGGCTGTGGGGCGCCGAGGGCGCCCGCCTCGGAGAGGACGGAGGCCAGGGGGTGGTCGTGGACGACGCGGGCGTCGGAGAGGTACACGCGCGGCTCACCGCCGTCGTCGGCGGCGCGCACGACGGCGAACCACTCGTCGTCGGCCTCCACCAGGAGAAGCGCGCTGTCGCTGCTCTGCTCTGCCGCGAAGTCGAGCATCAGGTCGGTGACGTCGTCGATGACGTCCACGTCCCCGAGTTCGACCTCGGTTCCCCGCCACGTCTTCCCGTTGGGAGTGAAGACAGCTGCGAAGGTCGACACCGCGGGCACTCCTGTTCTCCAGGTGGTTTTTCCAGGGGGTCCCTTACCCCATCCCGTCCAGGACACGCTGGAAGGACTGCGCGAATCCGAGGCGTTCGGAGACGCTGGCCAGAACCTCGTCGGGGTAGAGGTCGAGATCTCCCGCCAGGGCACCGAGTTCCATCTCGTCCAGGCCCAGATCGGCGACGATGGACAGATCGCCGGCGGGGAGCACCTGGTCGAGGTCGTCGTCATCGGGGAGGTCGATGTCCAGGTAGTCGAGGACGTCCCGGGCGACCTGCCAGTCCACCGACGCGGTCACGTCGGAGAGGAAGAGGGAGACGTCCTCGCCGTAGACCCGCACGATGATGAAGAAGTCGTCGCCGACCGAGACCAGCCCGAGGGAGCCGCTGATGCTCGGTTGTTGGCGCAGTGCGTGGATCAGGCCCTTCAGGTCGTGCGTCAGCGTCACGGGGAGGAGGTCGACGTCCCAGTACTCCTCTTCCCTGTACGCGACCGCCGCGAAGTCACCCGAGTCGTCGTCACCATGATCGAGTACTGTCATCGTCACCCCAACCCGGCCGGTGTATCGGTGCGGACGAGGGAGGCCCGCGCCCGTGCGAGTGCAATGGTAACGATCACTCCCGCGCAGCCGTCTCCCCCGGTCCGTGTCAGTCGGACCACGCTCTCATGAGAACCGGGTGCGCGCTGCCGCCCCGGCGGTTCCACGTGGACGACACCGGGTCGGCCGCCCCCTCCCACGGGACTGCCGCGCGACCGGCGCGGATCCGCCTTGCCCTGTTCCGGGTGGTACGCGCGGTTAGACTCGGGCGGGCCCCCATCCCCAGCCATCGTCCCGTTATCCCAGCTCACCCGGAGAACGCCTTGGAAACCCTGGTCGTCGACCATCCCCTGGTCGCGCACAAACTGACCACCCTGCGCGACGTGCGGACCGACTCACCGACCTTCCGGCGCCTGACCGACGAGTTGGTCACCCTGCTCGCCTACGAGGCGACCCGGGACGTCCGAGTGACCGACGTCACCATCAGAACTCCTCTCGTGGAGACCACCGGAACGCAGCTGACGCGTCCGACGCCCCTCGTCGTCCCGATCCTGCGCGCCGGACTGGGCATGCTGGACGGGATGACCCGTCTGCTCCCGACCGCCGAGGTCGGCTTCCTGGGCATGGCCCGCGACGAGGACACGCTCCAGCCCGCCACCTACGCCGACCGGCTGCCGCAGGACCTGTCCGGCCGCCAGTGCTACGTGCTGGACCCGATGCTGGCGACCGGCGGCACCCTGGCCGCCGCGCTCAAGCTCCTGGTCGACCGGGGCGCGGACCACATCACCGCCATCTGCCTGCTCGCCGCTCCTGAAGGGCTGGTCGCGGTGGAGCAGAAGCTGTCCGAAACCCTGGCCCCGGACCACGGTGCGACCCTGCGCGTGGTGACCGCGGCGGTGGACGAGCGCCTGGACGAGAACGGGTTCATCCTCCCGGGTCTCGGCGACGCGGGCGACCGCCTGTACGGCTGCGCCTGACCCGCGCGTCGGCCCCCACGAGCCTCAGCGCCCAACCGGATCACCGGTTGGGCGCTTTTTCGGCTCTTTTGGCCGCCGGGCGAATGAACGCCCGAAAATCGGGCATTGACCTCGGAGGCAGGTATGTTCGGCCAGGTGGCGGCGCATGCCTGACCGAGCAGCGACACGTCACTGCATTAGCCGAATTCATTTTGAGATTGGAACGTAACAGATGAGAGTGATCATGGTTCCTGATCACCCATAACAGGCAAGACCAGCCGGACCGAAACCACCCCGCATGGGCCCGGCGCGTTGACGGCGACTCCCTCGCCGCTTTTCGCGGGGCGTTCGGGCAACCCTCCGTCGACTACCCAAAGCCCCCGACTGCACACGCTGCGACATCCTCCCCCACGTCCCTCAAGGAGCGAGATGCCCGAGAACACCTCTCCCTCGACCGACCGCGACTCCAGCTTCGGCCCCGTCGTCGACCGCCTGTCCACGGAGTTCTCCGGCGTCCACCACGACTCCACCGTCACCCGGTGCGTCGACGCCGCCAGACACGGCGCCGAGGACGTCACCGGCCGCGCCACACCCGATCTCGTCGAACGGATCGCCCGCCAGCACCTCCAGGTGCTCGCCCTGGCCTTCGCCGAACAGCGCTAGGGATCGGCCCGGACGGACGACGGGTTTCGGCCCGACCGTGTCCCATCCTCGGTGGGGGACTCAACCGGTCTCGGAGAAGACCCCTCTCTTCTTCGTACGGTCGTCCCCGATGTCGTGACCTGCGTCGGACCTGGACCGTGTTCCGGTCCACCGAACACAGGTTCACCAACACCACCGGAACCGGACACAGCCCGCAAGCGCGGTACGGCAGACATACCGCCACGCCGAGGGTGCGCCCCAGGCTTTACGGGCATCATTGTGAATGGAACAATCACTGCTGGGTTGGTGGGTCAGGTGGATTCCAAGGGGAGTCAGTCGTGGCGAAGTTGAAGAAATGGGGCGGCTACGCTCTCATCGGTTTCGTGGCGTTTTATCTGCTCACGCAACCTGAAAGCGCCGCTGGGGTGATCCAGAGCGCGTTGGGCGGTCTGATGGGTGGCGCGGAGTCGATGTCCCGCTTCGTCAACGCACTACTGCCGTAGTGGGGATGGTCGGGTGCCATGCGCCTCGTAGCGTCGAGTAACAGCGCTCCCGCGTCGGTCAACCGCTACCTCCTGCCGCACGAGCAGGACGTCGTGACCATCCGTCGGCACCCCGCGATCCTCATCGGGCCGGTCGGGGCCGTCCTCGGAGCGTTGATCGTCGCGGGGATCCTCAGCAACACACAGATCGCGGACAACACCGCGGCGCTGGCGATCATCTGGTGGCTGTGGCTGCTGGTCCTGGTGTGGTTCGTCTGGCGGGTCGCGGAGTGGTCCGTGGACTACTTCGTCATCACGTCGGCGCGCCTGCTGCTGACCACGGGGCTGATCACCCGACAGGTCAACATGATGCCGCTGGGCAAGGTCACGGACATGAGGTTCGAGCGGACCCTGCTGGGCCGCTTCCTCGGCTACGGCACCTTCGTGATGGAGTCCGCGGGTCAGGACCAGGCGCTGAGCAAGATCGCCTTCATCCCGTACCCGGAGCAGCTCTATCTGGAGGTCGTGGGGCTCATCTTCAAGGAGTGAGCCGCCGCAGGTCTCGACCAGTGTCGTGGGGCATCCGCCGAGGGGCGGGTGCCCTTCGTCGTGCCACCGGCACGCCTCCGAGTCCACCGTCCCCGCGACGGGGCGGGGCGGGGCGCCCACGCGGGCCGGCCGTCGTCCGATTCGCCCCTCGTTCACCTTCTGTTCACCTTGCCTCGGAGTCACACTTCCCTCCCCCGCGCCCCGGCCGGCCGCCCACCTGGAACGCCGGTCCACCCACGCGCCTGCTTGGGCGGACGCCCTCCGGGGAGGATTCCCCCCAGGTGCGCGCGTCGGCGCCACTACCCCTCTGGCGCGAACCTTCGCAAGCCAATCGAATTGACGCGAAGGTGAACATAGGGTTAACTCGGATCATCTGATACGGAAACGAGGAGGGCCCATGGCGCGCAGGACAGACCGTGCACCGCAACCCACTCGCTCCGCGACGCCCCGTCGGCGCATTCGCCCCACGGCCGCGACCCGCCGCCTCTCCGGCCTTTCGCCCGAGCCGGTGCACGTCCCGCAGCCGCGCGAGGACGCCGACGCCATCGCCTCCGAACACCCGATCATGCACTGGGTGCTGGTCACCGACGACAACGGTCGGACCCGCCCAGAGGCACGCTGGCTGTAGCCGCACGCGAACGCCGCGCCCCCGCCCATGAGCGGGGGTGCCGGCTTCCCCGAAGCCCCGAGACGCGGGGCGGGACGCTCGGCCGCACCGCCGGACGCCCCTGACTCCGGGAGTTCAGAACGAGTGAGTGACGAGAAGGGGCCGCCCCCCGGGGGCGGCCCCTTCTCGCGTTCCCGGACCTGCCGGACAGTCCCGAGGATGGGCCGTTCTCGCTTTGTCGATAAATCGGTTTGGTAATTAATCGGAATCCGGATGTCCTTATATAGGTCGCCAGGCGTCGACTGAGAGTGATGCCCGTCTCATTCCGAAGGCTCTTGACGCCAAGCAAAACGAGACGTACCGTCTTACCCATGAGGCTGTACATCTTCCTGTAGTCCCGCGCCAGACGTCGACGTCCGAGCACCATCGCGCCCGCTGTCCAGCGACGACACCCCGTCGCCCCACCAGCGCAGCGCGGCTCCGTCGGCCTCGCCGTACCGCGGTCGACCCAGGGAAGCCTCAGCGTTCCGGCCGTACGGGACCCCTGCCCACGACGGGCGGTCTCTGTCCGAAACCACGCCGAACGCGCTCTCCTCCGGCGATCCGCGGTCCCGTTCCGCCAGACCGCACCGCAAGACCAGGAGGCGCACCCATGCGCACCGTCGCACTCCGAGCACGTTCCCAGCTCACCCTCACCGAGATCACCAAACGCTACGACGACCACACCGTCCTCGACCGCGTCACCCTCACCATCAGTCCAGGTGAGCGTGTCGGCGTCATCGGAGACAACGGATCGGGCAAGAGCACCCTGCTACGCCTGCTGGCGGGCGAGGAGCAACCCGACAACGGGGAGCTCACCGTCAGAGCCCCCGGCGGTGTCGGCTACCTCCCCCAGACCCTGGAGCGGGTCGGGGTGCGGACCGGCACCGTGGGAGACGCGATCGACTCCGCCCTGGCCGGCCTGCGCGACCTGGAGGAGCGCCTGCACCGGGCCGAAGCCGTCCTCGGCTCCGCCACGTCGGAGGACCTGGACGCCTACGGCGACCTGCTCGCAGAGTTCGAGGCGCGGGGCGGCTACGACGCCGACGCCCGCGTGGACGCCGGACTGCACGGCCTGGGGCTCCCCGGGCTGGACCGGGGCCGTCCGCTGCGCACGCTCTCCGGTGGGGAGCGCTCGCGGCTGGCGCTCGCCGCGATGCTGGCTGCCTCGCCCGAACTGCTCCTTCTGGACGAGCCCACCAACGACCTGGACGACCGCGCGGTCGCCTGGTTGGAGGACCGGCTCCGCCGCCACCGCGGCACGGTGGTCGCCGTCACCCACGACCGGGCCTTCCTGTCCGGGGTGACCGACACCGTCCTGGAGGTCGACCACGACCTGCGCCGGATCCACAGGTACGGCAACGGGTACGACGGGTTCCTGGCCGCCAAGGCGTCGGCGCGGGCCCGCTGGATCCGCGAGTACGAGGACTGGAAAGCCGACCTGGCCAGGCAGAGGCAGTTGGCGGACAACAACGTCGCCGCGCTCCAGGCCATCCCGCGCAAGGTGGACAAGGCCTCGTTCGGGCACGGCGCGTTCAGGATGCGCGGTCGGGCACACGGCGCCATGGGCCGCATCCGCAACGCCAAGGAGAGGATGGATCGGCTGACCGGGGACCCGGTGGCGCCGCCTCCGGTCCCGCTCCGGATGACGGCCGAGTTCGCCGGGGCCCTGCCCGAGGAGACCGACGCGTCGCCGGTCGCGGAGCTGGAGCGCGTGAGGGTCGACCACAGGCTCCACGTCCCGGTCCTGGGTCTGGCGCCGGGGGAGCGCGTTCTCGTCACCGGCCCCAACGGGGCCGGGAAGACGACACTCCTCCGGGTCCTCTCCGGCGACCTGGCCCCCCACACCGGGCGGGTGTCCGTGCCGGGGAGGGTCGGCTTCCTACGGCAGGAGGACGGGGTGGTCCCGTCGGGGCAGACCGTGCTCCAGGCCTACGCGGCCGGCCGGCCCGGTCCGGCGGAGGAGTACCGGGAGGAGCTGGCGTCGTTGGGTCTCTTCCGGCTGAAGGAGCTGGACCAGGCGGTGGGGTCGCTCTCGGTCGGTCAGCGTCGACGGATCGAGGTGGCCGGGCTGACGTCCGGAATCCACGACCTCCTGCTGCTGGACGAGCCGACCAACCACCTCTCCCCCGGCCTCGTGGAGGAGCTGGAGGAGGCGTTGTCGCACTTCACGGGCGCCCTGGTGATCGTCACGCACGATCGGACGATGCGCGGCAGGTTCACCGGCCGGCACGTGGAGCTGCGGGAGGGGATGATCGTCAGCGACTCACGGTGAGACCGACGTGACTCTTTGTCGATAAATCGGCTTGGCCATAAATAACTAAAGAGACTGACCGATATGCGGGGCTCGTCGCGCTGCGGCAGGCCCCGCAGGTGTCGGCCCCGCAACGAAGGACGCCCCGTGCCGACGTCCGTCGGCACGGCCCGTCGAGCCGCCCGGGCACCTGGGGGACCCGCTCGTGCGCCACCGCCCCGGAGGACACCGCGGGCCGCGCCTCGCGGGCGCCTCCTCGCGCCTGGCGCACGCCCCCGAAGCCCCGCCCGTCCGACGTGAGCGCGCTCGGCTACCCGGGCGCCATGTCGACGAACCGGCTGTAGTGACCCTGGAAGGCCACGGTCACGTCCGCCGTGGGGCCGTTACGGTGCTTGGCCACGATGATGTCGGCCTCGCCGGCCCGCGGGGACTCCTTGTCGTGCACGTCCTCGCGGTAGAGCAGGATCACCATGTCGGCGTCCTGCTCGATCGACCCGGACTCACGCAGGTCGGAGACCTGGGGCCGCTTGTCGGTGCGCTGCTCGGGGCCACGGTTCAGCTGGGAGAGCGCCACGACGGGGACCTCCAGCTCCTTGGCCAGGAGCTTGAGGGACCGGGACATCTCCGAGACCTCCTGTTGGCGGCTCTCCACCCGGCCGGGCGAGCTCATCAGCTGGAGGTAGTCGACGATGACCAGCTTGAGGTCGTGCTGCTGTTTGAGCCTGCGGCACTTGGCCCGGATCTCCATCATCGACATGTTGGGGGAGTCGTCGATGAACAGGGGCGCGTTGGCGACCTCGCCCATGCGCCTGGCCAGCCTGGCCCAGTCCTCGTCGGTCATCAGGCCGGAGCGCATCGTGTGCAGGGGCACGCGGGCCTCCGCGGACAGCAGGCGCATGACGATCTCGTTCCGGCCCATCTCCAGGCTGAAGAAGACCGAGGCCATGTCGTTCTTGATCGACGCCGCGCGCGCGAAGTCCAGGGCCAGGGTGGACTTTCCGACAGCGGGGCGGGCGGCGATGATGATCATCTGCCCGGGGTGGAGGCCGTTGGTGAGGGCGTCGAAGTCGGCGAAGCCGGTGGGCACGCCGGTCAGGGTGCCGTCGCGGGCGCCGATCGCCTCGATCTCGTCGAGGGCGCCCGGCATGATGTCGGCGAGGACCACGTAGTCCTCGCCGGTCCGCTTCTCCGCGACCTTGTAGATCTCGGCCTGGGCGTGGTCGACGAGGTCGTCCACCTCGCCGTCGCCCGCGTAGCCGATCTGCGCGATGCGGGTGCCGACCTCGACGAGGCGGCGCAGGACCGCACGGTCGGAGACGATCTTGGCGTAGTAGCCGGCGTTGGCCGCGGTCGGGATGGCCTCGGTGAGGGTGTGGAGGTAGAGGGCGCCGCCGACGCGGGTGGCCTCGCCGCGCTTGGTGAGCTCGGCGTTGACCGAGATGGCGTCCACGGGCTCGCCGCGCGAGAAGAGGTCGACGACGCTGTCGTAGATGATCTGGTGCGCGGGGCGGTAGAAGTCCGCCGAGCGGATGATCTCGACGACCTGGGTGATGGCGTCCTTGGAGAGGAGCATGCCGCCGAGCACGCTCTGTTCGGCCTGGATGTCGTGGGGTGGGGTGCGCTCGTATCCGCCTTCTTCAGGTGGCTGCTCAGCGACACTCACGAACGCTCTCCCCAGGACCGTACTCCGTCCGCCCGAACAGGCCGACCCTCCCAGGATGCCCCATCGCGAGCGCTGGGGACGCCGTGGGCGGCGCCTGTGGACGGAGCGTTTACCACGATCTCCCGCCACTGCGGGGCATTCCGGAGACAGGTTGTGCACATCACCTGTGGATAACTTTGCCACGCCCCTCACACAGGGACATTGAGCTGCGAAAACACTGTGCGCAGACGGGTCGTGCAAGATGCCTCACAGGGAGTGTTTCCACAGGTTATCCACAGGCTTCCGGGCGGGTGTGGATAACTCCACACCCGTCTAGAACGCCTGTCCGATACTGTGGCTTGGTCATGCCAAAACTGCTCTCGGCCGCCCCCTTCCGGCACCGCCACGACCGCGAGATCTTCGCCCTGGCGGTCCCCACGTTCTTCGCACTCATCAGCGAGCCCCTGTTCCTGCTCACCGACGCCGCGGTCGTCGGAACCCTGGGCACGCAGGCGCTGGGAGGGCTGGGTGTGGCCGGGCAGGTCCTCCTGACCCTGGTGGCCGTCTGCATCTTCCTGGCGTACGGCACGACGGCGGCGGTCTCCCGCCGGTTCGGCGCGGGCGACGTCGCGGGCGGCATCCGCGACGGTGTGGACGGGCTGTGGCTCGCGATCCTTCTGGGCTTCGCGGCCATCGCGATCGGCTGGCCGCTGGGCCCGCTGATGGTCGACGTGTTGGGCGCCTCACCCGAGATCGCGCCGTACGCGCTGACCTATCTGCGGATCAGCCTGCTCAGCACGCCCTTCCTACTGATCATCATGGCGGGCACCGGTGTGCTCCGGGGGCTCCAGGACGCGCGGACCCCGCTGGTGGTCGCTGTCGCCTCCTACGCCGGCAACGCGGTGCTGTGCGTGGTGTTCGTGCTCGTCCTGGACTGGGGCATCGCGGGCTCGGCCTGGTCGACGGTGCTCGCGCAGGGCGCGGGGGCGTTCTGGTACGTGGCGGCGATCTCCCGTGCCGCCCGGCGCGAGGGGGTCTCCCTCGCACCGACCGCGGCGGGGCTGCGGGCCTCCGCGTCGGCCGGGTTCGCCCTGTTCCTGCGCAGCGTGTCGATGCGCGTGGTCGCGCTGATGACCACCGCGGTGGCCGCTCGTCTGGGCGACGAGTCGATCGCCGCACACCAGGTGAGCTACAACATCTGGGCCCTGCTGGTGTTCGCGATGGACGCGATCGCCATCGCCGGGCAGTCCATCGTGGGGCGTTATCTGGGCGCAGGGGACGTGCGCGGCACGAAGGACGCCACTCGCCGCATGGTGGAGTGGGGGGTGATGTTGGGCGTGGTCTTCATGGTGCTGGTGTTCATGGTGCTGCCGTGGGCGCCGATCCCCTTCACGTCCGACCCCGAGGTGCGCGCCCTCATCATGGCCACGCTGGTGGTGGTCGCGCTCATGCAGCCGCTGAGCGGCGTGACCATGGTGCTGGACGGCGTGTTGATGGGGGCGGGCGACCAGCGCTACCTGGCGTGGGCGTCACTGTGGACGATGGCGGCGTTCGTGCCGTGCGCCCTGGTGATCCCCCGGCTGGCGGAGAACTCCCTGTGGGGGCTCGTGGGGTTGTGGATCGCTTTCACGGTGTGGATCCTCGCGCGCGCGGTCACCCTGGGCTCGCGGGCGCGAGGTACGGCCTGGCTGGTCACCGGGGCGACGCGACCGTAGCGGGACGGCAGCCGCGGGCCTCGCTACGGCAGGCGTTGTGCCCCGGCCCGGGCCCGGAACGTACGAGACCGCCCCGAGCGGACAGGTCGACCTGGGGACGAGTCGGCCCCTCGCCATGTCGACCTGTCGACGAGTCGGCCTCTCCCCGGATCGACCTGTGGACGAGTCGACCAGTCCCCGAGTCGACCAGTCCCCGAGTCGGCCTGTCGGGATGTCGACGTTTCGGGGGAGGGAGGACAGCCACTGCGGGCCCCTCCCTCCACGCCCGGGTGTCGGTCGCACGCAGCCGGGCCGGTGGGTCCTCCGACCCCTTCATCCCGCCGAGCTGTCCCCCGCCCCGGGGCCCGTCCGGTGCCGGAGACGGAGCAGCCGCCCCGGGGGACGGGGCGGCTCTCCTGAGGGGCAGGGCAGGGTTGACGCTCCCTCAGGTCACGGGGACGCGTCGAGGTCGCCGACGGCGGGGCCGTGGTAGTACGGCACCGCCCGCTCGGCCTGCGGAACCCTCGGATACGTCGGCAGCTCCTCCAGGGTCAGCTCCGCCCCGGTGACCTGGCTCAGGTGGGTGAGCTGCTTGCGCACACTGCTCGCCACGTCCTTCCGCAGCTGGGGAAGCATCGAGTAGAGCTCGTCCCCGGGGCAGCTCGTGGAGTTGTAGTCCCGGTGGCCGACGATCGCCTCCGCCGGGTCCAGCTGGTACACCAGGCACAGCCACGCGCAGGTGTCGACCAGGGAGCCCATCAGCGCCTTGGGCGGGGTCTCCGAGGAGTACGTCCCCTCGTTCTCGATCCCGATGGTGTGCGAGTTGTGGTTGGCGGTGTGCGCGCCGACCACGTGCTTGCCGTCGCCGATCGCCTGGAGGGACAGGTCCCGGCCCTCCATGATGTGCCCGCCCCGGCTGATGGTGAGCTGCTGTCCGGTGTCGCTCCACCCGTTGCTGTCCATGTGATATCGCTGGATGGACCGGGACAGCGAGGCGGCGTGCGCCGCCGAGGTGTCGGAGGTGTTGCCCGTCGCGGTGTGGTGCACCACGATGTGGGTGGGGCCCTTGGACAGCAGCTCGATCTTGTTCTTGGGCGGTCTCGCGCTCCAGTCCGCGCGCGTGTACACCTTGGGCTTCGCGGCTGCGGAGGCCACCCCGGCCGGGGCGACCCCCATCATCCCGCCGAGGAGCACGCCCCCGGCGGCGAGGGCGGTTCCGCGCAGGAGTGTCCTACGGTCCACCAGCGGGTGTCGGTCCGGATCGGTCGTTCTCTCTACGGCCATCGGTCGTCGTCCTCTCCGCGCGGGGCGCCGCGCTATGCGACACCAACACAGACAACACGATAGGTTACAAACAGTAGTCAAAGCATTGCTTTCGGTGACGCGGCGTGTCAGGACGCTTCCACACCGCGAAAGCACACACCGCCCCCACCGGCACACACCCCGAAAAAAGCGGGGCCCCGCCTCTCCGAGGAGAGGCGGGGCCCTGACGCGTCCGGTGCCTGGAATCAGGAACCGACGACGTCCAGCTTGATCGTCGCGGAGACCTCGGGGTGCAGGCGGACCTGGACCTTGTGGCTGCCGACGGACTTGATCGGGTTCTTGACCTCGATACGGCGCTTGTCCAGCTCGGGACCGCCGGTCGCCTTGACGGCGTCGACGATGTCCGCGGGCGTGACCGAACCGAACAGACGACCACCCTCGCCGGCGCGCTGCTTGAGGCGCACGGTGAGAGCACCGACCTGGCCCGCGACCTGCTTGGCCTCGTCCAGGGTGCGGATGTCACGCGCGGAACGCGCGCGCTGGATCAGGTCGATCTGCTTCTGACCGCCGCGCGTCCACCGAATGGCGAACCCGCGGGGCAGCAGGTAGTTGCGACCGTAACCGTTCTTCACCTCGACGACATCGCCGGGGGCTCCGAGACCGTTGACCTCGTGGGTCAAAATCAGCTTCACGACAAAAACCTCCCTCGGATATCGCCGCTAGCGAGCGGTGCTGGTGTAGGGCAGCAGGGCCACCTCGCGCGCGTTCTTGATCGCGGTCGCGACGTCACGCTGGTGCTGGGTGCAGTTACCAGTGACGCGGCGGGCACGGATCTTGCCACGCTCGGAGATGAACTTGCGGAGAAGCGTGGTGTCCTTGTAATCGATGTAGGACTGCTTCTCCTGGCAGAAGAGGCAAACCTTCTTCTTGGGCTTGCGCGCTGCCGGCTTCGCCATCGTGGTGCTCCTTCGCAAGAGCCCCGGGGTCCTCCCGGGGATGGTCTATGGATGGAAAGGTGACACGGTGCCCTGGGGCACCGGGTCGTGTGTTACGTGGTGCGGGGTGTCGCTAGAACGGGGGCTCGTCGGAGAAACCGCCTCCGCCGCCGCCACCGAACCCGCCGCCACCGCCGCCACCGTTGGTCGCCCACGGGTCGTCGGCCGGCGGACCGCTGCGGCCTCCGCCGCCCTGCGCCCCGCCGAACCCGCCACCCTGGTTCCCGTAGCCGCCACCACCCTGCTGGGGCTGACCGCCACCGAAACCGCCGCCACCGCCACCGTTGCCGCCGCCGAAGCCGCCGCCACCCTGGCGCTGCGTCTTGGTCACCTTCGCGGTGGCGCTGCGCAGTGCCGGGCCGACCTCCTCGACGTCGATCTCGAAGACGGTCCGCTTCTCACCCTGCTGGGTCTCGTACGAGCGCTGCTTCAGCCGGCCCTGCACGATGACGCGCATGCCCCGCTGAAGGCTCTCGGCCACGTTCTCCGCGTACTGCCGCCAGACAGTGCAGGTGAGGAACATGGACTCGCCGTCCTTCCACTCCCCCGACTGCTTGTCGAAGGTGCGAGGCGTCGAGGCCACACGGAAGTTGGCGACCGCGGCTCCACTGGGCGTGAAGCGCAGCTCAGGGTCGTCGACGAGGTTGCCGACGAGCGTGATCTGGGTTTCGCCTGCCATGGATGGGCTCCGGTTCGAGGTAGTCGGTTCAGGCGGTTTCGCCTGCTCCCCTGATCATCCGCGCCGGTACTGACAGAACGGGACGGATATCCAGGGGTGAGGGGGTACGGGCAACGCCGTCCTAGTGGACCTCGGGCCGGAGGACCTTGGTGCGCAGCACGGCCTCGGCGAGACCGAGCTGGCGGTCGAGCTCCTTGACCGTGGCGGGCGTGGCCGTCAGGTCGATGACCGCATAGATGCCCTCGGGGTTCTTGTCGATGTCGTAGGCGAGACGACGCTTGCCCCAGATGTCGACCTTCTCGACCGAGCCGCCGTCGTTGCGCACGACGCCCAGGAAGTTCTCCAGCGACGGGGCGACGGTGCGCTCGTCGAGGTTCGGGTCGAGGATGACCATGATTTCGTAACGACGCATAGGCGTACGTTCCTCCTCTGGACTGTTGCGGCCATGGAATCTCCATGGCAGGAGGGCAGGAGTCCGCGTTCCGTTCCGCGCCGTCGTCGGCGGGCGTCCCACGGACTCTGAGCCATACAGCCCCCAAGGTTACCAGTCGCCGCGTACCACCGGTGATGCCTGTGGACGGCCCGACACGCAAGAGGGCCGGTGCGCGGAGTATCCGCGCACCGGCCCCGTCATCCGGCCGTCCCGCCGAGGCGGGACCGGGTCACTCGTCCCGGCCGAGAACGATCATGCGGTTGTTCTCGGTGGTGTTGCTCCGGCCCCAGGGGAAGTTGTCCTCCCCGCTCGGGTCGTCGCCGGGGCCGGGGGTCTCCTGGCAGTTCTCCGGCGGGTTCGGGCCGTTGCACTCCTCCGGGAGGTCGGGGTTCTCCCCGTTCTGGCACTCCCAGTCCCACCGCTCGCACTCCGGCGAGGGCTCCACGTCCTCGCAGTTCGGGTTGTTCTCGTCGATGGCCGACGGGTCGCACGGGGGGTCCTCGGAGGGCTCGTCCGACGGCTCCTCGCTCTCCTCCTCGCTGGGCTCGTCGCTCGGGCTCGGCGTGGGCAGGAAGCTCTGGTCCGCGCCGACGTAGGCGGGCTGCGGGAACTGCTCGACGGGCATGCCCTCCACGGCCGTGGTCATGAACTCCTTCCACACGTTCGCCGAGGTGCTGCCACCGAAGATCTCGTCCTGCGGCTGGCCCTCGAACTCCAGTGAGAGGTTGGCGTCCCCTCGACTGAGCCCGACCGCCGCGACGAGCTGGGGTGTGTAGCCCACAAACCACGCGGAGACCGCGTTGCTGGAGGTACCGGTCTTGCCGGCGACAGGGCGACCGTCGGGGAGCGCCGCGTTGGTGCCACCGCCCGCCTCGACCACCTGGGTCATGGCGTAGGTGACGTCGGCCGCGACCTCGGAGGACACCACCTGGGTGCCCTGCTCGATCTCGGTCGCGTCGTTGGGTTCGACGACAGTGCCGTCCGCGCGCCTCAGCTCGGTGACCATGTGCGCCGGCCGGTGGAGTCCGCCCGCCGCGAAGGTGGCGTAGGCGGAGGCCTGGTCGAGGGCGGTCACCTGGTGGGTGCCCAGCGCGACGAGGGGGCCCTGGACGGAGGTCGTGATCTGGTCCTCGTCCACCCCGGCGGCGACCGCGGTCTCGTCCACCGCCGCGGCGCCCAGCCGGGAGGTGATCTCCACGAACGGGGTGTTGACGGAGTCCGCGGTGGACCTGATCAGGTCGACGGGCCCGTGGCTGACCCCGTTCGCGTTCTGCACCGGGCTCTCCAGCTCCGGGAACTCCTGCGGCGAGTCGCCGTCGAACATGCTCCGGAGGCTGATGTCGTTGCTGAGCGCGGTGGCGAGCACGTAGGGCTTGTAGGACGACCCCGCCTGCGTGCGGTGCTCCAGCGAGTTGTTGACGACGGCGGACACGTCAGGGCCGCCGTGGAAGGCGACGATCTGTCCCGTTGCGGGGTCGACCGCGGTCAGGCCCAGCATGGTGTCGTCGGGGGTGCCCGGGAGGACGTCGAAGGCGCCGGTCGCCGCGTCCATGAGCGCGGGGTCGAGGGAGGTCTCGACGACCAGGCCCTGGGTGGCGATCGTCGCGTCGGTGATGCCCGCGTCCGAGTAGCGCTCCGTGATCTCCTGGATGACGGCGTTGCGCACGTAGCCGAACTTCGGTTCGACCTCGCTCGTCGGGTCGTAGGAGATCCGTTCGGGGATCTGCAGCGCCTCGGCCTCGGCACGCGGCATTCCGCGGTCGGGGTTCTCCTCGTTCATGAGGGCGAGCTGGTTCTGCAGGTAGGGCCAGCGCTCGTCCTCGAGGTACGTCTTGGTCCAGTCCCCCATCTCGTTGCCCTCGAAGTTGCTGGGCATCTGGATGATGAGGCCCAGGAAGGCGCCCTCTTCGGCGTTGAGCTCCGACACGCTCTTGTCGAAGTAGCGCTGGGAGGCCATCTCGATCCCCGAGGCGCCGCGGCCGAAGTAGATCGAGTTGAGGTAGGCCTCGAGGATCTCCTCGTGCTCCAGCTGCTGGCCGAGCTTGATGGAGATGAAGATCTCGCGGATCTTGCGGACGATGCGGTCGTCCGAGTCCAGGTTGCTGTAGTAGTTGCGGGCCATCTGCTGGGTGATGGTGGAACCGCCGCCGGCCTCGCCGCGCGAGAGGATGGCGCGCCCGATACCGGTGAGGCTGATGCCGGGGTCGTCGAAGAAGGTGCGCTGCTCGGCGGCGAGCACGCCGTCGATCACCTCCGGCGGGATGTCCTCGTAGTCGACCGCGATGCGCGTGACGTCGCCCGTGGTGACCGCGACCTCGGGGTTCGCGTCGCCCTCCGCCGCCCACATGATCTGGGTGGCCGACATGTCGTTCTCGGCCCTGGTGTCGAGGTCGTCCCGGTCGGGCGCCTGGGCGTACAGGACCGCGAAGGCACCCACGCCGCCGATGACCATCAGGCCGAAGGCCACCAGCGCGGGCTTCCACGCCTTGGCGAAGAACCGCTTGTACCAGGGGCGGTCGTCCGGCTCCTCGTCGCGGGACCGGCGGCGTCCGCCGCCGCCTCCGCGCCCGCCGGAACCGGCCGCGGCGCGGGTGCCCCGGCCTGCGGCGCGGCGCCCCTCCGAGCGCGAGCCGTGCTCGCGGTCCCGGTCACGGGGGTCGCGGGGGCCGTTCCCCGCCCTGCGCCGTCCTCCGGACCGCGCTTCGTCGTCGGGCCGGCGGCGCTGCCCCTCGGGGCGTCCGCCGCGGTCACCCTCCGGTCGGCGCCGGGGACGGTCGCCGTCCTCCGGCCTGCGGGGGCGGTCGCCTTCGGGACGGCGCCGGGGGCGGTCGCCGTCCTCGGGGCGTCGGCGCTCGCCCTCGGGGCGGCGCGGGCGCTCGCCCTCGGCTCTCCGGCGGCCGCCCTGGCCCTCGGAGCGTGCCTCGTTCTCGGGGGGGCGCGGGCGGCGGGGGCGCTCGGCTCCGCCGTCTCCGCGGCGGGCGCCGCCTCCGGAGCCCGATCGACGCCGGCCTCCGGCCTGGTCGCCCGGCGGAGGGCCGTCTGCCCTGCGCCTTCCGCCGTCGCCTCGTGGCCCGTCGCCCGGGCCCTCGGCCCGGCGACGGCCACCGTCGGCATTCCGTCGTCGTTCGGTACTCACGTGGGGTCCTCGATTGCCTCTCACGGCCGGTCGGCCTGACGATTCCTTGGTGGAAACGGGGGGACGGTCCCCCTGGGGGATCGGTGATCCGCGACCTGTTCCTCGTGCGACCTGGGCGAAGCGACCCTGGGGGGTCGTGTCCGCCTCTTCACCGGTCGTTCAAGGCTTGATAAAAGGGACGCCCAGAGGCGGTTCGGGGTTTTCAACAGGTCGCGAAGACGTTAGCCGCTTCTTCCTCCTGATCGTTGGCCTGCGGGAGCACTGCCCGTTCGTCGGTGCTCTGCGCCGACGGGACGCCGCCGCGGCGGGGCTTCGTCCGGGGGCTCTACCGGCTACGCACGCAAATCAAAGGTCACGTTAGAGCGAGGGAACGGTATAGCACAACCCACGCGCGAGGCTATCGCGCGTAATGGAACGCCCGACCACGTTCCACACGGAACCGCCCGTCCCCCCTGTTCAGGGCCCGGGAACCGAACATCGGTAGGCGTGGCGGCCGTACACGCGCTGCGTGACGGAGGGTTCGTCCGCGCAGGTCGGGGTGACTGTGTGAGATTTTGCCCCCAGTGTCTCCGAATACCCGCAGGACGGAGGGGGTCCGGAAGGCGGCGGGCGGCCGTGTCCCGGTGCGCCATGCGGGCCCGTGAGCGAGCGGAGATAGAGTCATAGCTGAACAAAACAGCCAGACATGCACGTTCTCCCCCCAGCAGCCGGTGGCCGCCCCAGGGGGAACAGAAACGCCGTGTTCGCTGCTGACCACATACGGAAGACGAACGCAGGACGACGAACCCCGGACCGCCTCCGGCGCGGGGCCGTCGCCGTGCGCTGTGGAATCCATGTTCGCGGAGAAGAAGGAGCAAGGACCAATGGGTTCGGTACGTGTAGCCGTCGTGGGCGTCGGCAACTGTGCGGCATCGCTCGTGCAGGGCGTTCACTACTACAAGGACGCCAACCCCGAGTCCCGGGTACCCGGCCTCATGCATGTGCAGTTCGGCGCGTACCACGTGAGTGACATCGAGTTCGTCGCCGCCTTCGACGTGGACGCCAAGAAGGTCGGGCACGACCTGGCCGACGCCATCACGGCCAGCGAGAACAACACCATCAAGATCTGCGACGTGCCGCCCACCGGCGTCACCGTCATGCGCGGCCCCACCTACGACGGCCTCGGCAAGTACTACCGCGAGATCATCCAGGAGTCCCCCGAGGACGCCGTGGACGTGGTCGCCGCCCTCAAGGCGACCAAGGCCGACGTCCTCGTGTCCTACCTCCCGGTGGGTTCCGAGGCCGCGGGCAAGTTCTACGCCCAGTGCGCGATCGACGCGGGCGTCGCCTTCGTCAACGCCCTCCCGGTCTTCATCGCGTCCGACCCCGAGTGGGCCGACAAGTTCACCCGGGCCGGCGTGCCGATCATCGGCGACGACATCAAGTCGCAGATCGGCGCGACCATCACCCACCGCGTGCTGTCCAAGCTGTTCGAGGACCGGGGCGTGATCGTCGACCGCACCTACCAGCTGAACTTCGGCGGCAACATGGACTTCAAGAACATGTTGGAGCGTGATCGCCTGGAGTCCAAGAAGATCTCCAAGACCCAGTCCGTCACCTCGCAGATCCCCCACGAGCTCAAGGCCGGGTCCGTGCACATCGGCCCGTCGGACCACGTGCCGTGGCTCGACGACCGCAAGTGGGCCTACATCCGGCTGGAGGGGCGCGCGTTCGGCGACGTCCCCCTCAACCTGGAGTACAAGCTGGAGGTCTGGGACTCCCCCAACTCCGCGGGCATCATCATCGACGCGGTCCGCGCGGCGAAGATCGCCAAGGACCGCGGGATCGGCGGCCCGATCCTGGAGCCCTCCTCCTACTTCATGAAGTCCCCGCCCGTCCAGTACAGCGACGCCGAGGCGCACGACAAGGTCGAGCGCTTCATCGCGGGCGAGTAACAGCCCTGATCAGGGCGTGCCCGGGGCCGTCTCGGCCCCGGGCACGCCCTACTCCGGGGCGCGTGTACCTCCTCGGCGGTCTGCGCGCGGCCCTCGGCCCCGGTTCCGCCGGCAGGTCCTCCTCCTGCTGCTGTCGACATGTCGTCCCGGGGCTCCCCGGCAGCCCCGTCAGCCCTGCTCCGTGGTCTCCTCGTAGACCCTCAGTCCGCGGGCCAGGTAGTTGGCCAGCGCGTGCTCGCCGTCCAGGGAGCACGTGTGCAGCCACACGCGCCGGGTCGGCTCCCGGTCCGGCCAGCGTCCTGCCAGGTCCCAGGCGCGCTCCAGGGCGAGGGTGAGCATGTGCCCGCCCATGCCCCTGCCGAGGAAACCGGGCACGAGTCCGAGGTAGGCGATCTCCACCGCGCCGTCGGGCTGGGCGTCGAGCTCCGCGTGGCCCGCCGGGGTGTCCCCCTCGTACAGGACCCAGGTCTCGCGGCCCGGGTGGTCCACCCACTCCCGCCACTGCTCCGCCGACAGTCCGAGCCCGTCGCTCCCCTCCCAGTCCCCGCCGACCTCGCCGCCGTGCATGAACCGGCTCAGCAGCGGGCTGGGCATCTCGGCCCGGGAGAACCGCAGGTCCGCCCCCGGCTCCCGCGCCGGGCGCAGGTCGGCGGGGTCGTGGGACTCCAGGTACCAGGTGGTGATCGTCACCGCTCCAGTCTCCCGGCTCCCACCTGGCGCGACAAGGACGGGAGTCACTACGGCGCCCCCTCGGCTCCCTCGGTCGTCGACGTGGCGACGGAGCGACATGTCGACAGGTCGCCACCCCGGCAGACACCCCTCCCCACCTGGGCGGCACACCGTCCCGAACAGCGGCTCCGGCCCGGTCCGGCCGTGGCTCGCGGCTCCCGAACGGGGCCTCTCTCCCGCCTCCCCTTCTTTCCGTGACCTTTGAGTTACTTGTTGTAGTGTCCCGGGAAAGACTTGTCGACAAACAGGGGTGGTGCGTCATGGTCGGCGAACTCGGCCTCGGGAACCCCTCCAGCGCCTTCGGGGCGCGCGGGGTGACCAAGCGGATCGGGGCCGTGTCCCGGCAGCTGCCCGTCTACGGGGACCGGCTGCTGGACGTGGGGTGCGGAGACGGCACGTACACCGTGGAGCTCTCCCAGGGCTACGTGCGGGTGGACGCCATCGACGTCGAACCCGCCAGGCTCAACGCGTTCGCGGACAGGATCGCGGGCACCGGGTTCGAGGACCGGATCGGCATCCACAAGATGTCCGCCGAGGCACTGGCCTTCGACAACAACACCTTCGACCGGGTGACGGCGTTCGAGGTGGTGGAGCACCTCGCGGACCTGGAGCGCGGCCTCGCGGAGATCAACCGCGTGCTGAAGCCGGGCGGGGCGTTCTCCCTCACCACGCCCAACCGGTGGTTCCCGTTCGAGACCCACGGCGTGCTGTGGGGCGATCGGCGCCGGTCCGCCCTGACGGCGCCGTTCCTCCCCTGGGTCCGCCCGCTGCACGAGCGGATGTCGGACGCGCGCGCGTTCACCACCCAGGAGATGGGCCGCCTGCTGCGCACGGCGGGACTGAGCGTGCGCGCCATCGACTACGTGATGCCGCCGTTGGACCGCCGCCCCCGGGGGCTCCAGTCCCTGGCCGACGGCCTGGAGGGCACTCCGCTTCGGGTGTTCGGCATGGCGATGGCCGTCACCGCGGTGAAGCCGGGCCGCTGACGGCGGCCCGGCGTCCCGACCTACAGGTGTTCGGCCGCCCAGGTGCGCAGCTCCCCGGCCGCCTCCTCCTTGCTCATCGGCCCGTTCTCCAGGCGCAGCTCCAGGAGGAAGCGGTACGCCTTGCCGACGACCGGCCCCGGCGAGAGCCCGAGGATCTCCTGGATCTCGTTGCCGTCCAGGTCGGGCCGGATGCGGTCCAACTCCTCCTGCTCGGCCAGCTTCCCGATGCGCCGTTCGATGTCGTCGTAGGCCCTCGACAGCGTGGCCGCCTTGCGGCGGTTGCGGGTGGTGCAGTCGGCCCGGGTGAGGATGTGCAGCCGCTCCAGCTGTGATCCCGCGTCCCGTGCGTAGCGGCGCACGGCGGAGTCCGTCCACTCCCCCTTGCCGTACCCGTGGAAGCGCAGGTGCAGCCCGACCAGGGTGGAGACGTCGGAGACGACGTCCTTGGGGAACCGCAGGGCGGTGAGCCTCTTGCGGCTCATCGACGCCCCCACCACCTCGTGGTGGTGGAAGGTGACCCGGCCCCCGCCCTCGAACTCGCGCGTCTTGGGCTTGCCGACGTCGTGCAGCAGCGCGGCCAGGCGCAGCACCAGGTCCGGCTCGTGGCCGCGTTCCCGCTCCAGGTCGACGGCCTGGTCGAGAACGGTGAGCGAGTGCTCGTACACGTCCTTGTGCCGGTGGTGCTCGTCGATCTCCAGGCGGAGCTTGGGGATCTCCGGCAGCACGTACTCGGCGATGCCCAGTTCCACCATCAGCTCGATGCCGCGGCGCGGGTCGGGGCTGACCATGAGCTTGGTCAGCTCGTCCCGGACGCGCTCGGCGGAGACGATGGACAGGCGGTCGGCCATGTCACGGGCCGCCTCGGCGACCTCGGGCGCGAGCGTGAAGCCGAGCTGCGCGGCGAAGCGCACCGCGCGCATGATGCGCAGCGGATCGTCGCTGAAGGAGTCCTCGGGGCGCCCCGGCGTGCGCAGCACCCCGGCGCGCAGGTCCGCGAGCCCGCCGAAGGGGTCCACGAACTCCAGGCCGGGCAGCCGCACCGCCATCGCGTTGACGGTGAAGTCGCGCCGCAGCAGGTCGTCGTGGATGTTCGTGCCGTACGCCACGTCGGGTTTGCGGGACTTGGGCGAGTAGGACTCGCTGCGGTAGGTGGTGATCTCCAGCTGGTGGTTCTTCTTCCGCAGGCCCACCGTGCCGAACTCGATGCCGACCGTCCACACGGAGTCGGCCCAGCCGTCCACGAGCTCCAGGATGCGCGAGGGAACCGCGTCGGTGGTCAGGTCGACGTCGTTGGAGCGCCTGCCGAGGAGCGCGTCGCGGACCGGGCCGCCGACGAGGGCGAGCTCCTGGCCGTGCGACGCGAAGTGGGCGCCGAGCTCGTCCGACACCGGCTGGACGGTCTCCGCCAGCGCGGTGATCGCCGCGCGCTGGACACCGTCCAGCGATCCCGTGGTCGGGACCGCCTCGGCGTCCGGCCGCTGGTCGGCGTCGTTCTCACTCGAAAACTCTGTGTTCGGCACACCACGCAGATTAGGCGGCACCCCGCCCAAACTGCGAATCGATCGCCGTCGTCGCGGCTCCCGGGAACGCCGAGCCGTCCACAGGTCGGCGTCGGCTCTGGTGGAGCACACCCGTTTGATGAAAGAGTGGCCCCCCGCCGCGCACCACACGACGGTCCTCCCCCGACCCGCGGGACAGGGAAGACGGTATCTTCGGGTGGAGTGGTAGGACCGCGGTCATCTCGCGTCCACCCGACCCGCGTACGCCGTGTGCGCCGTGCGGGCACCCCGAGCGTCTCCGCCCCTTCACCGTGTTCCCCGGCGGGACGGCCACCTGGACCCGAATCAGGAAACCGGTCAAGCGTTGCGTCGAATTGCCTCCGCGACGGTGGTCATGGCCATGACCACCGCGCTGCTCCCGATACCGGCCGCGCACTCACCCGCGCTGGCGGACCCCGAGGACGACGGCTCCGTCGAGCCGCTCGTCGTCGAACGCATCACACCGGACGTGATCCGCGAGGACAGCACCCTGCGGATCGCGGGCGAGGTGACCAACACCACCGCGGACAGTGTGCGCGACGTGACGGTGCGGGTCCGCTACTCCCGGCACCCGTTCACCAACCGCGACGAGCTGGACGAGTTCGCCTCGGGGGACGGCTGGCAGCCCAGCGCCTCCGGCCCGGACGAGGAGGTCACCTCCGCCCTGCCGCCCGACGCCTCCGAGGAGTACTCGCTGAGCGTGCCGGTCGAGGACCTCGACCTCACGTCGTACGGCGTGTACCCGCTCGTGGTCGAGGCGGTCGACGCGGACGGCGGCGTCCTCGGCTCGCAGTACACCTTCCTCCCCTACACGGGCGGCGGGGACGACGACGTCCCCTCCGTCGACATCGCGTGGGTGTGGCCGCTGATGGACCGGCCGCAGCGCGCCGACGACGACACCTTCCTCGGTGACGACCTGCACGCCTCCGTCGGCGCGGAGGGCAGGCTGGGCCGTCTGCTGGCCGCCGGCGCACAGGTCCCCCTGGACTTCGAGGTCGGCGAGGAGGACCTGGTCGAGCTGCTCGGCCTCGACGGGGACCCCGCGGCCTCCCCTGCGGAGGAGGACGAGGCCACCGCGGAGGAGACCGCCGACTCGGTCCCCACCGAGGAGGCGACCGAGGGCTCGGGCAACGGCGACGAGGAGGACCCGGACGCCGGCGAGGCCCCGGAGGACGGCGAGGACGAGGACGCTCCCGAGGAGGAGCCGCGTCCCTCCCGTACCGAGGGCGTGCCGGTCACCTGGGCGGTGGACCCCGGCACCCTCGACGACATCCGCCGGATGGCGGGTGAGGAGCACGAGGTCCTGGAGGACGTCCTCGACGTGCCGGCGGACGCCGACCCCGTCCGGCGCGAGGTCGGAGCCGACGAGGCCGCCCAGGTGTGGCTGCGCGAGGCGCGTGCGGTGCTGGCCCGCGACACGGTCGTGGCGACCCCCTACGCCAACCCCGATCTGAGCGCCCTGCTCCGCAACGACATGGGCGACGACGCCGGGGCCTCGATCCGGATCGGGCAGGACGCGGTCCTGCGCGCACTGACGTTCGAGGCGGACGGCGCCTTCGCCCTGCCGCCCGAGGGGTTGATGGACGACTCCGTCTACGAGCTGTTCGCCTCCCACGGCTCCACCCGCTTCCTGTTGGACGAGGGCGCCATGCCGCCAGCGTCCTGGATGTCCACGACCCCCACCGCCCAGGCCCCGCTGTCGGCTCCGGACGAGGAGACCGCCGAGGATCCGTTCGCGCTGGTGGCCGACTCCGGCCTCTCCGACGTGCTGTCCATGCCGTCGTGGGAGCCGGGCGAGTCGGCCCTCGCGCTGCAGCGCTTCGCCGCCGAGACCGCGATGATCGCCGGTGAGAACGCGGGCGGCGACCGGGTGGTCGTCGCCTCGCCGGGCCCGGGCTGGAACCCCAGCCCGGAGTTCGCCGACGGCGTGCTGGCCGCCTCCGACGACCTCCCCTGGCTGTCCCCGGAGGACCTGGACGAGATCGAGCCGGCCGCCCCGGACGAGCGCGAGGACACCCGGCGCAACCTGGACTACCCGGACCGTGCGACCGAGCAGGAGCTCAGCTCCACCTACCTGGGCCAGGTCGAGGACGTCAACAAGGACGTGCGCCTGTTCAACAGCGTCCTGGTGGGCGACGTCGACCCGTTCCGCCCCGCGCTGCTGCGCCTGGAGTCCGTGTACTGGCGGGAGGAGGAGGCCCTCGCGGCTGCGACCCGGTCCCTCGTCCTGGATGCGGTCCAGGGCCGCATGGGCGACGTGCGGGTCATCCCGGGCGAGCCGGTCACCCTGGCCAGCCAGACCGGCACCACCGGCGTCCTGGTGGCCAACGACCTGGAGGACCAGGCCGTCATCGTGCGCCTGTCGGTCTTCTCCGAGAACTCCGAGCGGTTGAGCATCGGCTCGTACACGGACTTCTTCGAGATCGACCCCGGTGCGAAGACCACGGTCTACGTCCCGCTGTCGGCGCGGGTCAACGGCCGCACGGAACTGACCGTGAGCCTCCACAACTCCGCGGGCGAGCCGATCAGCACGCAGGACACCGTGATCCCGGTGAACGCCACCGGTCTGGGCACACAGGCGCTGCTGATCAGCGGTATCGGCCTGCTGATCCTGGTCGCCGCGCTGGCCCCCCGCGCCCTGCGCAAGTGGGCGCGCAAGCAGGCGGCCCGCTCGGGTGCCGCGGCGTCCGCGGGCGGCGACGGCGACGGCGACGGCGACGGCGACGGCGACGGCGACGAGCCGGACGGTACCGGCGCCGCGACCGGTGAGGCCGCCGACGCGTCGGAGGACGCACCCCAGGACTCCGCTCCCCGCGAGGACGCCGGGGGCGGGGACTCCTCGACGCCCGGTGACTCCGCCGGCTCCGCGTCCCGCCCGGACGACGGGGACGCCTCGGGCCCCGAGGATCCCCCCGCCGCGAGTCCCGAGCGGGACGACGCGGAGCGGGGCCCGGACGGCTCCGGGAAGTGACCCCGGAGCCCGGACGGACCGATGGGTGACATGGCTCCTTACCGACAGGACGCCATGTCGACACACCCGCACGTCTCCATGTCGGCACACGCGGCGGCGAGCCGCGTGTCCGGCCCGACCGGACAGGCGCCGGACCGCGGCGCCGCGGCCGGACCCTCCCCAGTCGGACGAAAGGAACCCTGATCCACGGTGGTCACCGACTCTCCGAACGGCAACGGGAAACACCGCCGTTCCCCCCAGCCCGAAGGCCCCCTCCCGGGTGAGAGCACGATCCGCCCCAGCGGCGGACCCATGCCCTCCTTCGAGGAGGGCGAACTGCCCGAGCCCGCCGTCGTCCCCGCGCCGAAGGCCGGGGACGGCCCCGGTTCGGACGCGGCGGACGCCGACGCGGGGGCGGGTTCCGGGTCGGACTCCGGCGGCATGATGCGCTCCAGCATGATCATGGCCGTGGGCACCATGGCCTCCCGGCTCACCGGGTTCGCCCGCACCATCGTGCTCGGCGCCGCCATCGGCACCCACCTCCTCGGTGACGCCTACCACACGGCCCACACGATCCCCTTCATCCTCAACGACCTGCTCATCGGCGGGCTGATGGCCAGCGTCATCATCCCGTTCCTGGTCAAGCGGCGTAAGAACGACGCGGACGGGGGCAAGGCCACCGAGGACCGCCTGTTCACCACCACGGTCCTGGCGCTGTTCCTCCTGACCGCGGCGGCGATCCTGGCGGCCGAGTTCCTCATCTGGATGTACGGGTCCCGGTTCACACCGGTCCAGTTCGAGGCGTCCGTCTACCTGGCGAGGTTCCTGCTCGCGCAGATCTTCTTCGTGGGCCTGAGCGGCCTGTTGAGCGCCATGCTCAACACCCGGGGCAAGTTCGGCGCCGCCGTGTGGGCGCCGGTCCTCAACAACGTCGTCATCATGTCCGTGGCGGCCGTGTTCCTGTGGGTCGCGGGCCCCGGGCGCACCCCCGAGACCGTCACCGACGGCCAGCTCACCCTGCTCGGCGCGGGCACCGCGGGCGGCATGCTGCTCCAGGCGGTCGTGCTGTTCGTCGCCCTCTCCCGGACCGGCTACCGCTGGCGCCCCCGCCTGGACCTGCGCGGCTCCGGGCTGGGCGACGCGGTCCGCACCGCCGGGTGGATGATGCTCTACACCCTGCTCACGCAGGCCGGGCTGTGGATCACCACCAACATCGCCAACGCCGCGAACGTGGCGAGCATCGAGGAGGGCCTCGACGTCGGTGCGGGCATCAGCGCGTACAACCTGGCGTACCAGCTCTTCCAGCTCCCGTACGCGATCATCGCGGTCTCGCTCATCACCGTGCTGCTGCCCCGGATGAGCGCCCACGCCGACGACCGGAACTGGGACGCCGTCCGCTCGGACTTCTCCCGGACGCTGCGCGTGTCCGCGTTCGTGCTGGTGCCGACCGCCTTCGCGGTGGCGATGTTCGCGGAGCCGCTGTCCGTCCTTGCCTTCGCCCGCGGTTCCATCTCGGTCGACGACGCGTCCAGCATCGGGCAGATCCTCGCGGTCATGTCGCTGGGCCTGGTGCCGTTCACGGTCTTCCAGCTCATGCTGCGCGTGTTCTTCGCCATGGGCGACACACGCACGCCCGCGATGATCGGCGCCGCCAACCTGGCCGTGCACAGCGGGCTGGCCCTGGTCTCCTACCTGGTGCTCCCGCCGAACCTGGTGGTCGTGGGAGTGGCCTCGGGCTTCATGATCTCGTTCCTGTCCGGTCTGACCATCGCCGGACTGGTCCTGAGTCGGCGTATCGGCGGACTTGACGGAAAGCACGTCATTGGCACAATGTTGCGCTTGCACCTGGCCGTCGTCCCGAGCATCGCGGCCGGCCTCGGTGTGCTCTGGTTCTTCGACGCCTACGTCGGTCCCGGCCTGGCCACCTACATCGGGGCCCCGGTCACCGGGTGCGTCCTCGGTGCGCTCCTCTTCCTCGGCTTCGCGCGACTGCTGCGCGTACCGGAGCTGAGCGCGGCGGTGGAACTCATCCGCGGGCGCCTGCGTCGTTGATGCCGTAGCGCCACGGCTCTGATCCCGCCGAAGGTCCCCCGAAGCACCCCGACCGAGATAAGGACGTCCCGACGGTGCCCAGCGATCAAGCCCGAGAGCAGGACCCCGCGCCGAGCGGGGCGCCCGCGGAACCGGGCACGCACCACCGGCGCCACATGGTGATGCCGGAGGACGTGCTCGACACGTACGAGCGCGACGAGCCGGACGGTGTGCCCGAGACCGGGCTCCGCACCGACCGCGATCCGAGCGACATCGGCGACGTGGGAACCGCCGACCGCCTGGAGGACGGCGACGAGATCGGCGGCAGTGCCCACACCGCCCCCGGCAACATCGCCAAGTCCAGCGCGGTCATGGCGCTGGGCACCATCGTCTCCCGTGTCACGGGGTTCGTCCGGACCATCATCCTGGCCGCGGCGATCGGCACCCAACTGCTGGGCGACGCCTACCAGACCGCCGGCATGGTCCCGTACATGATCTACGACCTGCTCATCGGCGGGTTGCTGGCCAGCGTGTTCGTGCCCTTCCTGGTGAAGCGGCGCAAGCTGGACCCGGACGGCGGGAACAGGACCGAGCAGCGCCTGGTCACCCTCATGCTGCTGGCCCTGTTCGTGATCACGCTCCTGTCGGTCCTGGTCGCGGAGTGGTTCATCCGGATCTACGCCGGCGAGTTCACGGGCGCGCAGTACGAGGTGTCGGTCGTCATGGCCCGGTACCTGGTGACGCAGATCTTCTTCATCGGGGCGAGCGGCCTGGCCAGCGCGATGCTCAACGCGCGCAACCGGTTCGGCGCCCCGATGTGGGCGCCGGTGCTCAACAACATCGTCATCATCGGCATCCTCCTGTGGTTCATCTCGATCGCGGGCCCGGGGCGCACCCCGGAGACGATCACCTCCGGCGAACTGATGCTGCTCGGCCTGGGCACGGCCGTCGGCCAGGTGCTCCAGGCCGCTGTCCTGGTGTGGGCGCTGGCCGCGGCGGGCTTCCGCTGGCGGCCGCGCCTGGACCTGCGCGGCTCGGGCCTGGGCGAGGCGGCCGGCGCCGCCTCGTGGATGATGCTCTACATCGTGGTCGCGCAACTGGGCGCGCTCGTCTCCACCAACGTGGCGACGCGTGCGGGAACGCGCGCGGCGGAGCTCGGCTTCGACTCCGGGGCGGGCATCACCGCGTACAAGTTCGCGTCGATGCTGTTCCAGCTGCCGTACGCGATCATCGCGGTGTCCGTGATCACCGCGCTGCTGCCGCGGATGAGCGAGCACGTGGCGGCGGGGCGCAAGGACCAGGTGCGCAGCGACTTCTCCCGCGGGTTCCGGCTCTCGTCGGTGCTCATCGTGCCGATCTCGGTCGCGATGATCGTCTTCGCCATCCCGTTCTGCGTGATGATCTACGCGCAGGGGAGCACGACGGCGTCCGACGCGGCGGCGATCGGCCGCATCCTGATGGTCTTCTGCGTGATGTTGATCCCGTTCACGCTGTTCCAGCTCCAGATGCGCGTGTTCTACGCGCTGGGTGACACCCGGACCCCCGCCCTGGTGTCGATCCCCTCCGAGATCGCGCACGCGGTGACGGCGATCGCGCTGCTGTTCGTCGTCGAACCGCAACACGTCGTGGTGTGGCTGCCCGTGCCGTACGGTCTCTACTACATCGTCGGCTCGGTCATCATGTGGTATCTGCTCCACCGCAGGCTCAACGGCATGGACGGGCGGCGCACCGCGGCGACGCTGTTCAAGCTCCACGCGGCCACCGTTCCCGCCGCGGTCTTCGGCCTGGCGATGATCTACGCCTTCCAGGGACTGCCGGGTGATCTGTGGCCGGGTCTCGCAGCGATGCTGGCCGGGGGCATCGTCGGTGCCGTACTGTTCGTTGTTACCGCGAAGTTCCTGAATGTGACCGAAGTCACATCCTTCCTCGATTTGCTCAGAACACGGTTGCGACGCCGCTGATCACCAGGAATGGATGACGTTGGGTAGCCGAGCACCGATACGCCCCGGAAGGTGAATGAGTATCCCCTGTCCTCCGAAGATGCTGTTCAGGCGTCCTAGCATGGACACGCATCGCTTTACCGCTACAGCAATGTTCATCCGAGCTGCCCGAAGGGAGGCTGGGGACAGCAGGCAGGGCCGATAACCCCCTCGCGCACACCCCGCACCGCTCCGGTCCCCAGGGACCCGTGTGCGGCAGGAGCGCGCGGAGCTCACGGCACTGGCGTCCGTCACTCCCAACATGAGCACCTTCCTGATCGAACCCGGGGCGAAGCTGGCCAACCGGTACCGCCTCGACCAAGTGGTGAGTGAGACCGGCGGGGCCACCCGTTGGAAGGCCACCGACGAGACCCTCGCACGGCCCGTCGCGGTGTGGACCTTCACCGAGGGCTTCCCGCGCACGTCCGAGGTCGTACGCGCGGCCAGGGCCACGAGCCGTATCCCCGACGCCCGCGTCACCCAGGTCTTCGACGCCGACGACACCACCCCCGTCCCCTACGTCGTCGAGGAGTGGGTCATCGGCTCCTCCCTCGCCGACCTCCTCTCCCAGGGCCCCATGGAGCCCGAGCGCGCCGCGGGCCTGGTCGCCGAGGCCGCCGAGGCCATCGCCGCCGCGCACGCCGGCGGCCTCCACCACCTGTGCCTCACCCCGAGCAAGCTCATGTGGAGCAGCGGCGGGGCCGTCAAGGTCACCGGCATCGGCGTCGACGCCGCTCTGCTCGGCGCCAACGTGGCCGACCCCGGGGCGGTCGACGCCCAGGGGCTGGGCAACCTCCTGTACGCGGCGCTCACCGGGCACTGGCCCGGCGGCCCGCAGAGCGGTCTCCCCGGCGCCCCCCAAGGGACGGCGGGCCCCTACCCGCCCGGACAGATCAGACAGGGCGTCACCGAGCCCCTCAACACCATCACCACGCGCGCGGCCCTGCCCCACCTCGCGGGCCAGATGGTGCCCGGACCGCCGATCACCACCCCGGCGGACTTCTGCGCCGCCATGGCCGAGGTGCCGCGGCTCATCCCGCTCCCCGTCTCCCCCGTGGAGTCCTCGCCGCCCCCCGAACCCGGAACCTCCCGGCGTACGGGCGAGCTCGACACCACCGGTTCCGGCCCCCGCCGCAGCGCACGCAACGGCAACGGGACACGCGGAGCCACCACGTCACACAGCGCCTCCGCCCCCCGGGCGGAGCGCTCCGCCCCCTCCCGCATGGACCAGCGTGCGGCCCGTTCCCGGACGTCGCCCCGGAGGATCCTCATCGGCGTCGTCGCGGTCGTGCTGTTCGCCGCCGTGGTCGTGGGCGCCTGGGGGCTGGGGTCGATGATGCAGCCCGGCGAGGACCCCGCGACACCCAGCGCGGACTCCACCGACGACGCGGCGAACGAGGCCGCGGAGGCGACCGCGCTGGAGATCGTCGATTCGCGCGGCCTCAACCCGCACGGCGACACCGACGAGCACAGCGCACGCTCGCCCCTGGCCTGGGACGGCCAGACCGGCACCGCCTGGAACACCCAGGGCTACCAGGACCCGCTGGACATCATCAAGCCCGGCGTCGGCCTCCAGCTCCAGCTCGGCGCGAGCCATGAGATCCACGCGGTCGACCTCGACCTCGGCGGTGAGGGATACGAGTTCGAGATCAGGGTCGGCGACGCGGACGGGAACTCGGAGGACGACTACGAGGTGGTCGCCAGCGGCAGTGGCGGCTCCCAGGAGGTCGTCCTCGACGAACCCGCCAACGGTCAGTACGTCCTGGTCTGGTTCACGACCCTGCCCCAGAACGGGGGGGACTACCGTGGGAGCGTCAACGAGGTCGAGGTACGCGGAACCGAGTAGTGGGGTATGTGATCAGCGCTGATGGACGCGGTCCAGGAGCTTCCTGACCGGGAGCTGTTGACGAGGCACGCTCAGGGTGACGAACAGGCGTTCGGGGTACTGGTTCGCCGCCACCGTGAGCGCCTCTGGGCTGTCGCCGTCCGGATGATGGGCGACCCCGAGGAGGCCTCGGACGCCCTCCAGGACGCGTTCCTGTCGGCGTTCCGCGCCGCCGACCGGTTCCGCGGTGAGTCCCAGGTGACCACGTGGCTGCACCGGATCGTAGTGAACGCCTGCCACGACCGGCTGCGGCGGCGCAAGGTGCGCCCCGCCACCCCCACCGAGGACGCCACCCTGGACGTGGTCGCCAACGAGCGGCTGGGCCGGACCGGCGGCTCCCCGGACCACGCCTCGCAGACCGAGGCCCGGCTCGACGTGCACGCCGCCCTGGAACTCCTTCCGCTGGACCAGCGGATGGCCCTGACCCTCGTGGACATGCTCGGCTATCGCGTGGAGGAGGCGGCGGAGATCCTCGACGTGGCCTCCGGAACGGTCAAGAGCCGGTGTGCCCGAGGTCGCGCCAAACTTCTTCCGTCCCTGGCCCATCTGAGGAACCCCCGGCACCCCCGAGACGTCACATCTGGGAGAGGAGGTGCCAACCCATCGTGACGTCCCATCCAGACGTGGAGGCACTCGCCTTCTTCGCCGAGGAGCTCCTGGAGCCCGGCGAGGAACGCACCGTCGCATCCCACATCGAGACCTGCGCGACCTGCGCGACGACCCTGGAAGAGCTCACGGGGGTCACCGAGGCGCTGGCCGCCGCACCCGTTCCCGAGATGCCCCGGGACGTGGCCGACCTCCTCGACCGGCGTATCGCCGAGGCGGCGCGCGAGCGGACCGGGGGCGGCGGAGGGGCGGACGCCGTTCCCGCACCCCTCGGCACCCCCGCCACGGTCACACAGCTCCCGCGTCGGCGGCGGGGCTTCGGCGGTGTCAACCTGCCCCGGCTGATGATGGTGGCCGCCGCGGCGGCGGTCGTCGCGGGCGGCGGCGCGGCCCTGTTCAACGGGCTGACCGCGCAGGAGAGCGCCAGTTCCGGCGGCGTCGCGGCGCCCCTCCAGCAGGACGAGGAGGAGGCCGCGCCCGACATCGCGCAGGCCTACACGCCCCAGGTGGTGCGGAGCGGCACCGTCTACAACGGCACGGACCTCGAGGAGCAGGCGTCCCTGACCCTGGGCCTCTCCCCCCTGGGAGGGGCGCGGGAGGACGGCGGCGCCGAACCCCTGGTGGCGGAGGAGACCGCGCCGCCCGGGGTGGACGAGTGCGCCGCACTCCTCGGCGAGCAACTCGACACCCGGTTCACCCTGGTCGACGAGGCCCACTACGGCGACGGAACGACCCCGGCGTGGGCCATGTTCGCCCTCGACGGCGACGAGTACGACGTGTACGTGGTCGACCCGGTCTGCGCGCAGGGCGGTGACTCCTCCGGGAGCGTGCTCGCCCAGGAGAGCGTGCCGAAACCCTGAGTTCCCGTGTGACGGGCGGGCGGTCCCCCGGGGCCGCCCGCCCACCCTCTCGCGCTGGTCGCCGCACCCGCCACGAACGCCCTGTGGGGCTCCTGGCGGGTGCGCTCACCCCGAAGGTCCGAGCGGCGCCGGAAGGCCGCCAGGAGGGCCCCTGAGCGGCGTCCGCGGGGGCTCCCCGCCTCCGTGCCGCATACCCCGCCCCCGTAAGCTGGGCGGATGTCCGGAGGGGAATGCCCTGCACCTACCATCGGTTGTGCTAACCATCTTCCCCTGACGTCACGACGCGTGGCCAGGGCAGCGACTGTGTGAAGGGCCTACGAGCGTGAGTGACGTCCGCAATGTCATCATCATCGGTTCCGGACCGGCGGGGTACACCGCTGCCGTGTACGCCGCCCGAGCCGAGCTGCGCCCGCTGGTGTTCGAGGGTTCGATCACCGCCGGCGGCGCCCTCATGAACACGACCGAGGTCGAGAACTTCCCCGGCTTCCCCGACGGCATCATGGGGCCGGACCTCATGGACAACCTGCGCAAGCAGGCCGAGCGCTTCGGAGCCGAGCTGGTCCCCGAGGACGTGACCTCCGTCAACCTGGACAAGCCGGTCAAGGAGGTCGTCGCGGGCGGCGAGACCTTCCTCGCGCACACGGTCATCCTCGCCACCGGGTCCGGGTACCGCGAGCTGGGCGTGCCCGGTGAGAAGGAGCTCTCCGGCCGGGGCACCTCCTGGTGCGCCACCTGCGACGGCTTCTTCTTCCGCGACCAGGACATCGCGGTGGTCGGCGGCGGCGACACCGCCATGGAGGAGGCCCTCTTCCTCACCCGCTTCGCCTCGTCGGTGACCGTGGTCCACCGCCGCGAGGAGCTGCGCGCGAGCCGCATCATGGTCGAGCGCGCCGAGGCCAACGAGAAGATCCGGTTCCTGTGGAACTCGGAGGTCACCGAGGTGCTCGGCACGGAGCGCGTCACCGGTCTCCGTGTCCTGAACAACAAGTCCGGCGAGACGAGCACCCTCGACGTGACCGGACTGTTCGTCGCCATCGGCCACGACCCGCGCGTCGAGCTGTTCGACAAGCAGATCGAGCTGGACGAGGAGGGGTACGTCAAGGTGGAGTTCCCGTCCACCCGGACCACCCTGGAGGGCGTGTTCGCCTGCGGCGACGTCGTCGACCACCAGTACCGCCAGGCGATCACGGCCGCCGGCACGGGCTGCTCCGCCGCACTGGACGCCGAGCGCTTCCTCGCCGCGCAGGGCAACTGACGCCTCCCTCCCCCGGGCCCGTCCGAGAGGGCCCGGCTTCCGCCCCCCGCCATCCGCCACCAGGTGAACCAAGGAGAACCATGTCCACTGTCAAGCACGTCACGGACGCCACCTTCAAGGAGGAGGTCCTCGCCAGCGACAAGCCCGTCCTGGTCGACTTCTGGGCCGACTGGTGCGGCCCGTGCAAGCAGATGGCCCCGGTCCTGGACAAGCTGGCGGACGAGTACGGCGACAAGATCGAGGTCGTCAAGCTCAACACCGACCAGAACCCCGAGACGCCGCGCGCGTACAACGTCATGTCGCTGCCGACGATGAACCTCTACAAGGACGGCGAGGTCGTCAAGCAGATCATCGGCGCCAAGCCGAAGCGGCTCCTGGAGAAGGAACTGTCCGACTTCCTGTAACCGGACGAGCGGCACCGCGGCCGACGAGAGGCCCCCAGGTTCACCCTGGGGGCCTCTCCGCGTTCCGGCGTCCGACGGGGCCGACCCCTCCCCGTGCCGCACGGGCGCTCCGGACCCGCCACCGCGGGCGAGCG